>JAGOUA010000004.1:23395-28776 GCA_018061485.1 Patescibacteria group bacterium
GTGTGCAAAAGAGGGAGTTTTTGCTCTTTACGAACAAAGTACGCATCTTGCTGAATCGTGTCGGCGGTGGTGCCAGCGCGAGCGATCTCGATGTGTACAGGCGTGCGCATGGCGGCCTTGGCAAGGTTCAAGATGTTGCTTGGCATGGTTGCCGAGAACAAGAGTGTTTGACGTTGGGCTGGAACGGATTGAATGATCTTCGCGAGTTGAGGTTGAAAGCCCATATCCAACATGCGGTCCGCCTCATCCAAGATGAGGGTCGTGATACCGCTGAGGGAAATGGTGCGTTGCTCCAAGTGATCGACCAAGCGTCCTGGAGTAGCGATGATGACCTGCGGCTTGTTGCGAATTTCACGAATTTGACGATCCATCGGCGCGCCTCCAATAAGAAGTGTCGTACGAAGCTGAATCAGGGATCCAACTTTCATGAGGGACTCTTGAATCTGCAAAGCGAGTTCACGCGTAGGAGCGAGAATCAGCACGGAGCCACCTTTTTCGGAGAGGTGTTGCAAGACAGGGAGGCCGAAAGCGAAGGTTTTTCCGGTACCGGTTTGAGCGATACCAAGAACATCTTCGCCTTTAAGAACCACAGGAATGGCCTGCGCTTGAATAGGGGTTGGGGTTCGGTAGTCCAAGCGTTCGAGAATATCGACGAGTTTTGGAGCTAGTCCGAGGTCGGCAAAGCCGTTTTGAGAGGAGGAAGACATGAGGAAAACAAAACAAAAACAAGATGAGTTGAATCGTGGCAAAAAAGGCGTTTTTTTGAATATGTGTGCCACGCACAGAAAACAATATCACTAGGACTCAGGCAGAAGGCGAAAGTCCTAACCACCAAGGGGTTGCCACTTGAGTCCATGATAGCACAACAGGGGTTTTTTGTCACGTTTTCGCTCTGTTCTGACGGTTGAGAAGGTGTAGAAACCTCTTTCCATCAAAAACCAGCCATCCGCCCAAAAGGCGAGTGGCTGGTGTATCAAGGACTGATGTTTGTGTGTAGAACTATCTAGCGATTGCCTCGAACGTAGCCCAGGAGGCGAACGGTGGCCCAATGGAACGGTGTGCTTGGCGTTCGGCGGAAGATGCGGCGATACTCCGTGATACCCCGCTGTTCAAGGGGAAGATTGCGAGGGAATCGAATACGGTACATGAGGGTGTTCCACGCAAGGTTTTCCTCTTGATTTTGGAAGTTTGGATCACGTCCGTAGATCGTGCGGAAAGCTGCGCGGGCTTGCGGAAGTTGTGCCTGTTCTCGAGCGAGATTGCGCGTGAGAGGGATTTGTCCATTCGCCAAGCGCTCCATATCTACCGAGGTTGGTGCTCGTCCCATCGTATCGAAAGCGTCACGAATGAGAGCGCGACGCTCTCCGGATCCAAGAGCGCGCGTAGCGACATCGCTGCCATCTTCGATGAACCGACCAAGGCGTTGACGATCCGCGTCGCTCAAACTTACGCCGAACGCGAGGGCGTCATTCAAGAGGTTCTGCGCCACGGTGGCTGAAACAGGGGTGCTGTTTTGCGCATTACGCTCCGCCTCGGCTCGAGCCGCGGCTTCAAGAGCCTCCTTCTCTTCGAGGGTTTGTGGCCCCGTTGGGCTTGGTGTTGGGGTAGGGGTTGGCGTTGGTGTAGGGGCGGGTGTAGGGGCGGGTGTAGGAGTCGGTGTAGGGGCAGGCGTTGGTACGGGTGTGGAAGCTGGTTCTCGTACCACGATCTGGATGGCGAGCGTGTCCGTCATACCAGCGCCTACGCGTGTCGCATCCTGCGCGCGAAGAACAGCAGAAAATGTACCGGATTCGAGGGGTGTTCCCTGAAGAATTCCATCTGTTCCGAACGAGAGGCCGCGAGGCAGTGCTCCGCTCGCAATATCCCAGCGGAAGGCGCCCGTTCCTCCAGAAGCGCGGTAGATCTGGGCCGAATATACCTGTCCACGAACACCTTCAACGGGGTTGGTTCGCGTGGTAATGCTTACAGGCGAGACAAAGCTCGTTGGTGGGACCGGTGGGGGGTCGATAAGTACCGCAAAGGCGTGTTGAAGGCTCTCGCGTGCCCATCCTCCAACTTCACGACCTTGGAGCGTAAATTCAAACGTTCCTGCCTGGGTAGGAGTGCCAGAAAGCAAGCCTGTCGAGGCATTGAGACTCACTCCCGCTGGAAGCGTGCCACTCACCACCGACCACGTGCGCGTGCTTTGCAGCGAGGTGGATCCTGTAAGGGTGAGTTGTTGCTGATAGACGACGCCTACTTGTCCACGGTTTAATACTTCTGGAGAGATGCGCAAGTAGGGCGCATACGCCTGCACGGTCCATTCGTGGATATGTTGAACGCCTTCGTGCATCACGCCGATACGTACCACGCCCGTTCCTTCTTGCGAGGCTTCAAGACGCAGATTGGCGCGACTATACGATCCGTCAGATCCGTCGCTCAACACACGAAGCGACACAAGGGCGGGCGAGGTATTCTGCACAATGTACCACGAAGCGCTCCCAGTTCGTCCAAATGACACGTCAAATGCATACGCGTTACTTGCGCCTGTGCGAAGTGTTACCGATCCCTGTTCCGGATCGATGACGGCTGGTGCGGCGTAGGCAAGAGAAGGGACTGAGAGAGATAGAGTAAGGGCCAAGACGGGAAGAATGGCGGAATAGCGTGAAATCATACAAAGAGAGGGAGGGGTTACGATGCGTCACCGCCGAAGGCCTCGTCGGCATGATCGGCTTGAGCGTCAGCTTTTGTTGCGTGAATACGTCCATCAATATGATGCGGTGGCGCGTAGACGGTCGTGATGCTTAGTGGCACGTCGCCCACATTGCGGATATTGTGCTTGGTACCTGCGCTTACAACGAGAACGTCTCCCGCATTGAGCGAGAAGATCTCTTCGTTCAGTGTCGCTTGTCCTGATCCGGCATGAATATACAGCGTTTGTTCTGTGGCGGCATGCACTTCTTCGCCGATATCCTCACCCGCAGGAATACTCATCACGACGAGCTGTGAATGCTCGCCCGTATACAAAACTTCACGATAATGGGTATTTTGAGAGGCCTTTGTTGCAAGATGGGTGTGGAATGACATACAAACAAGCGGGGCCGAAGGTCTTAAGAAACCTTCTTAAAGCTCACCTTAAAGACAGGTTCGTACTTGGTATCGTTTTCGTCAACTACTTCGATAGACTCGCCTTTCATGAATTTGGTGAGGGCGATATCCGTGAGAAGTTGCGTATCAGCTTTGATGCTTTGGGCGAGTTTTTCTGCTTCTTGGAGCTCGCTCGCGCATTCTGAACGCACCTCGTTTTCGATACGCTTCTTTTTGGCACGAAGCTCGGTGAGTTCATCCGTGAGTTTTTTGTAGCTGGTGGATTGGTCGAGCATGTCGCGTACCAGGCGGTTGAGGTCTTGGCGCTTAGATTTTGCGGCTTTGATCCGCTTCATCACGGAAGGAAGGTCGTTCATAGTAGGGGTATGGTAGCACGAGGGAGAATAGTTGGAGGAGGGGATGAGGATTATCCGTTCTTTTCGGTGATGGTATCTCGCGCGAACCGTCTTGCTAAGAGAGGCGTGGTTATTTTCTTGAGGTTCGTATCTTCGTCCGTTCCCAATCTGTGGGTGTCATAGATCGAATGGTTTTTGTTAGCGGATCTATATCGACCACCATATCTGAGAGCTTCCATGTGCGTTCAATCCCTTCTCGAGTAAAGCGCTCTTCGATTTCGCGCATCAGACGTTCTGCCTCTTGCTTGAGGCGATGAAGGTCGTTGTCTGTATACCTAAGCTCCTTAAGCTGTTGTCCAATATCATTTATCACACGAAAACCAGGAATGCGCTCCATGATAATGAGATGGTTGTTGCCTTGTGAGGCTGTTGCGATAGGAGCTGGTGCTGGTAATCCCAGCGAACGAACATACTGCATGACGCGGTATTCGTAGAAGGGGTCTCCTGTTTTGGCGATTTGAGACTTTTGGATATTCACTCTTTTGCCAACGACGCCAATGATCTCACCGGAAGAGCTTTTCCAATTGGGCAAGTCTTTGACGGCTGTCGGATCTTCTCGAATCGTTCCATCATCCTTGTATTGGATATCGCCTTGTTTGACGTTACGTCCCTCTTCTTGAAAATACAGAAATGGGTCAGCACGAAAAGTAGCGGGAACAAGATCTTCAAACGCAAGCTCGATGGATAGCTGGACTGGTTCTGTTTGTTCGGTCTTTGGCCTGAAGGATTCGGGCATAGAATTTTGTTTACGGCAAATAAAAACTCCGCAGGTCTACGATCGTGTTCTTGTTAAGGCTCGCGGTGTACGGCCCCTCCACGAGGGCGTAGTAGAGCGTGTGTTGCTCGCTTGAGGGGTTTAAGAACGCTTGCCGGAGCTCTTGGAGGGTAATGCTTTGTGGATAAACCCCCTCGTTTTCTGACGATACGAGAACGGTGATGTTTGTGGACGCGTCCAGCGAAAGTGTTTTGGTAGCTGGGCTATTGCTGCGAACATAGAACCCATTAGGCGCACATTCTCCAAAGCTCACGTTGCTTATGTCTGCGGTGCATTTCCCGTCTTCGATCATGGCGAGATCAGCGGATCCAGGCCCGAGGTCTTCGGTGGGGCTTGATGCTCTGTTTTGGATGAACTCTGCTTCATCGAGCGTGATGGACACCGTATTTCCATCGATCTTCATGGAACGAATAAAGCCGAAGAGCATCGTTGGATCTGCGGATCGTTCAAGAATCACCTCTTTTTGAGGAGATTGTTGGGTGATGGATAGCGGTTCTTCTCGTTGAGGAGAATCCCGTCGCGAACTTCTTTGCGAAATGACCATCACAAGAATGCCACACGCAAGGACGAGAAGGCTAAGAGGTATCCAGCGCCTGTTCATCATGAGCATAGGTTAGCGAAGAATGGTGGTATTTGGCAGCTTCGCCGCGATCTCATCGAGGTCTCTTGCTGAAAAGGGGTTTTCTCGTATATCGAGCACGCGTAATGACGATAGGTTGCCGAGTTCCATAGGTAGCCCCGTCAGACCGTTATTGGAAACGTTCAGGATCTCAAGGTCTTGCAATTGCCCGAGCTCTGCAGGGAGTCCTGTGAGGGTGTTATGACTCAGGTTTAGCGCGCGAAGCTTCTTTAAAGCGCCTATCTGGGACGGCGGGGCGTTGGTTAAGCGGTTATGCGAAAGATCGAGCTCGACCAGGTCTGTACGCGAGAATACGTCCATGGGTATGGCTGTAAGTCCACGGTTGCTCAAATCGAGCTTTGTCGACGCAGATTCGGTGATGGATGGTTGCTCGTTAGTAGGAGGGCTTTCCGGCGTGCGAGACACGGCGGCGGAACCAGCGCCAAAAACAGCGAGGGAAAGGATTACGGCGAGTAGATAGTTCATGGGTTGATGGTACCATAAA
>JAGOUA010000005.1 GCA_018061485.1 Patescibacteria group bacterium
TGTCCACCTAGGTTTTTTCTCGCGTGTTTGCTACGCTCGGCCCATGTCGCAGTACACGCTCTCTTCTCCGCGGGGATTCACCAAGTCCTTGGACTATCAACAGGCGCTCAATCCTGAGCAGTTAGATGTGGTGTTGCACGGAGATGGGGCGTGTTTGGTGTTGGCAGGAGCGGGTTCTGGTAAGACGCGCACCCTCACGTACCGCGTGGCGTATCTTTTGGAGCAGGGAGTAGATCCGTCGACGGTGCTGCTCTTAACGTTCACCAATAAAGCCGCAAAAGAGATGCTTGAACGCGTGAACGGATTATTAGGTGGTGAAGCGCGTGGACTCTGGGGAGGGACGTTCCATTCGATTGCGAGCCGTGTGTTGCGTTCGTTTGCACAACATCTTGGATACACGCCCTCGTTCACGATCATGGATAGCGAAGATACCGGGGATCTGATCAAGGCTCTCATAAAAGAGGCAGGCATCGATACCAAAAACAAACGCTTTCCTTCGGCATCGGTGGTACATGATGTCATTTCGTATACACGCAACGTACAGAGTGATATTCAGACCGTCTTGAAAGAGAAATATCCCCATTTTTTTGAAGCTGCCCCGCAGATACAGCGTTTGGCGGATGTCTACGCTCAGCGCAAGCAGAGTTCGAACATGATGGATTTTGATGATTTGCTGGTGCGTATGGTTGAGCTTCTCGAAGATTCGCAGCATGGTCCCGCCATCGCTCAGCGGTTTCGCTATGTGTTAGTAGACGAGTATCAAGATACGAATGCGTTACAGGCGCGCATCGTGCGAGGATTTGCGCAGGTGCATAAGCAGGTTCTGGTGGTGGGGGATGACGCGCAGTCTATCTACGCCTTTCGCGGGGCGAATGTGGATCATATCTTGGCGTTTCCAAAAGAGTGGCAAAACGCGCGAGTATTCAAGCTCTTAACCAACTATCGGTCGACGCCGCAGATTCTGGAAGTGGCGAATGAGTCCCTCAAGCACAACGTCCATCAGTACGAAAAAGAGCTCCGAGCTATGGGGAGCGCGGGACAAAAGCCCAAGCTCGTTCCGTGTCAGTCAGCAACGCAAGAAGCGCGGTATATCGCCGATCAGATACAGCTCTGCGTTCAGCGAGGGATGTCGCTTCCAGATATCGCCGTTCTCTTTCGTTCCAGTGCGCATTCTCAAACGCTAGAATTCGAGCTCATGAAGCGAGATCTTCCGTACGAATATCGCGGTGGACAAAAGTTTTTTGAACGCGCGCATATCAAGGACGCGATCGCCTTTTTGCGCATTCGTCACAATGTGCGCGATGAAGTGGCGTGGTTGCGGGTATTGCAGACGCTTCCTGGGGTTGGTGCTACGGGCGCGGCGCAGTTTGCTCGTTCGGTGGCTTCGTGTGCAACATTTACCGAAGGATTGCGATCTGGGTACGCGTGGAAAGGAAAAGCGCGTGATGGATGGAAAGAGTTCGAACGGATGGTGCAGGATATTGGTCTCGAGGAGTTGTGGCCCGGAACCCTCTTACGACGCTTTGCGAGCTCGTTTTATAAGCGCTATCTTGAGCAAGAATATCCAAACTGGCGCGAACGTTTAGAAGATTTGGAGCAGCTCGCCCTGTTTGCCGAAAGCTACGAAGACGTGAGTCTCTTTTTGGGAGATATTGCGTTATACGACGGACTGGTAGCGACACGCGGCGATCGTGGAGAGCTGGATACACGCCCACGCGTGGTGCTCTCGACGATCCACCAGGCAAAAGGTTTGGAGTGGAGCACGGTCTTTGTGATGCATCTCGCGGACCAAAGCTTCCCAAGTCGACGTGCCTTGCAGGAAAAAGATGGCATGGAAGAAGAGCGTCGGTTGTTTTACGTGGCAGTTACGCGTGCTCGACGAGAGTTGTTTTTGACGTACCCTCTTACGCTGGGATACGACACGTTGCAGTTTCAACAGCCGAGTACATTTATTGAAGAACTTTCTCCGCGGTATTTTGATCGTGTAGAGTTACGTGAGGCGTTTTTTCGCTCTGGAGCGATTCCGCAAAAGCGCTCGTTTGATGAAGGGGATGGATGGATAGATGACGAGCCTGTGATTGAGCAAGACCGACTAGGAAATCGCGCGCCTAAGCCTGTTACGGCGTGGAAACAGGGTGTTTTTTCTACGAATAAAAAACAGCCGCCGAAGAGCTTTCTTTCTTCGGTATAACGTTGGTGATCTATGCCTCTTGCGCGTTTTGTTGGTCCGGGGCATCCGGATCGTCTCTGCGATCGAGTCGCGATCGCTTTTGTTGAGGCGTATCTTGCGCGTGATCCAGAGGCGCGTCTTCGTGTGAGTGTGACGGGTGGGCGAGAGTCTCTCTTTTTGGATGGCGACGTCGTGTCTGAAGCGGATATCGATGTGAGTCTCGAGGCGAAGCGCGTGATTGCTGCCATCGACCCAGCATTGGCGACGGATCTCTTTTTTACCTGTGAGCCTGTGGCACAAGACGTCTTGCCTGCCTGTGCCAGCTTTGATGCTGTGACGGTGTGCGGATATGCCACGGCAGACACGCCTAGCACTCTTTCCTTGGCGCAGCATATCGCCCTGCTTGTAACACGTTGCATCGAGACGTATCGACGCACTTCGCCTGAAGCGTACGGTTGGGGTCCTGATTATGAGGTGGTGGTTGATGATACGCGTCGCTTGATCCTCCTGAGAATGGACGCCGATCAGGCGTACCATTCAGCGCAAAGTGAGACGATGCTCACGCTTATTCGCACGCACGCTCCCGAGCTCGAAGATTGGACGGTGCGCGTGTTACCGCACGGGGGCGAAGCGTCTATGGGGCTTCGTCGTCGGTCTGGACGGTCTGGTCTTGCTTCCAGCTTGGGAACGTATTCCTCGCATCTACCGGCGAATCTTTCGGGTGTTGGGTACGTAAAAGATCATCCATTGAATCTTGGCGCGTGGCTTTTGCATCAAGCGGCTCGTACCTGTGTACAGGCGGGATATGGCCGTGGGGTGTTGGTACACGCCTTATGGCTACCGGGAGAATCTCGACCAAACATCCTCTCTGCGCGTAACGAAAAAGGAGAGAATCTGCTCTCGCATATCGAGGCGGATTGCTTGGACTTGGTAAAAGCGCGAGCACGATTAGCGGGAAGCGGATGGCTCACGCGTGAATGGGAGGCTGTGTATGATGCAAAACTCACGATGCCGTGGGAAGAGCTTGGGACATCGGGCGAGAGTCTCCTCTCGACAGATGGTGGGTAGGGCGGTAGAGTGGGTGGTACTATGCGTTCATTTGCGCTTTTTGTGGGTATTCTCGCCGGACTCTCTTTGCTCGGCGCGGGTTGCGGGGCTACAACGTCCACACCTACGCCGTCAGCTTCTGATTCTTCTTCTACGACAACGACGTCTTCATCTCCTGCTATGTCTGCTACGCTTGCGTTCCCAGGTATTCTTCCAGAAGAACAAACCGCTAAACGGGTGCGTATTCAAACCACCAAGGGCGACATCGTGATTCAGCTCGATCCAAAAGCTGGTCCAAACGCCGCTTCAAACTTTGTGTACTTAATTCAGCAAGGATTTTATCAAGGGACGATTTTTCATCGTGTGATTCCTGGATTCATGATTCAAGGGGGGGATCCAACGGGGACAGGATTTAGCGGTCCTGGATATGAGATTCCAGATGATCCTGTCACAACGTTGCCAACGGGGCGCGTGACGGTGAGCGGGATCACGCAAAACACCCCATTCTATCCAAAAGGAACGATCGCGATGGCGAACAAGGGGGCTCCACGTACGGCAGGATCGCAGTTTTTTATCATGGTTGCGGACTACCCACTCCCACCAACGTATTCTGTTTTTGGAAAAGTGGTGGAAGGGCAAGACGTGGCTGACGCTATCGCACAAGCTCCTCGTGACGAGATGGATCGTCCAAACGAAGAGATTCGCATGGTGAACGTGACGATTGAATAATCTCAGATCTCTCCACTATGGCGATCGTCTACAACAAGAACGTGCTCGTGCTTGGGGTGGCGATCGCTTTTGTGTTGGCGGCGGCGGTTGGAGGTGTCGTGTACTGGAAGCAAAGCAGGCCTGCGGCCCTTGTAGCGCTTCCACAGGCACAGGAGTATATTCCTGAGTCGGTTACGGCTCCGGTTCAAGAACCGCTTGTTCAAGCGTCGAGTACTGTTTCTTCGAACAAGCCCGTTGTTACGCCTGTTGTCGTGCCTCCGGTAGCGACGTCTGCTGCTCCCGTTGTTCCTCCCGTGCGTCCAACCGATACGCTTCCGCGTGAATGGCGTCTGGCGGTGCCTTTTCTTTCTCAAGCGCCCTTAGGCGATTGGGCGATGCCGTATCAAGAGGCGTGCGAAGAAGCTTCGTTATTGATGGTGCAGGCGTACTATCAAGGCGGTCAGCCAGATCGGTTAGATCCAGAAGAGGCGAAAGCGCGTCTTTTGGCGCTGATTGAATGGCAAGCATCGCGCCGTGATGCGTCCATCGTGGATATTACGGCGCAAGAGGCGCTAGAAGACGCGCAGATGTATTGGCCAGATCTCGGTGGGCGAGTGGTTTCCGTCAAAACGGGAGACGATCTTCGACGTGAGCTTGCCGCTGGTCGTCCGGTGATTCTTCCCGCGTATGGCAAGTCGCTTGCGAATCCGCATTTTCGGAATGGTGGGCCGCTGTATCACATGTTGGTGGTAACGGGGTATCTCGCTGATGGGCGGTTTATCACAAATGATCCCGGAACACGCTTTGGAAAAGATTTTTTGTATACCGAAGCCAATCTTTTGGCGTCCATTCGTGATTGGAACGGGGGAGATGTGGCGAACGGTCAACGAGTGATGCTGGTTCTTGAGCCGAAGTAATTTTGCTTCGCTCGCCTCACCTAAAAAACGCGCTATTCAAGCGCTATTTTTTTGTCTTCACAAGAGGGGGGAATCGCGAGACAATAGAGGAAGTATGTCCTCCTCTTCTTCCGGGTCTTCTCCTTGGCGGCCGTTTCTTGGCCTCCTCTTTCTGATCGTTTTTGCCGGCGGGCTATTATTCATGGTGATGCGTGGGTTAGCGCCGCTGCGCGATCAAGAGCCTGCCTCGGGGGTAGGGCGTCCACCGACGGCACAACAACCAGCGCCAATCGCTGAAGATCCGAACGATGGCAAGCCGGCAGATCCAGGTACCCCTCCGTCTGGTCCGCAAGATCCGCCGATCGCGATCAGTCCTGTGCGTTCAGCGCCTGAAGGGGCGGTGTGTGATGACCTGAACTATATTTGTATCGATGCGCCGGCACTCAATGCCACGGTGAATAATCCTGTACAGGTTCGTGGAACGGCCATCGCTTTTGAAAATACCGTACAATGGCGCGTAGAAGATGGAACGAAGACGGTGCTTGTGCGTGGGTTTGCGACAACAGACGCGTCCGATGTTGGTCGTGTCGGCGCCTTTTCGTTTAAGGGGTTTTGGGAGCGACTTCCGTCTACAACGACGGGAACCATCATCATGTACGAAGATTCGGCAAAAGACGGTAAGCCTATTCATGTTGTAACGCTTCCTGTTCGCTTTGCGCCGACGAAGCTTGCCTCGCGGAAGATTTTTCTTGTTCCGCCAACGGCTGAACAGGGTACGGACTGTGGTACCGTGGTCTCTGTAGAGCGCAGTATTCCGGCGACGACGCTGCCCGTAGAAGCAACGCTTCTTGCGCTCTTGCGAGAACCGCTGGCCCTTGGTGAATCGACCGTGCCAACGTCGGTGATTCCTGAGGGGGTGCGCTTGGTCTCGCTCTCGGTCGCGAACGGAACGGCAGAGGTCGTGCTGAGTAACGAACTTGAATCATACGGTGGTGGATCGTGTCGCGTAGGAGCGATTCGCGCTCAAATCGAAAAGACTCTGCAACAGTTTTCGTCGATTCAACGCGTAGACATTCGCGTGCCAGGAAAGACAGCTGAAGAAACGCTTCAGCCGTAGCCCCCTTCTGTATGACGTTGCGTACGCCGCCATTTGTGGCGCTGGTTGGACTGGCGATCGTGCTTGGAGGTGTCGCTGGTGGAGGATGGGCGGTGTATCGCCATCAATCTCGGTTGTCGCCGTCACCGGTAACGATCCAAGCTCCTTCTGAGAACGAGTCTCTTGGACAACCGCAAGAAATATCGCCTGTGGCGAGTGTTCCTGCTGCGACAAGCACCAATACACCCGCACAAGAATCATCCGCGAAGCTGTTGTTTGTGGGAGATATTATGCTGGATCGAGGCGTGCGTCTGCGATCGGTGCGAGCCGGTACGCGATCCTATCCGTTTCTCAAGCTTCCTGAGGGTTGGCTTGCAGAGCCTGATTTTACCATAGGGAATCTTGAAGGACCGGTTACCGATCAGCGACGCTCGCCAGAGAAGTCCATTGATTTTCTATTCGATCCAGAAGTGTTGCCAGCGCTAAAAAACCAAGGCTTTGACGCGTTTTCCCAAGCAAATAATCATGCGCTTGATCAAGGTCGGCTTGGGTATGAAGATTCTGTACGGCGATTGCGTGAAGCGGGATTTTTGACGTTTGGTCATCAGGTGCAGGATGGGCCTATCGCTCTAGCAACATCTACGGTTCAGGGGGTGCGATTGGCGTTTCTTGGATGGAACACGACGGATAACCCCCTCGATCAAACGCAAGCTCGACAAGCGATTCAGTTCGCTCAGCAGGAGGCGGATCACGTGATCGCGTATGTGCACTGGGGCCCAGAATATCGTGATCGTCCGCACGCGAATGAGGTTGCGCTCGCGCACTGGTTGATTGATGAGGGGGTGGACGTGGTGATTGGTGGGCATCCGCATTGGGTGCAGGGTATCAGCACGTATAAGGGGAAGATGATCGCATGGTCGCTCGGTAACTTTGTGTTTGATCAAGATTTTTCTGTCCCAACCAAGCAGGGATTGGCGCTTCGTTTGGATATCGCGCAAAGCACCATGCGCGTTGAGCTTCATCCTGTGCGTATCACGTTGAGTCAGCCGGAGCTGGAAGAAGGCGTGGCAAAGCAAGAACGTTTGGAGGCGCTTGCGCGCATTTCTGATCTAAGCTTGCAAGACGACGTGTCTCGTGGTGTGCTATCGTTCGACTTATGATTTTTTCTGTATCCCAATACATCACGTTTTTAAACGAGACGTTTCGCGCGATTTGGGATACAAAAACCGTGGCCATCGAGGGAGAAATTACAGGGTATCGTGTTTCGCAAGGGCAATGGGTGAATTTTGACATGAAAGACGAAGAGGGGCTGATCTCGTGTTTTACCGTGACAGCAAAGCTACCATTTCGCCTGGAAGATGGTATGCGGGTGCGTGTTTGCGGTATTCCTCGTGTCTATCAAAAATACGGCAAGCTTTCGTTTTCGGTAGAAACGCTTGAGCTGGTTGGAGAAGGGGCGCTAAAAAAAGCGCTCGCAGAAACGCGTGCGCGTTTGCAGGCGGAAGGATTATTCGCAGAGGACCGCAAGCGGAAGCTTCCGCGCTTTCCTCAGCGCATTGCGCTGATCGCTTCGGTTGAAAGTGCCGCCTATGGGGATTTTTTGCGTATCGTGGGTGAACGTTGGGGAGGCTTGTCGATCGACGTGTATCCCGTGATTGTGCAGGGAGATAAGGCCGCGCCCTCGATGATTCTCGCGTTAGATCAAGCAACGAAGCAGTCTCATCCGTACGATGCGGTGGTGGTCACGCGTGGAGGAGGGTCGTTCGAAGAGCTGATGGCGTTTAATGATGAACGACTCGTACGAGCGCTCTATGCCTGTCCCTTTCCGACGTTGGTAGGGGTTGGTCATGAGCGCGATAGCACGCTCGCCGAAGAGGTGGCGGACGTGCGAGGATCGACGCCAACGGACTGCGCTCGACGATTGGTTCCTGATCGATTGGATGTCTTGTACGAGGTGCAGATGCTCGAAGAGGGGATGATGCACGCGCTTACGCAAATCGTCCAACGAGGCGTGTATCTTCAGGAGCGACTCTTGCAGAGCATGGGGCGGTGGCAAGAACGGCTAGCACGAGAAGCGGGACAGTCTCTCGAGCGCATCCAGCGGGGGGCGGACGCGTGGATCGCTACCCTGAGAGAACGCCTCACCGCATGGATGATGCTCTTGCAGGCGCTCGATCCTGAACGCGTGTTGAAGCGCGGATATGCCCTCGTTCTAGATGAACAAACCCAGCGACCAATTGTTCACGCGGAGGAGCTTACTGGTCGATCGGGCGTTCTTCTTCGCTTGCAAGACGGAACCGTCCGTGCAACGCTTGAAGGAGTGGCTCCACTGCGTGCTCAACAACTTCCTTTTTTCTATGTCCCCAAAAAAACACCTTGATGTTGCGACGGCGTATAAAGAGCTTGAAGAGCTCGCGCAATGGTTTGAAAAAGGCGAGCCCGATATTGATGCTGGCTTAGAAAAATTCAAGCGAGCACATGAACTCGCAGCCGCATTACAAGTTCGCCTACAAGAAGCGGATCAGGTGATCCGTCAGATTAAGGCTTCTTCCGCGGGGTCGGAGACAGAGGCGGCGTTCTAACTATCCTTCTTTCTTTTTATATGAATCTCTTGCTTCGACTCTTGTTTAATACCTTGGCGGTGCTGGTGGTGGCGTGGCTTGTCCCTGGAATTGTAGTTACGGGGTATATGGCGGCTCTGTTTGCAGGGTTGGCGATCGCGGTGATTAATACCGTTCTTCGTCCGATTTTGCAGTTTTTAGCGCTTCCATTCTCGTTTCTCACATTAGGCTTCTTTGCTCTTGTGGTGAACGGATTCTTGTTTTGGCTCGCTTCGCGCTTTGTTCCGGGGTTCTATGTGGCGGGTTTTTGGCCTGCGTTCTGGGGTGCGATCGTGTTTTGGGCGGTGTCCGTCATCACGGGGTCTTTTTTAAGCGAGGAGGAAAAGCGGGCGTAATCTTGACGGTTTTCGAGAAAAAGGGTAGAGTTCCCTCAAACTACAGGTCCTGAGACAGCAAGGTCACAAAGTCTTGATCGAGCGATCTTTGCGAGCTTCGCAAATATCATCTCGCTAAAGACTTTGTGACGAAATGGGGAGACCCGCCTTGCCGAGGCCGCTTTTTCTAAAAGACTCCCGTTTTTTAGGAAGGCCACAGGATCGTCCTGTGGTTTTCTATTCCTCGCAAGAGGGAGTTTATTCAAGCTAATGTTCCTAAGGATTATGGCCAAATCTCGCCCTCAAAAAGAGGAGACGCTTTCGGCGCTCAAATCCGCTTTCGCTGCTGGAAAAGCGATGGTATTCGCTGACTATCAGGGAATGAACGTGCAAAGCGTCACACAGCTCCGTAAGGAACTGACGGGCGCAAACGTGCGTTACATTGTGGCAAAAAAGACGCTTTTGGGTCTTGCTGCCAAAGAAGCTGGATATGAGATGAATGTGCGCGCCTTGCCAGGAATGCTCGGTGTCGCGTTCTCTGCAGAAGATGAAATGGCCCCTGCCAAAATCATCGGTGATGCAGGAAAAAAGACGACGATCAAATTGGTCGGCGGTATCTTCGAAGGAAAAGTCGTGGATCAGGCGTACGTTCAGACGCTCTCCAAGCTTCCTTCCAAGTCGCAATTGCTGGGTCAGCTTCTCAGTGTGTTCAATGGCCCGATGAGTGGATTCGTCCGCGTCCTCGATGGTCATCGCGCCAAGCAAGCTTCTTAATCTGTTATTCCCCTTATCGTTTATCGTATGTCTGAGATGAAGAACGTCGAGGTTCCTGCAAAATTCCAGGCCCTCGTTGAGTCCATTGAAAAGTTGTCCGTGATCGAGCTCGCTGAGCTTGTAAAGGTGTTGGAAGAGAAGTTCGGCGTTTCTGCTGCTGCTCCTGCTGCTGTTGCCGTTGCTGGTGCTGAAGTCGCAGAAGAAAAGTCCACGTTTGACGTAGAACTTACGGATGCTGGCGCAAACAAGATCGGTGTGATCAAGGCGGTGCGCGAAGTAACGGGTCTTGGCTTGAAAGAAGCAAAGGACTTGGTAGACGCTGCGCCAAAGATGGTCAAAGAAGGTGCTATGAAAGCAGAAGCCGAGGATCTCAAAAAGAAACTCGAAGAAGCTGGAGCAAAAGTCACGCTCAAATAAGCGGCAACGACACCCTCGGGACATGTTCCTCGAGGGTGTTTTGTATTGGCGAAAAAAAGCGCGTCTTGTACGCTAAGAGTATCTCTGTATGATGACTTCTTCTTTTGCTTGTGGAGCCTTGTTGCTGAGTGTGGTGCTTGTTGGGGCGGGTTGCGTCTCTTCTTCTCCTGAGCCTGAAAGTGTGAAATCGAATGTTGTTCTTCCGGCGGATACTCCCTCGAACGCTCGTCCAGAAGAGCAAGAACGGATCGTAAATCCCAATGGGCGTTTTGGTTATGTGCGTGTTGTTCGTGAACAAGAAGTCACGATGGATACGGCGGAATGGTTGACGGGTGAGGCGGCTCGCGCGCAAGCGGTAGAAGATGGTGAGTGTGTTGCTGGCTTGCCGTGTCTTCCGTTGGGATTTTATCTCCGTAATCGTTCAGTGAATCTTGAAACATTGCGCGTAAGTCCGCAAGCACGCGTAACCCTGCTTAATGGTCCTGGGGCGACGCGCGAACTTTCGTGGGGAGAGTTTCAAGCGCTCTACACATCATGGCCGGAGCTTCAACAACGTGTCACGCCATTCCATGTAGAGCTTCGGGATGGACAGGTGATCGCTCTCCGTGAACAAAGTCTTGAAGGGGATTTTTAAAAGAGCTACACACAGATCGCCGGCTATACATGTCTATAAAAAAACTTCTCTGACCACGTGGGCTCAGAGAAGTTTTTTATTTGTTGTACTTGCGAGCGATTAACGCTTGCGAGCAGCAACTTTCTTTTTTGCGACGGGCTTCTTTGCAACAGCTTTCTTGACAGTCTTGCGAACAGCCTTTTTTGGAGCTGCTTTGCGCACTGCCTTCTTAACTGCTTTTTTTGGAGCCGCCTTCTTTTTTGCCATTGGCATAGGAAAGAGCGAAGGAGCTGCGTTCCGTTAAGCTACGGAATCGATGTTCGTTGCATGCGACCATGCAATCGATCACGAAAGAAGTATACCACATATGTATGGATGTCAACAATTTTTTTTCATCAAAAAACCCCTGATTTTACAGGGTGTTTTTGCGTTGTGAAAAAGATGTTCCGCAACAGAAGAAGAATACTGTGTTATACGTCACGTGTGTATACGGGATGTGCATGCGCGATCTCTTGTACGCGTGTGCGTAATGCATCGAGATCCGTTGTTTGCTGTAGGCACTCGATAATGATGCGTGTGACCTGTTCCGTTTCTTGTTCTCTGCATCCACGTGTGGTGATCGCGGGAGTCCCTAGACGAATGCCAGATGGATCCATCGGTGATCGCGTATCGAACGGGATCATGTTTTTGTTGACGCAAATACCAATGCGTGCGAGACGCGCTTCCGCTTCTTTGCCGGTGATGTTCCAAGGCGTAACATCCAATAAAAGAAGATGGGTATCCGTGCCTTGCGAGATCAGTCGACCACCCGCTTCTCGCAGAGCGTTTGTCATGACTTGCGCGTTCTTCAGGACCTGCTGTTGGTAGGTGGTGAACCATGGTTGCGCGGCTTCATGAAAAGCGACGGCTTTGCCTGCGATCACGTGTTCGAGAGGGCCGCCTTGCATCCCCGGAAAGACGGCCGAATCAATTTTTTGCGCGAGCGTCTTTTTCCCACCAACATCAAGACGATCAAGCGTCTTACTAAAGAGACAGCCTCCACGTGGGCCACGCAAGGTTTTATGCGTGGTCGTGGTCACGATATCCGCATAAGGGAAGGGGGATGGATGCAGGCCTGTTGCGACTAAGCCTGCAATATGTGCCATGTCCACCATGAGATAGGCGCCGACTTCTTGAGCGATATCCCCAAAGGCTTTGAAGTCGATCGTGCGGGGATACGCGGATCCTCCGGCGATGATCAGACGCGGCTTGTGTTCGTGGGCGAGTTTTCGTACCTCGTCCATATCAATAAGATGCGTATCTTCGCGCACACCATACGGCACGATGTTGAACCAGGCTCCGCTAAAATTCACGCGTGAGCCATGGGTCAGATGGCCGCCGTGGGCGAGGTTCATGGCGAGAACCGTGTCTCCAGGTTTGCAGGTAGCAAAATACGCCGCAGCATTTGCTGTCGCTCCGGCATGAGGCTGTACGTTCGCGTGCTCAGCACCGAACAAGCGCTTTGCGCGATCAATGGCGAGCTGCTCAACTTGGTCAATCACCTCGTTTCCGCCGTAGTAGCGTTTTCCGGGATAGCCCTCGGAATACTTATTCGTGAGGCACGAACCCACGGCTTCCATCACGGCGAGAGAGGTATAGTTTTCAGAGGCGATAAGCTCCAGCTCGTGCGCTTGGCGAGAGGCTTCGTGGTTGATGAGTTGGTGGATATCTGGGTCTGTTTGGGCAAGAAAGAAGATGGGTGGGGCAAACATAGGAGAAGAAAGACAAGACGGGATCACCATAGCACGCCCTCGCGAGAGCGCAAAAACCCGCTTTTTTGGGCGAATAGAGACCTGATTAGGTCTTGACGATTCGTGATTTTTTTGCTTAAATAGGCGCACTAAACAGTAACCGAACCGGCCAATCTCCGCGTTTTGACCATCGTGTCAGCTTCTAAAAAAGAAGAGCGGGGAAGCTCTGAATAAGAGCCCGTGTTCTCCATCTATGGCAAATCGCTACGAACTACTCTATATCGTTCCAACGTCCTTCACGGACGAAGAAGCAGGAACGATCGAGAGCAAGATCTCCGCTCTTATCACCAAGTACGGAGCAACGGTGCAAACCACCACGCGCTTGGGCAAACTTCGTATGGCTTATCCGATCAATGATCAGCGTCACGGTCACTACATCATGACGATGTTTACGGCAGAAGGATCGGCGCTCGCAACGATCGAAGACAACCTTCGCATCAACAACGACATCTTGCGCCACTTGATCTTGCGCGCCGATGAAGCTGGATCTGATCAGAAGTTCGAACTCGTTCAATTCACGGAAGTGGTCGTCGAGGGTGGTCGTGGCGATCGTCGTCGCGACAAGGCTTCGAAGGATGAAAAGTCCGAAAAAGAAGGTGACGACAAAGAAGCTGCGGCAAAAGACGAAAAAACCGAAGAGAAAGCTGAGGTTTTGACCTCCGAGGAAAAGTCGGCATAATAGCCGCATATGGACCTCAACCGCGCTCAACTTATCGGCAACGTCACGCGTGATCCTGAATCGCGCGCTACGCCTTCGGGGCAAAACGTCTGTTCATTCAGCATTGCGACCAACTCGCAATGGACGGATGCGCAAGGGCAAAAGCAAACCCGTGCCGAGTATCACAATATTGTGGCTTGGGGCAAGCTGGCGGACATCTGTTCTCAGTACCTCGCCAAGGGCCGCAAGGTCTACGTAGAAGGTCGATTGCAAACGCGTGAATACACCACGCAAGATGGTCAAAAGCGCTCGCGTACCGAAATTACGGCAGAAAACATGATCATTCTCGATCGTGCTGGCGCCGGTGGTGCGACGGGTTCCGCGGCATCTTCTGGTGGATTCGCTCGTCCAGCAAGTAATGAGCCTTCGATTGTGCCAATTCCGTCTTCTCCACAAGATGGGGGGATGGATAGGGGGGTCGGAGAACAGGAGATCCGCATCGAAGATATCCCTTTTTAAATAGCGATCTCCTAGAGCTTCAACAAAAGCCTTCTCAATGCACAGGAAGTGCATTTCCGAGGCCTTTTGTCTCCAGCTCGTCGGATCTCATCTATTTAAAAAGGGATTAGCAAGACTCTATTCTCGCGATCTGCTCGCGTTTGGCATCGAACCATCCTCATCGCACAGCCATTCTTCGCCAAGGCTACGAATGGTCCCCCGTAGCTTTATGCGAAGGGGGATGCGCCTCCGGTGGTTCTCGCTCCAGCGCGTCACATCTCATCAAGAATAGAGCCTTGTAGCAGAGGGCGTAGAAAAAAACATTCTTATTAACGCGGCTTTCGTGGTTGGATGAAACACGAGTGTATCACCAAGCGCGGAAGTCGCCATCTTCCCGAGCGGGAATGGAGAGATATGGCCTCTCGCTCATAAAAAACAAAAAAACTATGAAAAAACACGTCGACCATCAATGCTACTTCTGCCAAATGAACATGCAGGAGATTAACTACAAAGATACGAACACGCTTCGCCGTTACCTTTCTTCCTTCGGAAAGATTGTGCCTCGCAAGCGCTCTGGTGTGTGTAGCTGGCATCAACGCAAGCTCGCGAACGCGATTAAACGTGCGCGGTTCATGGCATTGCTTCCATACCTCGTTCGCTAAGTACGGTGTAAAAGAATAACACGACTCGCAAGAGCCGTGTTTTCTTTTATCATAAGCGCGGACCACTCTCTCGATAGGGTGAAGGTTTCTCTGGCTTTCCGTTCGTCGCTATACGAATGGAGAGCCTTTTTTATTTCATGTGTAGTTATAAGCGATAGTATTCGCCCCCTCTCCGCTCAGGAGGGAGGATGGTGTATTATGGTCGTATATGGTTGAAGATTTGCCTCACGTATCCCTTACTTCGAATACACTCCCTCATCCAACAGAAGGGGATGAACATTCTGCGAAGGCGCCCGAAGTCTTGCCTCCTGAAGCCACGCTTGAAGATACTGTTAAGGAAAGTCTTGCGCGTTGGTCGTCTAGGCGAATAGAAGGGTCCGTGGAGGAGCTCCACGCATTTCTGCGAGAGGCGTACGGTATCTTGGCTCAGCCACCGCCTATACCACCACCCACGACACGGGGATATAGTTTGGAAAAAGCTTCCTATTACAAGGCGGTAGATAGACAAAACAAGCAAAAGTTTTTGGTGGCGGCAACGGTTTTTGAACGACTGCATCCGCAGAAGGCAGAAGCCTTGAAAACGGTTGTCCAGTCTCAAGAATTGAAACCTCTCCATGAGAGAATGTGGCAAGAGATGGTGGACGTACTACACGAAGTATCGGTCGTAGATCCCACGCTCGCTGGACGCGCCTGCGCCCGATTCTCTGACGCGCGTGAACGACAGCTTCTTATTGGTAAGATAGTTCTTCCACCAGATCTCCCCGCTCACTCACTCCCAGAACTGCGCGAGAGCCCTCCCATGCAGGGGAGCCTCTTTTGGAGCGCTTATTTTCAAGAGCGTCAACATGTGTCTAAGCAAGCAGGATCTCCAGAAGAGTCTGAATACATGGAACATATTCCGCTACGCGTGAATCTGGGCCTCGGGCTCTACACCCAAGATGCACGCTACTTGAGAGAGGTGTTAGAGGGAACTCATGAGTTTTCTGATGGGGTAGAAGCACAAATAACCATACTGAGACAAGTGATGCATGATGCGCCGACCTTACTGAGAAAAAGCCTGTCTCTGCCAAATGGAGCGGAGTCACGCAACCCTTTTGTGCAGACGGATCAAGCTGTGAAGAGTTCGCCCATCCTCTTGCGTCCAGAGGTTCTATCCGCGATCGAAGCCGAAGACCCGGTGCTGGCGTTAGATATCGCTGATAATCTTGATAAGTCGGTTGTGGAGATGATTCTCAATATCCTGAAGAAGAATCAAGAATCAGCGTCTACTCCTGACGAAAGAAAAAATCTCGATCAGGCCTTTTTTCGTCAAATGGTGGAGCGTGGCAAAGCTCCATTACTTGCACCCCTTTTTACGACCCTATCTCCTGAAATGAGAGACTTTATCGTAGAAGAGTGTGCCAAAAAGCGAGAAATGCTCACTCCTTTTTTACGTGGGCTATACGCAGAACCCGCGTGTTGGGGTATTTTGAATCCTGGTCAACAAAGAGTCTGGGCACGTCATGGTTGGATTGGTGAGGCGCTTAGATTTTCTGAGGTGTTTAAAGATAGCCCGCAAAAACCATCACAAGAAGAGCTTATTCAGCTAGCGGCTTCTACCCCAGAAGGGAGAAGTGGATTAGCCGAGATGGGTCGCATTTACGGTCTTCAAGGGGGGTTGAAGGAGGACGACCTTGCCAACATGCTAAAAGAAGGGCATGAATCTGCGGTTATTGAGTTTCCAGAACTCTTTATTCCTGAACTTAGGAGAACGATTATAGACCAAGCTCTCTTGAGTGAGAAAGGCTCTCGAGTACTTGCAGGTGCGTTAAATGGGTTTTCCGATATCCGTGCGCAAGATATAGAAAAAATCCTTGCATTGAATGATGACGATCTTTTTCTTCAGATGTTTAAAAGATCGGCATATGTTCTGGCGAGGGTGATGGGTGAATCCGTATTACATGTCGCGTTAAAGTATAAAGATCGGGGCGTGCAGCAAGAAGCTATAAAACAAATGCGTTATTTTTCCCCCCTCTCTCTGGAGACGTTTGAAATCCTGAAGCAGCAAGGAGAGTCACGCGTCTTTGATTATACGGTGGCTGAGTTTATTCCTGAAGCTCAAGCAAAGATCGCAACATTGCACTATCAGCAGGATAAGGAGGCTTTTATGAGGTCCCTTCCAAGCTATAATGACGGGATAGTTCCTGGATATATTGCGGATGAGATTATTGTAAACAAGGACATCAAATCGTTGTTTGAACACAGGGCAAAATTTGGACAAGATATGTCGTTCGCTTCTAAAGAGATACTTGCTATATTTGAAGTGCTTCTTCGGAAAATTCAGCAAAGCCCCTCCCGAAGCGTCCGACGCTTACAGGAACAGTTATCGACCGAGTTACTAGAGGCGGAGAATCCAATTGGTGCGTATGACCGCATTGAATCGATTTTTCTACGTAACCACATCCCTCTTGCGGGCAAGATCTTCCTTACCTTTGACATACTTCACAAAGATGAGCATTTTGAGACGAATGTCTATTCCCCAACGCTTATAGAAGCGGGAAAACGCGAACGTAAGATGCTGATCTACAAAGACCTTATCAATATCCATCTTGATACGGGTAATCCAGAGATGAAAGCGTATTTGGAAGATCTTCGTGACATGTCCCCTCTGCTTGAGAAGGTGGAGCAAGGGCAGGAGCTAGAAGAAGAGGAAGTTGCCCGCATAGAGGCGTTCTTTCGACAGGTGGAAATCTTACGCGATATATCGGTATACGGTACGCTAGGACCGCAAAAAAAACAGTCACCCCAAGAAGGTTTGCGAGAACGTCTTCGTCATTGGAAAGCGTCGCTTGGCGCACGAGCGGAGCAGACGTTCCAGAGCCGTATAGAAGAGATGTTCTTGTTGCCTGCGGGCGTGCGCACGATTGACGAAGCTTTGGCTCGCATGGAGGCTTCAAAAGCTCGAGCTGATACGAGGAACCGCGAGTTAATCAACGCGTCCCCAGAACGAGTCGTAATTCAAGAGGGGGATTTGCTCAAGGGGGTTGAGTCGGCCTATTTTCTCTCTTATCTGCAGAGGGGTAATGTTGCTGGCGAACTTCTTGGGTATGCGGCAAAGAATGATGCGACTCGTATGGATACGGATACGGGAAGGGTACTTGCGGGAGACCTCGCAGAAGGCAATCTTTCTGCACTCCAGAAGAATCCAGCGAATGGCTATGGGAATGGCATGGTGTTTCTCGTGCGTCCAACAAAAGAACGGTTTTTCAAAGAAAAGGCTTCTGTCCATGATCAAATCCGAGGAAAAACAGCCCCCTATGAGCTCTTCTCTTCTCCTGTTGTGGATTCAGAAAGGCACTTTGGTATCCGGACAGGATTTCCCTTTACGGAAGTCTCCGCGATTATCTTAAGGGATCCACAACGACGCCAAATGCTTGATATAAAGATGGATCTTGTTGCGAATGGATATTATGTTCCTATCATTGATACGCAAGGAGTGGTGCTCTTTTCCCCGGAAGAGTTTGATCAGTTGCGAGAGTTGTACGCGGGATCCGAAGTGGCGCCTGAGAGCGTCTATCAGGAAGATCGTTCAACAATCGACGCAAAGCAAGCGGCCTCGCTTGAGGATCTGCAAACGCAAATCGAGGAAGAAAGGATACGTATAGAATCGACTCGCGAGGCGATTGAACGACGTATCGAAGCGGTTCTTCAAGACTTGGGTATTGCTTTGCGCACTTCGGGCGAGCTTGCGGTTGGGGCGGAGATGATGAATACGGGATCAACGGCGCGACGAACGAGTATTCCAGGAGAAGTGGTGGATTTTGACCTGGTCATTCGTTTGGATGAATCTGATATGGACCGGCAAGAAGCGATTAAAACAGCGCTCACGAGTGCCCTTCCAGGCACGCCTCAGGGCGGTGCAACCGCGCAGTGGCGTCGGACAGGAGTTGATATTGGGGGCATTCCCGCAGATATTGATGTGACCTTTGTGAGTAAGCCTGAAGTCGAGGGCGTACCATCGCATGCAGCTGCCGAGCAGCGTCTTCGTGGGATGGAGCGATTACATCCTGAGAGCGCAGATTGGGTACGGGCAAATATTGTGTATGCCAAGAAGATGCTCAAAAAAGCGGGGGCATACAAAAAGTTGGATGGAGGATTGGGTGGATTGGGGGTGGAGAACTGGATTCTTCAACATGGAGGGAGTTTTGCAAAGGCGCGCGACGCCTTTCTCGCTGCAGCGATTGGTGAAGATGGAGCCGTCCGTCCTTTTGAAGAGTGTGCTGCGCGGTATACTATCCCTGATCCTGGGATAAATCTTATCGAAAAACAGGCATTTGACGATGGAACGGAGCGTCAGAATTTTCGACATGATGACTTCTTCCATTTTTTGAATAAGCAGGGTACAGCGGGATATACAAAGATGGTTCAAGCGCTCCAACATCTTGAGACGTAGGAATAGATCGCTAGGGGTGGGCTTCCTACCCCTCTTCTTTGAGATTTGATAGGGTGTATACTATGATTCCAGAATATCTCCGTTTACGATCTCGTACCGTAAAAGCCATGCGTGCGTTTTTTGATGACCAAGGTTTTCTCGAGATACATACGCCTCGGCTGGTGGGGCTTCCTGGGCAAGAGCCGTATCTTGACCCGTTTTGGACTGAGGTTATCGAGGCTTCCGGAGCTCGTCATAAGGCGGCCCTCATCACTTCGCCTGAATATGTGATGAAGCGTCTCCTCGCCCAAGGCTTCGAGAAGATCTACGATTTGGGGCCGTGTTTTCGGAATGGTGAGCCGTGGGACGGTTCGCATGATCCGGAGTTTTTGCTGCTCGAATGGTATCGGCGAGAGGCGGAGCTCGTCGATATTCTGGATGATACAGAGGCGATGATTCGCTCTGTGGCGCAGGCGGTGGGGCATGGGTCGGATCAACGGTGGCAACGGGCGCTGCGCGCGCCGTTTCGGCGTCTTTCGATGCGTGAGGCGTGGCGTTTGTATCTTGGTATTGAGCTTGATCCGTTAGTGGGTGAGCGTGCCGGTATGGCGAATGTGGCGCTCGAGCACGGGCAGACGGTCGATCCACAAGATTCATGGGACGACCTCTTTTTTAAGGTGTTTCTTTCCCGTATCGAGCCGCATCTTGGATGGAATGCGTCTCATGAGGCTTGGCAACCCACCTTTTTGACGGAATATCCCATCTCTATGGCAGCACTTGCTCGTAAGCATGCGCAGAATCCTCGCTATGCAGATAGGGCTGAGCTGTATATTGGGGATCTCGAGCTCGCGAATGGCTTTGCGGAGCTGTGTGATGCTCGTGAACAGCGAGAACGTTTTCTCGAAGAGCGGCTCCTTCGACAATCGCTAGGAAAAGAGGTGTGGCCGGTTGATGAACGGTTTTTGGAGGCGTTGCCAGCCATGGGGAACGCGGCAGGTATTGCGTTTGGCGTGGAACGTTTAGTGATGCTGCTCGCAGGCGCCAAGGCACTGGGTGAGGTTTTGCCCGCCTCGGCTCACGAACGGTTTATCCATGGGCATGGTTGACCAAAAACCCATTTTTTGGCAGAATAGAGCCATTCATTCCTCGTTACCCCTGTATGGCATCGCCTTCTGACATCAAAAAAGGAGTCGTCGTAAAAAACGACCAAGGACTTTGGCTGATCGTTGAGTTTCAGCATATTAACCCAGGAAAAGGTGCGGCCTTCGTCCGTTCGCGTCAAAAAAACCTCCAAACAGGTAAGGTGCTTGAAGTCACGAACAAGACTTCCGAGTCCATCGATATTGTGGAGGTTGAGCATCGCAACATGCAGTATTTGTTCCACGATGCAACGGGATACACGTTTATGGACAACGGTTCGTATGAGCAATACACCATGCCTGATGACGAAGTTGGTCCGCAAAGCAAGTATCTCCGTGAAGGACTCGAGGTACACACCTCGCTCTACGACAATCGCTTGATCGCCATCGAAATTCCTCGCAAGATGACCTTTAAGGTGGTAGAAGCACCTGAGGCGGTAGCGGGAAACACGGCGAGCGGCGGCAACATGATGAAAGATGCGATCATCGACGGAGGAATCTCCGTTCGTGTGCCACTCTTCATCAAGACGGGGGAGATGATTATTGTAAACACGGAGACCGACGAATACGTCGAACGCGCAAAATAAAACCCTCACACTGGCGGATAGCTTTGTTAAAAACGGCGGTGCTCGACAGCGTACCATCTGTACGCCTTACTCCGCTCCTCGTTTTTGCCTCGCTCTCCATCCAGCGTGAGGGGTTTAGGTGTCTCTCATCTCGTGTGGGAGGTGTTTCGGTTTAGGCGCTCTCCATCCAGTGTGAGGGTTTTAGATTGGGCGCCTCTCATCTCGTGTGAGGGGTGTTTTGGTTTTAGGTTATTCTGCGGCGGGGGCTTTTTTCGCGAGAATGTCTTGCGCGCATTCCTGGATGATGGTTTCGAGATAGGCGTCATTTTGCAAAAGAGCGTCTGAAATGATGTACGCGGGTTTGGCTTTTGGATAGGGGAGTCCCATTTCAGATCCGGCGAGTGCCTGATCCGTGCTCGGAGTTGCTTTCAAAAAAAAGATGTTATCGGCGAGATAGCCTACCATGGCGGCGCGATAATATACGCCATACTCGCCGAACATATACGTAAAACGTATGCCACGAATGCGGGAAAGGGCTTGTTCGATGTACGCGAGATAGTCTCTAGAGGTTGCCATGCAGCTATCCTAGCAAAGAGGGGGAGCGATCTTCAAGAAAAAACACGCCAGATGGGCGCGAGGATGCTTACTTAGGTTGAGGTCCCCGATTGTGGTTTTTGAGCTCTTCGAGAGTGTGCCAGCCGAGCATCCACAGAACACCTTGGAGAAACCCGAGCCACCGCATGACCTTGTCCCAGTCCTTGGGAGTGTCGCGATCCAGAAAGGCTCGCATTTTGGGGAGCATACTTCGTACGTGAGCCAAGGCACGAACCTCGTCGGTGAGCGTCAGTAGGAGTCCGTGTGGCCAATCTGCCGGCGCTATCTTTGCGCCTGACAGCCTCTGCTCGTACTGGTCGAGTAATGTTCGAACTTCGTCTTTCGTCATCTTGCTCTCCGTTGGTTGATGGATGTGGGTATCTTACTGAAATACCACGTAAAAGCAAGAAAACACCCTCCGCTTGGAGGGTGTCGTAACGTGTTGACGAACTTTTCCTACGTGATGCATGACGCGAAGAACTTGAGCAAACGAGGACTGCGTACTCACTGTACGCTGACGAGTTCGCGGAAAGCTCGACAAAGTCAGGCGCGCGTAGGGAGGGTTCGCTAGATGAACCAGGAGGCGTCGTACTGCACTCGATCGTTGACGTGTTCGTACTTGTAGAGCTCGTCGTTCGTGAACCAGATCGCGATTTCGTTGTTCGCTTCTTCAACGGTGCCAGAAGCGTGGATGATGTTGCGAAGGGGGCGGTTTTGCGCGTTCGCAAGAGCGTAGGAGTCGTGCGAGTAGTCGCCGCGAATCGTTCCTGGTGCCGACGAAGCGGGTTCGGTGCTTCCAACCATCTTGCGCACGAGGCTTACGGCCTGCTCTCCTTCAAGAACCATGGCGACGATAGGGGCAGACTTAAGAAAATCGACCAACCCGCGCTTAATACTGGATCCGTAAGCGATGTGGTCAGCAAAAGGGAAGTTTTCGCCTTTTGCATCGTACTTTGCCTTCGCTTTTTCGTAGACCATCTGCATCCATTCTTCTGTGAGGGCGTAGTGCTTATCCACATCCTCTGCAGCTGGGTGAACCATCTTGAGGGCTGTAATCTTGAGACCGGCGGTTTCAAAACGAGTAAGAACAGGACCGGTGAGACCGCGTTGAACGCCGTCTGGCTTGATCAGGACGAGAGTTTTTTCCATAGATGGGCCTATTCTACGAAACCTTTTCAAAAAGAGCAAGGATCTTAGCCAAAAAGTTCGCTCGGGACTTGCTTTTTGGAATCTTTTTTGCTAGCATCTGCCTAACTAATCTATTCCTCTACTGCTATGGCTCTTCCTGGACATCGCCGCACCTCTTCGCATAAGCGTCGCCGTGCCTCACATTTCGCCCTAAAACCGGCTATTTTGTCGACCGATAAGGCTACGGGTCTTACTCATCTTTCGCACCGTGCAGCTCCGGGTGCTTTGGAGTACAATGGTAAGGCGATCCATGTAAAGGGTCGTGATCGCAAAGTAGCTAAGCTTTTGGCAAAGTCTCGCGCAAAGGCGGATAAGGCGCATGCCGACCATGACCACGATCACGCTGGTCACGATCACGCGCACGATCAACAGTAAGGCTTTTTGCCCGTCTCGTTAGGATAGCTCGTTCTTTCTTCGCACCTTCTTTTTATGTCGAATCGTCATTTAGCTCGTCGTTTTGCCCTGCAATCCCTATACGAATGGGATTTTTGGGGTAGAGATCGAGATCCGGTAGAAATCTGTGAACGCAATGTAGAACGCTGGATGTTCGAGGAGGGCGAATCGTTCGATGAAATGCCGTTTACTCTAGATATTGTGAAGGGGGTACTTGAGCATCAAGAGCGTATTAACACAACGATCGCGAAGTTTGCCCCAGATTGGCCCCTCGAAAAGATCACCATGATTGATCGCAACATCTTGCGTGTGGGTATCTATGAGCTGCTCTACAACTTTGATATCCCAAGCAAAGTGGCGATTAATGAATCTATCGAGCTCGCCAAGTCCTTTGGAGGAGATTCGAGTGGGCGCTTCGTAAACGGGGTGTTAGGGGCGGTATATCGGGATCAGTTGGCGCAGGGTGTGCAAAAACCTTCAGATAGCGCGAAAGAGCCTTCAAGTGTACCGCTGGGGACGTATCTTCAGCAGGCGGGTGTTGGTGACGGATCTTTCTCTTCATCGGATGAAGATGACGAGGTGGAAGCGGCGGCACGCCTTCCCACGTTCTCTTCCGACGAGTAATCTTTTCCTTATGGACCTCTCTCACTTTTCCGTGCTAGAGGAGCGCTTGGGCCACGTCTTTCGTGACCGGTCGCTCCTTTTGCAGGCGATCACGCATCGCTCGTATCTCAATGAGCATAGCGACGTCACTCACGAGCATAACGAACGCTTGGAGTTTTTAGGTGACGCCGTTCTCGAAATGGTGGTGACGGAGCATCTCTATAAAACGTATAGCGATCCAGAAGGTGTGCTTACCAACTGGCGCGCGGCGTTGGTCAACGCAAAAACGCTCGCAAGCATTTCTCGCGACTTGCAGTTCGAAGAGTTCTTGTTGCTTTCCAAGGGGGAGGCGCGTGACAAAGACAGCAAAGCGCGCATGTATATTTTAGCGAATGCGATCGAGGCGTTGATTGGGGCGATCTATCTTGATGCTGGAATGGAGGCGGCCGACCGCTTTATTAAGGCGTATATCTTGAGTCATCTTCCGCATATTATCGAGCATGAATTGTATGTAGACGCGAAAAGCAAGTTGCAAGAAACGTCTCAGGAGATGCTCGGTGTAACACCAACATACAAAGTGCTTGCCGAAGAAGGGCCAGATCATCAAAAAGAGTTTTTGGTGGGGGTGTATCTCGATAAAGAGTTGGTTGCCGAAGGAAAGGGTATGTCTAAGCAAGAGGCACAGCTCGTTGCCGCGCAAGCCGCTCTGCAAAAAAAAGGGTGGTACACCAAGGGAGGCGTTGCCAATCCGCCCGCGCTCCGCTAGGATACCCCCTGTCGAGCGAGCATCCTTAGTTTAACGGATAAAACTGCGGCCTTCGAAGCCGTTGATGGGGGTTCGATTCCCTCAGGATGCACCATCAAAAATCCCTTCAAATCGGCGATCTGCTAGCGCTTCGCTGCAAAATATCCTCAACGTACCATGGCGTACGTTTCCGGTATTTCTTGCTCCAGCGCGGCGCATATCATCCAATTTGAAGGGTTTTTGTGTTCTTGAAGGGCGTCCAGTGCTGCGCCACGTCGCTCGCGAGCGACGTGGCTTCTCATCCGTTATAGGGGGTTTTATGCTTGATGAAGGGTTTTTGTATTGTGTGCGCCTCCGGTTCTTTTTTTGCTCCAGATTAGTGCAGGGTATCCTTCTTCACTAAAGCTACGAAGGGCGCAGTCCGTTATAAGGGGTTTTGTGTTTGCACGCATCTACGACGAGGGGTTTTTCTGGTATGATACGCGTGTATGTCTTTTGCGCCCGTTGAAATACCAAGCACTATTCCCACTGCTCCGATTGAGCAAGAGCCCGATGTTGAGCTCACGCCGTTACAATTGGAGCAGCGAGAGCGTGAACGAGTGCTTACTGAACAAGCGCAGGAGCAAGCGCAAGGAGGTCATTTTTTGGAAGAAATACAGGGGGCGCGGACAGATGCGACACCTGTCGATCCGCTTCTTGCAGACATAGAGAAGATTCTCGAAATGGACCTTGGGACCCTTGTGGCAAAAGACGCGTCAGAGCCACTTTTCTCTCCAGAGGCGGAAGCGCGATTCGTCGCCGAGGGAAAGCGCGTGGCGCAGGCCATTGCCACGATGGGGCATCGTCTCAAGCATACGGAGGTGCTATCCTTAGTGCAGAATTGGCTCAAGCTCATTCCAAAAGTGAATAAGTGGTTTTTATATCAAGACGCAAAAATCAAAACAGACGTGATCCTGCAGCGTCTCAATCCTAACCCCTCGTAACGGTCATGTACTCGCTCTTTCAACTGGATATTCTCACGCTCGATCCATCGTCGTCCACGATGGCTTTTCCCGATCCTGCGCAATGGCTATCGTCCGTCTGGATGATGTGGATCGGTATTGGACTCGTGAGTCTCTTTGGCTTGTGGCTCGGGGTGCAGGCGCTACATTGGTGGTTGCATCGTCGCGCGAAGCATCGTGGTGCTTTTGAGGCGAAGATTTTGTTAATAAAAGTGCCAAAAGAGCTCCGAAAAGAAGACGCGGCACAGGACAAATCGCAGCAACAGTTGCAAGAATTAATCGCTCGCATGGAGAACGTGTTTGCGACCTTTGGATCGCTCAAGCCGCAAGAGGGGCTTGGGGCGTGGTTATCTGGACGTTCGGATCATGTCTCATGCGAGATCGTAATTGATCAGGAAAAGATTCTTTTCTATGTCGTGACGCCGCAAAAATGGCAGGCCTTTTTTGAAGAGCAAATTCACGCCCAGTTTCCGTTTGCGAGTATCGATGAAGCTAATGATTACAATATTTTTTCCCCAACGGGCGTGATTTTAGCGACGCATCTTGTGTTGCGACGTTCGAGCGCGTTTGCTCTCAAAACGTACAAAAAATTGGATAGCGATCCAATGAATACGCTTACCAATGCGTTGGCGAAGGTCGAAGCGGGAGATGGCGCCTGTATCCAGCTCTTGATGCGTCCTGTAGATGGGGGGTGGCGTAAGTACGGTGTGCGGATTGCTAGTCAGATGCAACAAGGAAAAAAACTCTCGGATGTAGAGACGGGTAGTGTGTGGGGAGAGGTGTGGAAAGTCTTCAAGTCGATGAGCGCTGGTCCAAAAGACCCAAATAAGCCGGATAAGACGTACAGTCTGTCGCCCTTGGAGCAAGAGATGGTTAAGGGTATCGAAGAAAAAGCCGCGAAAGCGGGGTTAGAGACGTGTATGCGGGTGATTGTGTCGGGAAAAACACCAGACAAGGCGCAGCGCTACATGAACGATATTTTGGGGGCATTTGGTCAGTTTAATGTGTACGAGTATGGGAATAGCCTCAAAAAAGAGATGCCGCGGTTTCAATCGGGGATTATTCATGACGTGATTTTTCGGCAATTCAGCGAGAGTCACAAAATGGTGCTTAGTACCGAAGAATTGGCGAGTATTTTTCACTTTCCGTTACCGAGTACGGAAACGCCAAAGATTGCGTGGCTTATGAGTCGTAAAGCGGTTCCTCCGTCAAATATTCCGAGTGAAGGTATTTTGCTTGGTACCGCAAAATATCGTAATCATTCGTACGATATTCGCATGAAGTCGGCAGATCGTCGTCGCCACTCGTATATTATCGGTAAATCTGGTTCAGGTAAGACGGAGTTTATGAAAGGGTTGATTCGTCAGGATATCGAAGCGGGTCGCGGCGTCTGTTTAATCGATCCTCATGGCGATTTTGCTGAAGAAGTGCTCGCTCTCGTCCCAAAAGAACGCGCCGAAGACGTGATCTTTATCGATCCGGCTGACTATGACCGTCCCATGGGGCTCAACATGCTTGAGTTTGATCCGCGCTATCCGCAGATGAAGACGTTCGTGATCAACGAGATGCTCAAGATCTTCGACAAGCTTTACGATCTCAAGGCGACGGGTGGACCGATGTTCGAGACGTACATGCGTAATGCGATTTTGCTCCTCATGGATCACCCAGAGTCGGGAAATACGCTTATGGATATTCCTCGCGTCTTGGCAGACGAAGAGTATCGCAACATGAAGCTCTCGCACTGTACGTCTGTGGAGGTGCATGATTTTTGGACGAAAGAGGCACTCAAAGCTGGAGGTGAAGCGAGCTTGCAAAACATGGTGCCGTATATCACGTCAAAGCTCGCGTCGTTTATCTATAACGATTACATGCGTCCTGTGGTTGGGCAGGAAAAAAGCGCCTTCAACATGTATGACGCAATGAATGAGCAAAAAATCATCCTGATGAAGCTATCTAAGGGGAAGGTGGGTGATTTGAACGCCTATCTCTTGGGTATGATCATGGTGGGAAAGATCTTGGACGGTGCTCTCAAGCGTGGAGATATGGACGCGAAAGATCGCAAAGACTTCTACTTATACATTGATGAGTTTCAGAACTTCTTGACGGATTCGATTAGCGTGATTCTTTCTGAGGCACGTAAATACGGCTTGAATTTAATTATCGCGCACCAGTTTATCGGTCAGTTAACGGGATCGGGTGGTGATACCAAGATTCGCGACTCTATTTTTGGAAACGTGGGTTCCATGTTCGCGTTTCGCGTCGGTTCGGATGATGCAGAATTTTTGGAAAAAGAGTTCGCTCCCGTCTTTAGCGCGTATGACCTGGTGAACGTTGAGGCGTTTACCTGTAACGCGAAGATTCTGATTGATAATACCGCGTCTCGTCCATTTAACTTTGGGCCGCAATATCATCCGCCAAAACCGCCAAACGAGCTTACGACATTGATGAAAGAGCTCTCTCGTCGAAAATATGGCGTCCCTCGCGCGATGGTTGAAGCGATGTTAACGGCAAAACGCGCGATGACAGAAGATGCGCCAAAGCAGTAGCGTTCGTCTTTAGTGAGGAATGATCGCTCAATAAACGTATCCTAGGCAAGGGGATACGCGCCTGCTAAAACAGCTGTATGCCTAGCTTAAGCCAGCTCTATCGACCACGCCGATTCGCCGATGTGACGGGTCAGCAACATGTGACGGATACCCTTCGTGCGGAGCTCGCCACGGGGCATCTTGGTCATGCTTTTCTGTTCTCCGGTCCTCGCGGCGTTGGAAAGACTACGTGTGCGCGTATTTTAGCGAAGACCTTGGGATGCGCTTCGCCGCAAGGAGGCGAGCCGTGTGAGTCCTGCCCTTCGTGTCAGCAGTTTCTGGAGGGGCGTTCGTTAGACGTGATCGAGATTGACGCTGCAACACATACAGGTGTCGACATGATCCGTGAGGCGATTATTGAGCACGTGCGTTTTGCGCCAGTCGGTAAGCGTAAAGTGTATATCTTGGACGAGGCCCACATGCTCACACCTAATGCGTGGAACGCGCTCCTTAAGACACTCGAAGAACCGCCTTCGTATGCGTTTTTTGTGTTTGCTACCACGGAATGGCACAAGGTTCCACCAACGATTTTGTCGCGATGTCAACGTTTTGAGTTTCGACGCATTCAAGATGGTGACATGGTGACCCGTCTTCGTGATCTTGCGGAGCGCCAATCCTGGAAGGTCGAAGCCGAGGTCTTTCCCTTGATAGCGTCTCGCGCAGAAGGGTGTTTGCGCGACGCAGAGACGTTGCTTGCTCAGGTTGGCGCGCTCGCAGAAGATGGGGTGATTTCGTTTGCGACAGCGGGGCTTGTGATCCCTGTTTCGTCGATGGATCAGGCTCTGCGATGGCTTGAGCTGGTCGCTGGCCGCGCATCACAAGAAGCAAATGAGCAGGTACTTGCGTGGCAAGATGCCGGAGTCTCATTTACCACCCTCTTTGATGACGTGCTCGAGCTCATCAAGGGGCTGCTTCAGGCGCAAGCAAATCCATCGCTTCTCAAAGGATGGGAGCAGGGAACGGCCGAAGATCGTCGCCTGGCTTTACTTGTGAAGCGATGGACAGGGCAAGAACTGCGTGCGCAGGCGCTAGAATTGATGGATCGTCGTCGAGATCTCAAATCTGGCATGGATCCGGTCTTTGTCGCGCTCCTTGCTTGGCAAATGGTAACGGCTTCCG
>JAGOUA010000037.1 GCA_018061485.1 Patescibacteria group bacterium
GAAGAGGCGCCATCGCGTGGGAAGGTGGTGATTGGTGATTGGGACATTAGTCGCATCGCGTCTCGTGATATCCCATTACTCCGTCGTCAGATGGGGATGATCTTTCAAGATTATAAGCTCCTCGCGCAAAAAACCGCTGCAGAAAATGTGGCGTTCGCGCTTGAGGTGATTGGCGCATCACGCTCCGTAATTCGTCAAACCGTCCCCCAAGTGTTGCGCCTTGTGGGGCTTGAAGATCGTATGGATCGCTATCCGCGCCAGCTTTCTGGGGGTGAGCAGCAGCGCGTGGCTGTAGCGCGGGCCTTGGTGCATCAGCCAAAGATTTTGCTTGCCGACGAGCCAACCGGAAACCTCGACACGCATCACACGCAAGAAATTTTGCAACTCTTACGCAAGATTCATGAATTTGGCACAACGATTGTCCTTGTCACACATAATCGCGACGTGGTGAATAGCATGCGTGAACGCGTAATCCTCTTAGATGGCGGAAAAATCGCCCAAGACCAACAAAAATCTCGGTATCACCTTGCTGTATGATCGCTTTTTTTCGCGCCTTTGCGCAGTCGTGGAGACAGTTGCTTCGTAGCGGATGGTTATGGGCGGCTACGCTGGTTGTATTCCTGCTGGCGTTTTTTTCGGTGAACACCTTGCTCGCTACACACGCGCTCGTCGATCAGGTGCTGCGTGAGGCGGGGAGTCGCGTTGATGTATCCGTGACGTTCAAGCCGGGAACACCGTCCGCGATCGTCGAACAAGCGCGTAGCTATTGGGTGAGTCTTCCAGAGACGTCGTCGGTTGAGGTGGTGTCGGCAGATCAGGCTCTCGAAGAGTTTCGCGCTCGTTTTCAGCATTCGGACGATGTCCAGCGCGCGTTGCAAGAAGTAGGAACGAATCCTTTGGGAGCGCGTATCACCTTGCAAGCAAAAACACTGAAAGACTACGACGTGCTGACAGCGGCATTGCAAGCCCCCGTGTATCAAGAGTGGATTGAAGGGCCGTTTGTTCTTGATCATGCGCGGGCGATTCATGAATTAGAACAGTTTCGTCGCGCGGTGCAGATCGTTGGTTCATTATTGTTAGCGGTATTTGTTGGCGTAGCGCTTCTTCTGGTCTTTAACGCGGTACGGATGGCGATCTTCACCCAAAAAGACGAGATTTTGATCATGCGCTTGGTGGGTGCGCCTAAGTGGCGTATCCGGTTGCCCTATGTACTGTCCGTTGTGTGGCTGGTGAGTATCGCCGGTATCTTGATGAGTCTTGGTGGGGTGGGTGTGTATCGGTGGCTCTTGCCACAAACGCAGGGATGGGCTCGTGAAGGGGTGATGGCGATTGGGGGAATGTACCAGTCTTCAGGTCTCTTGCTGATGACGGTACAAGTGGTGGTGGGGGCGGTGTTGTGTGGGGGGGTGGCGTACATAGCCACCGGTAAATACGTCAAACGGTAAAACCCTCCCTACTGGCGATCTGCTTGTGTTTCGCATCGAGCTTTCCTCAACGTACATTTTTGTACGTTTGCGGGAGCCCTTGCTCCAACACGTCGCATATCATCCTTCTTCGCTACAGCTACGAAGGACACGTCCAATAGAGAGGGTTTTAGAGTTGTGCGGTCTGCCTCTCGTCTAGAAGGTTTTAGACGGTCCAGCTCTTCGCTTCTCATCCTTCTTCGCTACAGCTACGAAGGACATGTCCAATAGAGAGGGTTTTAGAGTTGTGCGGTCTGCCTCTCGTCTAGAGGGTTTTAGAAGGTCCAGCTTCTCGTGAAAAAACAACACCCTCCGGAAGGAGGGTGTGTCGTGCGTTCTAGTGAAGTTCGGCGGCGAGCTTCTTGAGGGTGCGAAGCGTACGAGCGGCAACTTTCACGCGCTGACCATTGATCTTAATGGTCTGAAGGTTGACGTTCTGACGGCGCTTGGTAGCACGGTTGGAGTGGCTGCGGGATTGGCCGAAGTTGGCGTGCTTCCCGGTAAGAAGACAGATGCGAGACATATCAGGGGATAGGATGAATGCGCGTAGGATAGCCAAAAAACAGAATCTTGGCAAGAGGACGCTCTTAGAGGCTCTTCACTTGGTAAAACGCGAGTAGATCCTCGAGTATTTGCGCCCCATCTCGACGAACGGGTGAGGACGGGGCATCATGCCTGTATATGTTTCTCTCGCAGCTCTTTTCTGATCCCTTTTTGGCCGTAGTGACGTTGGTGGCGTTTTTAATCGCGCTTTCTGTTCACGAGGCGTCGCACGCTCTTGCGGCGTATCTCTTGGGGGATAAAACCGCGCAACGTGAGCAGCGTCTGACGTTGAATCCGTTGGCACACATCGACTGGACGGGGTTTGTGATGTTGGTGCTCTTGGGATTCGGTTGGGGAAAGCCCGTGCCGTTCAACCCGTATAATCTGCGGTATCAGCGCTTTGGGCCGATGCTGGTGGCGGCCGCGGGGCCTCTGTCTAATGCTGTATTGGCGGTGGTGGCGGTGTTGGGGCTGTCGATAGCCGCGCCAGCGCTTGGTTTTGAGAACGGTCTGGTGCTCTTTTTGACGCTTCTTGCGATTATGAGCTTGGTATTGGGGGTATTCAACCTGCTTCCTATTCCGCCGCTTGATGGATCGAAAGCTCTTCTTGCGGCGCTTGCCGCACCGCAATACGCCAAACTGCGTCGCCTGATCGAAGAGCGTGGCCCCTATCTTTTGCTGGTGCTAGTAGCGATGAGCATCTTCTTCAATATCAACGTCTTTGGATGGATTCGCGAGGTAGCGTTCTTCTTATTCACCCTTCTCGCGGCCTTGTTTGGAGTGGCGGTGTAAAGCGGTATGCCTCTTTCGGTTGCCTCTATACGAGCGTGGATCTTACGTGATTGGAATGAGCGTTCGTGCCCCTCGTGGAGGGATCTTGGTTATCGAGTGACGCTGTATGGAGTGATCGCTTATCTATTGACGTGGGCGGGGCGGGGATTGGAGGTAGCCTCTCTCGAATCGTTGGTGTTGCGAGTGGGAGTGTTGTTTGCGGGGGTGTTAGTGGCGGCTCGGGTGGGTGGATGGGTCACGGGAATCTCGTGGCGGGCGTGGGTGAGTGGATTGACTCGCCTAGCGGGGCTCATGATGCTCGTGCCGGTGATAGACGTGCTTGCGAGATCGGGTGGGATGGCGGTTCTTGCGGGTCCGTGGATCGCCCCTTCGCAGATCGGTGGATGGCTACTCGGGGGTTGGACGGCTCAGGGGGTGTGGTCTTTGGGAATCGCGCTTGCCCTCGCTTTGAGTCTTGGGCTCTTTGGGTGGGTGTTGCGCACCAAGACGAACGCCCCTCTTTGGAGGGTGTTGGTCGGTATGCTGGGGCTGTGGGTGGTGGCTTGGAGCGTTTTCGCCCTTCCGTCACTGAGTGCGTGGACCAAGATGTCTTCGTATGGCACGACGTTCGCTCCGCCGGCGCAGGTGGTCGAGCAAGCTTTTACCCGTGTTTGGCAGGGGTCTCGCTGGATGGATACGGCTCTTCCTCGGCTCACGATACCAACGGCTCCGGCGGGTAAGGGGGGTTGGGGAATGATGGGCTTACTGCTTCTTGTGCTGGCGAGCGTGTACCCTCGACGGCGTTGGTCTCAGGGGTCTCGGGGGGCGGGGCTCCGGTCTCTTGCACCTTGGGTGGGTGGAGGGGGGATGACGCTCGCTTTCCGATCGGGTGGGTCGTGGGTGGATCTGGTGTTTTCCGGGGTTTGGATGCTTGCTGTAGGCTACGCGCTCACCCAGCTATGGGTGAGCGAGGCCGTCTCGCAGGAGGACGATCAAGATCAAGAATCGCTGTTTGGTGCCGATTTTTGGTGGCTTTGGCTGGGGCTGGCCGCTTGGGCGCATGGAGGGTTATCGGTGGTCGCGGTGCTTGCCTTGGGGTTATGGCAACGAACCACGCAGCTGTCTCCGGCTCTCGTGCGGGCAGGGGTGCTTTTTGGGGGATTTGTGGGCGGATCGCTCTTTTTTGCTCCACAAACGCTCTCGGCGCTTCCGCTTCTTGGGTGGGTGGGGGTGGTCCTGATCCTCGGCTGGGCGAGTCTCTGGGCGGAAGAGCCGACCCCGGTCTCGCGCCTGTGGATAGTTCAGGGCTGGAGTGTGGGTTGGGCGCTTCTTTGGGTGGCCTTTTTGGAAAAAACGGTCGGGATGTTGAGTATTGGGATGATCGCGATTGGAGCGGCGGGAGCGTGGCTCTATGCGGTTTCGCCCATTATGAGACAAAAGATTCTCGCGGGTTTTGTGATTCTCTTGGGAATTTTGCTCCATTCGGGGGTTTTTCTCCCTTGACGCAACGCCGTTTCATTGCTAGATTATGCGCACCTTAGAGCTTTTTAAGGATTAACTGCGCGGGACTCTCCCGCATCCGCTTACTCTACATGCCTACTATTAACCAGCTCGTTCGCCGTCCTCGAAAGATTGCGAAACGCAAGTCCAAGAGCCCAGCGCTCCAATTTGCCATGGATACGCTCCATCGCAAACGCACGGAGCTTCGTCGCGGAGCTTCGTTTAAGCGCGGAGTGTGCACCAAGGTGACCACCATGACGCCAAAGAAGCCAAACTCCGCTATTCGTAAGATCGCGCGTGTTCGTCTTTCCAACGGTCAAGAAGTGGGTGCCTACATCCCAGGTGAAGGCCACAACTTGCAAGAGCACTCGATTGTCATGATTCGTGGCGGTCGCGTGAAGGACCTTCCAGGTATCCGTTACCACATTGTGCGCGGGGTCTATGATGCTCAGGGCGTCGCCAACCGCCGTCGCAGCCGATCTTTGTACGGCGCTCGTCGTCCTAAAGCAGAAAAGAAATAACCCATGACCTATGCGTGGTAAACAAGCCTCACGTCGTTCCATCGCGAACGACCCAAAATACAACTCGCCGCTCGTGGCGAAGCTCGTCAACTCCATCATGAAAGATGGAAAGAAGGCGACGGCTCAAAAGATCGTGTACACGGCTCTTGAGAGCATCGAGCAAAAGATGGAAAAGCCTGCTATGGAAGTCTTTGATGAAGCGCTCAAAAACGTTTCCCCTTCTGTGGAGGTCAAGTCCAAGCGCGTCGGAGGAGCGAACTACCAAGTTCCGCTTCAGGTGCGCGCTGAACGTCGCGTTCAGCTCGGGTTCCGCTGGATGATCAATGCCGCTCGCTCCCGCAAGGGCAAGCCAATGGCAGAAAAGCTCGCCATGGAACTGATGGATGCCGCCCAAAACCAGGGCGACGCCGTCAAAAAGAAGCAAGACGTGCATCGAATGGCAGAGGCCAACCGTGCCTTCGCCCACTTCGCTAAATAGACTTGCCAGAATCGCGCCCTACTTGATCTTCGAAGAAAAGATCCTCAACGTACAGTCAGTACGTTTCCGGTTCTTTTCTTCTCCAGATCTTCGTATGGCGTCAATTCTGACAAGTCTCTCAGAATAGAACCTTTCGGCGTAGATGAGATGCGACGTGTTGGAGCAAGAGCTCCCGCAAACGTACAAAAACGTACGTTGAGGAAAGCTCGATGCGAAACACAAGCAGATCGCTACGATGGAAGGTTCGTAGAGGCTTTCAGATCGGCCGGCTGTTCGGCCGTCTGCATTTGAAAGCCTCTTCGCTTAATAGCAAACCCCTTACTTATTCCCCGGATGGCCAGATTTGGATGAGACGCGACGCGTTGGAGCAAGAGTCACCACAGGCGTACAGATTGTACGACGCGGATGACTCGACGCGAAACGCGAGCGACTCGCCGAATATGGACATCCACCCATTTATGCCTCGAGAATATTCGTTGAAAGACACCCGCAACTTCGGTATCATCGCTCACATTGACGCTGGAAAGACCACCGTTTCTGAGCGCGTGCTTTTTTATACCGGCCGTAAGCACAAGATTGGTGAAGTGCACGAAGGTCAGGCAACCATGGACTGGATGGAGCAGGAGCAGGAGCGTGGTATCACGATTACGGCTGCCGCTACCACCTGTTTTTGGAAGAACCACCGCTTGAACTTGATCGACACCCCTGGACACATCGACTTTACGATCGAGGTGCAGCGCTCTCTTCGTGTGCTCGACGGTGCGGTAACGGTGTTCGACGGCGTAGCTGGTGTGGAAGCGCAAACCGAAACGGTGTGGCGTCAAGCAGACAAGCACAACGTGCCTCGTATCTGTTTTATCAACAAGCTCGATCGTACAGGCGCTGACTTTTACAAGGATGTTGCTTCCATTCACGATCGCTTGACCAAGCGCGCCGTGCCAATTCAGCTTCCTATCGGTGCGGAAGACAAGTTCAAGGGTATTATCGACCTTATTCACATGAAGGCCGAGGTATACCTCGACGAAATGGGGCAGAAAATCGAGCAAACGGACGTTCCTGCGGACATGCTTGATAAAGCGAAAGAGTATCGGGCAAAAATGATGGAATCTGTCGCCGAAAGCGATGAGAAACTCATGGAGAAATACTTGGGAGGCGAAGAGCTTACGGTTGAGGAGTTGCAGGCGGGTATTCGCAAGCTCGTGATCGCGAACCAGATGTACCCAATCATGTGTGGATCCGCCCTCAAGAACAAGGGTGTGCAGTTCTTGCTTGATGCGGTGGTTGCGTACTTGCCATCTCCGCTCGACATCCCTTCGACGAAGGGTCATGACGCGGATGATGAGACTAAGGCGATCGATATTCATGCTTCGGACGCCGAGCCATTTGCCGCTCTCGCCTTTAAGGTGATGACGGATCCATTCGTTGGAAAGCTTGTGTTCTTCCGCGTGTACTCGGGTATGTTGTCTTCTGGTTCGTA
>JAGOUA010000038.1 GCA_018061485.1 Patescibacteria group bacterium
AAGCTCAAACCGAGAGCAATCAACGTCTCCTGAGCGCCTACAACGAACGTTTACAGGCGGGATCACTCAAGATCTTGCACGAACGCTATCCCAAGCAAGAACGCGCGTGGCAAGCGTTGAGTAAGACCCTTGGGACATCGGTGGATGCCTTCGCGCTCGTTCCTCCAGAGGCACGTAGTCAGATTCACTTACAAGCCGTCGTTGAAACGCGAGCCGCTTTTCCTGACCTGACCGAAGTCGCCCTCAGCGCCCTGATAGAAAGCGCCGCTCGTGAGCAGATGGCCACTCTCCAGCAAAACGCCCTTGCGCAGGCCGCCATGGCCGGAGCCGAAGCCGCCCTTGCCGCACAAAGCATTGCACATCTCGGCATGGGACGAGCATTGGTACAAGTCGCTCAACAAACGCTCTCCCATGCCGACGCTCTTTCGCAAAACGAAGCGCGCCTCGTTGAGCGTGGGACAACCCTTCGGCAAGGAAGCTCCGCTACCGCCCCCGAAGCCCAACAAGCCGAAGAAGACCGTCTTCGCGCCCAACAACAACACGATACAAACGCTCGCCACGGATTGCAGATCGCGCTTCGTGCATCGCTCGGCAACCTCGAAACCCTTGCTGCAGGCGCAGAAGCGGCACAGCAGGCGGCCGCAGCGCAGCAGACACCTGATCAGGTGGCTCTTCTCTTGGGCGATACTCTTGCTGTAGCCGCCCCGCAACACGCGAGCGCCACCCCCTCCAAAGGAGGTTCTCTCGGAGATGCTCCAACGCCTGAGGCGTTTCATGCACAGCAGGCTTCAACCCTACGCTCAGCGCAGGCTCGTAGCGTCATGCAGCGCCTTCCCACAACGCGAGGCTCGCGAACCGCTACGCGAAGCGGTCTTGATGCCACTGGCGACACCGCATCCGAACCCTTATTACAACTTTCTCAAAAGCCTGACTCGCCTCAAGCGTCATTTTCTCGTGCGCAGCGCGCCATGACCGAACGTCAGCGGCAGTTTTTAGGGACAACGCGTCGTGGTTCCGGAGGCGGCTATGAAGCCATATTTGGCCTCGCCGGTGCCGGAGTGATGGCTTCTGAGGCGGACGCGGACGAAGAGGCTCCCACTCTAGAAGAAGGTGAGACCGTCTACCTCGACGACCCGGATTTGCGCGAACAAGTGCAGGCCGAAGAGCTTGCACGTCAACAGCAAGAAGCTCGCCAGCAAGAGGCGCAGGAACAAGCCGAAACCGAGGAAGAAGCCGCCCAGGAACAAACCGAGAGCGAAGGAGCTTCTTCCCCACAAGACCTTGCCAACAAAGCAGATGCTATACAGAAAATCGCTAAAAATCCCGCCGTTCAAAAGCTGTTGACCGGTGGCGGTATGGCGCTGACGGCCGTACTCGCCATCTTTGTCATCATCCTGATTATTCTGTGGCTCAACCTACGCATGATCGCTCCAAAAGAGGGCTCACTGCTTCGCAAACCACTTTCCGGTATGGGGATCTTTGGCGTCATTCTGTTGGACATCGTGACGATTATTGGCACCTTGCTCAGCCTTCTCATCACTGTTGGGATTCTCTTCCTGCCGATCGCCCCATTCGCGTTCGCATTGGGAGCCGTCCCCCCATCCCTACAGTCTGCGATCATCAGAGGGTTCGGCTGGGCATCCGCCGCCATCTTTCGGTAACAAGTGCAAAGCATACTCGTCTGGTGTACGACGTGGTACACTAGGCACAAACCTCTTTGCTTCTTCTTTCCTTCCTCGTCCATTCTATGATTGTCCTTTCTGAGCGAGCAAAACGCCTGTTACTGATCACTCTTGGCATCGCTGCCTTCTTGGGCGCCGCCTTCGCGATCTACGCTCTCTTTTTTCGAGCTCCAGCTCCGCAGCTTCCAACCGAGACCAACACCCCGACCGCCACGCCAGGAACCCTTCCCGGAGCCGGCACCGCTCAACCAGGGACAGATAATGGAACGGGACAAACGGGTACGCTCCCAACAGGGTCTGCTATCCCTGGACAAGCTCCGGCGGGCGAATCTTCGCGTAGCACCGTTCTTATCGACGAGGGCGCAGCCTTCGCCCAAGGGCCCTCATCTGGCCAGCAGGGCGTACGTTTTTATAACGAACGCGACGGCAAGTTTTATCGCCTCACGGAGAACGGCGAGCTCATTCCCCTCTCTGATAACGCCTTTTACGGTGTGCAGAATGTTGATTGGGGTAAGCGCGATAACAAGGCTATTTTAGAGTTCCCTGATGGATCAAACGTGCTGTATGACTTTACCGAACAGCGCCAAGTCACCCTTCCTAAACACTGGGAAGATTTTGCCTTTTCTCCTGACGACCAACAAATCGTCACAAAAAGCGTCGGCAATAACGAAAACAACCGTTTTTTGGTCGTCGCGAATCCAGACGGCACCAATCCCGTCGCCGTTCAGGAGCTCGGCAATAACGCCCACAAAGTCTCAACAACGTGGTCGCCAAAAGAGCAGGTCATCGCCTACGCCTTTACCGGAGACCCTCAAGGTTTTGATCGTGAGCAGGTGATTCTCGTGGGAAAAAATAACGAAAACTTTCCCGGACTCATCACCGAAGGGCGTGGGTTCTCGCCAAACTGGTCTCCATCCGGCGATGGCCTCTTGTACAGCGTCTACACCTCAGCCAATGGCTTTTTGCCTGAACTATGGATCACCTCCGGAGACGCGAGCACAATCAATAATAATCGCCGTCGCTTATCATTAAATACGTGGGCAGAAAAATGCACGTGGAACGGTGATCAAGAGCTATACTGCGCCGTACCGGAGTTTCTTGAACCGGGAGCAGCTCTTCAACCAGAGGCGACGACTCGTGGACGTGATCAGCTCTATCGAATCAATGCTCGGACCGGCATCAAAACTAATCTAGGCACCGTTGACGGAACGCAGAACATCCGCCAAATCACCATCTCTCCCGATGGCGCTTCCGCGATTCTTGTGGACGCGCAAACAAACGCCGTTATTCGCTATCGTCTTCGCTAGTCTATGAATGAAACGCCACGCATGGATACGCAAACACGGGCGCTTTGGGCGACCTTCGCCATTTTTTTACTCATGACGGGCATTTTTGTCTGGGGCACCATGTATCGCCGGATGCACACGTTTCGCGTTGGCGCACGCCCCATTCAGCAACAAGCCGTCCAACCACCGAGCCTACCTGTGATTCGGCCAAGCGACCCACGCATGGGATCTACAGATCCATCCGCCGTCGAGCTGGTACAGTTTGCTGACTATCGCTGTACCCACTGCCGATCCATGCAACCGATTATCGCCACACTCCTTGCCGATCCAGCTCTCAAGCTTCGCGTCGTGTGGCGCGAAGCCCCTACACAAGATCAAACACGCGAAAACCTTCTCCCCTTTATCGCCGCACGATGCGCGCATCAACAGGGTAAGTTTTCTCGTTTGCATACCGCTCTTTTTGCGAGCGACGTATACACCCAACCAGCTATTCTTGCTCTCGCGCAACAAGCTCAGCTCGATACGCGACGCTTTGAAGCCTGCCTCACCAACGAAAGCATCGCTGAAGCTATCCGCAACGACCAAGCCGCCGCTCTTGTAAGCAATATTCAATCTTCACCAACGTTCTTTGTGCGAGGCAAGCCGTTTGTCGGTCAACACACCGAAGCCGAGCTTCGCGCGATCCTGAAATAGTATGAAACGTCGTCTCTTTTTACTCAGCGTAGTCACAGGCCTTCTTCTTACCCCAGCGACCTCTTTGGCTATCGGCGGTATCGACGAAACCGGAGAAGGTGGAGCCCGCCCGCCCTCTACAACAGAGTCGCAACAACGTCAACAAGAGGCCGTCGAAGAGGCGGCGCGTATTCGCGCGGCTACGCCCACCTCCACACCTCCAGCCACTCCTCGCACCGGCGGTGTTCCCGCTACGCAGCTCACCCCCTCGATTCCACAACTCGCCGTACCGATTCCCGGCGTCACCATCACCGCACCAACACAAAATAGCGACGGTACCATCAGCGTCCCCTATCTTGCGCAGTACATCTCCGGTATTTATCGCTATCTTCTGGGCATTTCTACCATCGTCGCCATTATCATGGTGATTTATGGGGGGTTTCTGTACCTACTTGCGAGCACCGGCATCCAAGTCGCGAGCGGAAAAACCATCATCCAAGATGCGCTTATCGGTCTTGTCGTCCTCTATGGATCGTATTTTATCCTGTGGAACGTCAACCCGGACCTCGTAAGCTTACGCCCTATCACGTTGCGAACCGTGAGGAGCTTACCACTTGAAAGATCTGGCGAAGGAGCCGCAGCGGAAATCAATCCAGATGGAGCTCCCAGCGGCTCATCCACGAGCTGCGCCCTGCACTTCAACCAAGGAAGCGCTCCTTGGGGATCCCTCCTCTACGGAAATAATAGCTCGCTCGTAACAGGGGGTACACAAACCTATCGTCGATGCGAAAATAGCACAGAATCCAATGATTCGACGCAATGCCAAACCACCTTCGCTCAAAGCGCATGTGGAGTAACCTCAATGGCTTCTATATTAGGCTTTTATAACCTCCAAATCGCCATCCCTAGCCGCGTTCCAAGCCCAGGCGCGGCCATGCACGCTATCGACCCTATCGATACAGCGATTTATACCGTTTTAAGCGGAGGAAGAACCATGAAAAATGGCCCTGGAGATAACTTTTTTGAAAACTTTGAACGACATTTTCCTCAATTTCAACAACAATCAGTATCAGATGCGATGGCCGTTCAAAAAGCTCGCGAAGGAAAACCTGTTATTATCGCGTGCAGAAACATCAGCCTCTATACCGACGAAGCGGCGACACAGCCAGTATCAAGGACAGAGAACACCGAACTGTACCGCGGAGGACACTTTATGGTCCTGAAAGGTACTGTAAATGATCAAATTCTTCGCGTTCATGACGTAGGCAATTCACGTAGCAGAACCATGCGTGTCGCGGATTTTAACGCGCATTGTAGCGGACGTCTCATCACGCCAAAAGCGAACGCTCCGCGAGAAGCGACGGTTACCTGGGGAACGGGAGCACAAGCCGTACAAGTCACCATGCGTTTACCCGAAGGAGGCGCCACCAACCAGTGCCACATCAGTGGTGGCACGACGAGTAGCGCGGGAACCGGCCAACCGTGCGCCGCAGGAAGTGATCTGAGCTGCTATAGCTTCACCTATAAACCCAATAATAACATGGTAAGCGGGCATCCGACCGTGCCCATCTGGCCAGAAAATAGCGCTCGCCTCCTGTACCCAACACGTTTACAAGGTCAGCAAAATGTACAGGTGCATGCATTTATCTTTTTGCATGGGAATAACTCTCATGATACGTCCATCAACAACGCTCAATACGCCAATACGTGGCTACCCGCCGCCTTGCGCGAGCACGCGGACAAGAACATCGTCATCATGACACCGCATCACAACGGGAATAACCAAAGCGCCCTGAATCTTACCGAGTTCTACGCAACAGCCCAGCGCGCGCTACAAGCCGCCCTTCCGGGAGCACGCGTTGTGGATACGGTAGTGGGCGGGAGTTCTGCAGCCACTTGTGGGAGTGACGCCACCCTGCGACAAGCCACCACCTCTCCTACGCCGGGCCTGCGGGCGATCATCGCGTATGACGGTTGTGCAGGAGAGAGTCTTAACGCCTCAACCCTTCGCCCTCCGAGCGGTGTTGCGCTCTACATCAACCCAGACATGTCTGGTATGGGCGCAGGACCAACACCCGCTCGATCAGATGGAAAAACACGTTCAGATCTCATCAACGAGTCTTGGCGCTTACAAAGTGTCGATTGCCCCGCCTCAGCGCAAGGCCTTGCTACGGCCTGCTTTGGCCCAGGACCTAGTCGAACAGGATATACACGCAATAATGCAGAGATCATCTCCTTCCAAACTCGTTCTGGTCATGGACCAAGTGTCGTTCCTATTACAAAAATTGCCTTTAGCGCCCTGTATAGAAGCGCGACGCGTTAATACAAAAAGAGAGGTCTCTCCAGAACGGGGAGGCCTCTTTGCTAGCGAGAAGAAGACGAGGTAGGCAGAGCGCCTACCGAAGGCGAAGGAACACGACGCTGAGCGGATGCATGCTCTGTCGCCCAGGCATGAGCGATGTAGAGCATCATCGCGAGCAAGCCCGCGATCAACGTAACTCTTCGCGCGAATATGACTCGTGGCGTATACAGGGACGCAGCATCTCTGAGCTGACGCCTTCGTGTTTTTGACATGCGATGATCCTTTCGTAGAGGCGGTTACCCACCAATACAGTACAAACAGCCTAAAAAACCTTAGAGAGTCCGTCAAGCAAAACCACTATCTCGCGCAACGTGTCGCCATGCTCGAACAGGAAACACAAGCGTCGCGCGCACGATACGCTTCCAACGCCCCGGCTCAATAGCGAGCCTCCATGCCCACTCCAGCCCAAGCAGACGCAAGACCTTGGGAGCGCGAGGCTTGATTCCGGACCACATATCAAACGCTCCACCCACGCCTACAA
>JAGOUA010000006.1 GCA_018061485.1 Patescibacteria group bacterium
ATTTTGAGGTACGCGCGCGCAATGCCCACGCGCTGACGCTCTCCACCAGACAGCATCACGCCACGCTCTCCCACGACCGTTTCGAGTCCCTTGGGAAAGCGCTTTGTATCGTCCAGAAGAAGATGCAGATGCGCGGCTTCAATGGCGGCTCGCAGTGCCTTATCCGAGACGTTCTGCACGCTGTAGCAGATGTTGGCGCGAATAGAATCATCAAACAGGGCTGTGTCTTGCGGAACGGGCGCGAACAGGCCTCGATACCAGTCTCGCGACAGGTCTCGAATCGGAGTGCCGTTGAGCGTGATCCCTCCTCCCGTAGGATCGTAGATCCGCATCAGGAGTTTGATGAGCGTGCTCTTGCCTCCGCCGCTTGGACCAACAAGGGCCGTCATCTTCCCAGGGGAAAACGCCAGATTTAGACCCGTTAGGACGGGCGGTCGTCCTGCGTACTGATGCGTCAGCTGTTCGCAGCGCAACGTGTATGACAAGGCGGGTTGCGTCGGTGCTGCAGGGTTGTTGGGAAGCTGGTTCGGCGTGTCGAGCAAGGCTTGTACGCGTCGAATGCTGACACCGTGGCGAAGAATGCGCTGGTAGAGCTGTAGGATGCGCCACAACTTATCCATGACGATCTGCCCTGTAACCATTACGTAGGCGCATGTACTTACACTGAGTGTGCCGTTTCGTACGCCCAAGAAAGCGACGGCTATCGAGAGAAAATAGCCCGAGAGTAGACAGAGCGAGATGCCGAGGCGGTAGCGCTGATTCAACGTGTGTGCCTCGTCTTCAAGGACGACGATAGCCGTTCGCTCCGTACGCTGGTTTTGCTGCTCCCATGCTTCGCGAACCCATGCCTGCACCGTCGAAGCGTAGGCAACACTTTGGATCAGTGTCTTGGTTGCGTGATCCGATCGGGTTTCCATCCGCTCCCAAACGGGTGTCACGCGTTGCTGGAGCTTGGCGTACAGTACGCCTGCGAGCAGAACGGGAATCATGAGCGTTGCGGCGATAAGAGGGTAAGTACCAATCAAGATCGCGGTGCTGACGATCCAAAAGGCCACTGTCGGGGCAAAGTCGTAAAACAGGTCGATCGTCACGTCGGTCATGCGACCGCAGCCCTTGATGATCTTCGATACCTGCTTTCCCATGCCGTGCCGTTCATGGAACTCGGTGGGGAGACTGAGGAGCTGTTCTTGGCAGAGCATCGGCCATTCGTAATGCAGGCGGTTAATCCCTTGCCAGAACTGGTGCAGTCCGCCGTACTGATCGGCGACGGCGCTCACGACCTTGAGAAGAGCAAAGGCTCCCAGCAACGTCATCAAGCGAGATGATGCTTGTCCTGCCGAAAGGCTGGGAATAAGGGTGATGATGCTCGCCAAGATCCATGCTTCAACGGGGCCAAAGCCCATATTGAGTAGGTGGAGGCCGAAACCTTTTGCGAGACGCTTGCGTTCTGAGGCGGAAACGCGCCAAATAAAGCGCACGATACCGACAAGGTCGCTGAGAGCGGAGAGCGCCGTTGAGGGGCGCTGTGTCTCTTCCCAGTCGAAGGGATCCTGTTCTGGATCCGAAGCGGGGTCTGAAGACATGGTGTGTGCCTTTCGTTCGTGTGGTGGAGCGTGGAAAGAACAATCCTGCCCGAGTTCATCGGGCAGGATCATGGTTCAACCCCCATCGCCTTGGTTATCCAAGGTGGGTTGAGCAAAAATCGTGCACGACAAACTCCCCCGGCGAAAAGCCGATCGTTGGACCCTGGTAGGTGGTGACTCGAAGAGAGGTCATACGATGGGAGGGAGAGAATACAGTCTACTGATTTTTTCAAAATACCAAGAAGCGGGGCATTTGTCAATGGTTTTTGCGAGAAGAGGTGTTCATGTTAGTATAATCGTGTTCGATTATTCTTCTGTTTGTTCTTTTTGCGTATGAGGAAGTCCGTGCATCCTACGTCGGCCGTGGCAGGAATGGTGCTTTTAGCGTTCGTCACTGTTTCGTTCGGAATTTCTGCCCCGCGTGCTCACGCGGCAGAGTCGTCTATCGTGCAAGAGTGTGCTGAGGCCTACGCTCCAGAATATCGCGAGGCGGTTCAGGATCTTGGTCAGGACATGCGCGAAAGCTTTGTCCAGCAGTGGAATCGTCAGATTGGCTTTCGTGTTCGTGCCGCTCGCCAGAATAGGAAGGCCGGTGTTCAGCGAACATTGCAAACAACGGGGCGATCGCTTCCAGCAAACATCAATCAAGTGATTACGACGCAGGTGCGTGCGGTTGATGCGGATATTACGGCGCTACGCTCTGCCTACACGAGGCTCAACGAGGCTCCCTCGTCTATCGATACAGTTGTTCGTCCACCGGCGACGGTTGCTTTTGGTCCTCTTAATACGACGCTGCTTCGCTTAGAGCGAGCGTTGCGCGTGTATGCAAACGCCACCGATAGAGCCATTATTACCCGCGTGTGGAATGAGACGCGTCGTGAGTATCAAACGGCGTTTCAGGAGGGTCGAGATCAGGCGCGTGCTATGTTTATCGAGAACATGCAAGCGTGTATCTACGATGGGGTAACGCCTGATCAGGCTACCGAAGCCGAAGAGGGTGCGGCGAGTACAGAGGAAGAGAAGGGGGAAGCGGCTCCTCCTGCGGCAGAAGCTCGTAGAGAGCCAGCGCGACCTCAGGAATCAGTGAATGGAACCCGTCCGGCTCAAGAAACGCGATCCACCGAAGCTCCTCGAACGGATGCAGCAATGCAACGACCTCAGGATAGTGCTCCTGCTGTGCGTGTAACACGGGTGAATATTGATAATCAGGCGGTTTATCTAGACGCATGTAAGCAGCAGGTGGTTCTTCGAGCGAATGTCTTTGCAAGCGGCAAGGCGATGGTGAAGGGGTACTTTGTCTTCCATGATGGGGTGCGATCTCCAGAAATGACACTTGAGACGGATGCAACGGGTCAGGCGTATGCTGAGATGCGACGTGAGTTCACTCCGACGGCGGCTTCTTCGGGGAACGGTACTGGGCAGTTCATTGTCGTTGCTCCAGAGCCATTCTCTTCGATAAAGACAGAGTTTGTGATTCGTTGTCAGGCGACCGCCTCAAACAGTCCTTCGCCAAGCGCTTCGGCAAGTCCTAGCGCGCTCAAGGCGGATGTACAACTTAGTGTTGTTGATAAGAGCGAAGTTCAGGCGTGTGTGATAGCGCATCGCTTTCAGTTCCTGGGAACTATTTCTTACGGAGGAGCGGGAACGGTTCAGTACTACTGGCTACGCAGCGACGGCAGCCGTTCTCCTCTCCAAAGCGCCGTGTTCGAGAAGGCTGGTTCAACATCGGTAACGTATGACTGGGGAGGGATCTCGGCTTCGCTTAGCGGTTCTGTTTCACTGGTGGTGACTTCGCCGAATGAGATTCGTTCCACGGCGTACTGGCGTTTTACACGCGATTGTCCAACGACCGCGGCAACGACGCCTCCGGCGGCATCGACACCATCGCCTGATGCATCAAAAGAGGGAACGGATGCTGCAAGTAGTTCTGGGAGTGCAAGCCCAAGCGCTTCTCCTTCAGCAACCGAAGAGAAAAAGGAAGATGACACTGCTTCAGCAACGGATGCCGCCTCGGGATCGGCGGCGACGATCGTAGAGACGTCAAAAGAAACAAAATAGCAAGATGACCCCCGCTTAACAGGCGGGGGTTGCTGTTGCCATCTTGTGTCGCGCGTCTTACGCTACAGGTCTATGACACAACGCACCCCTGAACAGCTCGCTCAAGCGTCGATCGATCTTCACAAGGCTTCTCGTGGCAAAATCGAGATGCGTGCCAAGGTGGAGGTAAACTCCCTCGAGGATCTTACGTTGATTTATTCTCCGGGCGTGGGAGCGGTATCCAAAGCGATCGCTGCAGATCCTGCACAGGCAGACGTGTTGACATGGCGTAAAAATACCGTTGCCGTGGTTTCGGATGGATCGGCGGTCTTAGGTCTTGGAAATATCGGTGCGGCTGCAGCTCTTCCGGTGATGGAAGGAAAATGTGCCATCTTTAAGCGTTTTTCTGGCATTGATGCGGTGCCATTGGTGTTGAATACGCAAGATCCTGATGAGTTGATCCGTATTATCGCGTCGCTTGAACCATCTTTTGGGGCGATTCAGCTCGAAGATATTTCAGCTCCGCGGTGTTTTACGATCGAACAAGCGTTGCAAGATCGCCTTTCTATTCCTGTGATGCATGACGATCAGCACGGAACGGCGATCGTCGTGTTGGCTGGGCTTATCAACGCCCTCAAGGTGGTTGGGAAGTCCATGCAGGATATTCGTGTAGTGATGAACGGCGCAGGGGCGGCGGGAGTGGCTATTGCGAAGCTTCTCGTGAAGGCGGGCGTGCGACAGTTTGTCGCGCTAGACCGTCAGGGCGTGATCGTCAAAGAGCGCGAAGGTCTTACGCAAGAAAAGCAGTGGCTCGCCGATATGGCGACGACGGGAGTGATGGGGCAGGGCTTGGCAGACGTCGTTGCTGGCGCGGATGTGCTGATCGGTGTAAGTGCGGCGGGGGCGTTTTCGGCGGATCTGGTGCGTACTATGGCGTCTGGCTCTATCGTGTTTGCGCTCGCAAACCCCGTGCCAGAAATCACGCCTGATCAGGCTCGTGAAGGTGGGGTGATGGTGCTTGCAACCGGTCGCAGTGATTACGCCAACCAGGTGAATAATGCGCTTTGCTATCCGGGCTTATTTCGTGGCATGTTGGATAACGGTATCGTGCGAGTCACGGACGAGATAAAAGTGGCAGCGGCTCAGGCGATTGCGGGCTTTATCGCTGAACCAACGGCTGATCGCATCGTGCCAAATATGTTCGACGAGGGATTGCACGAAGCCGTCGCCGCTTGTGTACAGAAGTGATGTTTTCAGGACTTTCGCGTTTGGATGAGATGCGAAGCGTTGGAGCAAGAACCACCGGAGGCGCACTGTTAAGTGCGGTGAGGCTGGTTCGTAGCGAAACGCCAGTAGATCGCCAAACGAGGAAGTCCACGAGTGGACGAGAGGGGGGAAAGTCGGTAGGATTCGGTCTATATGTCTTTTTTGCACAAACTCTTTGGCGATCCGAATGTCCGCGAAGCGCAAAAGCTTCGAGCGATTATTGAGCAGCAGGTCAACCCGCTCGCTGGATCCATGGAAGCGCTAACGGACGCTCAGTTACGCGAAAAAACGGCGGATTTTCGTGCGCGCATGGCGTCCGGCCAGTCTCTCGATAGTCTGCTTCCAGAGGCCTTCGCCGTGGTTCGTGAGACCTCTCGCCGTGTGCTCGGGCAACGGCAATACGACGTACAGCTCTTGGGCGGTATCGCGTTGCATCGCGGCATGATCGCCGAAATGCGTACCGGTGAAGGAAAGACGCTGACGGCTACGGCCCCGGTGTATTTGAATGCGCTTACGAGTAAAGGGGTGCACGTGATTACGGTGAACGACTACTTGGCGCGTCGTGACGCCGTGTGGATGGGTCAGGTGTATCACGCGTTGGGATTGCGTGTAGCGTGTATTCAGCATCAGGGGAGTTTTGTGTACGATCCAGAATTCAAGACCGAACCTGAACATGATCCAAATCGCGACCAAACGGGATCCTTTCGCGTAGACATGGACTATCTTCGTCCCGTCTCTCGCAAAGAGGCGTACGAGGCGGATATTACGTATGGAACCAATAACGAGTTCGGCTTTGATTACCTTCGCGACAACATGGCACAACGGTCTATCGATCGTGTGCAGCGTCCGTTGCATTACGCCGTGATCGACGAGGTCGACTCGATTTTGATTGACGAAGCGCGTACCCCGCTCATTATCTCCGCGCCAGCCGAAGAGGCGGCCGACATGTACTACCGTTTTGCGGAACTTGTGCCTCGTCTTGCGCGCGAAACGGATTATACGGTGGACGAAAAACTACGTGCAGCAACGCTTACGGAGAGCGGTATCGAAAAGATCGAGCAGTGGCTCGGTGTCGATAACTTGTATGTGCAGGGCGGCTTTAAGCTTGTGCATCACTTGGAGCAGGCGCTGAAGGCGCATGCGTTGTTCCGTAAAGATAAAGACTATGTCGTTAAGGACAACGAAGTCGTGATCGTGGATGAATTCACGGGGCGTATGATGCAGGGCCGTCGCTATTCTGAGGGGTTGCACCAAGCGCTTGAAGCAAAAGAACATGTGCAGATTCAGCGAGAATCGGTAACGCTTGCGACCATTACCTTTCAAAACTACTTCCGTTTGTACGAAAAGCTCTCGGGAATGACGGGTACGGCCGCGACCGAAGCTGAAGAGTTTCACAAGATTTACAAGCTTGAGGTGCTCTCCATTCCTACACATCGTGATACCAAGCGCGTGGATTTGCCTGACCAAGTCTTCACGACGGAGATCGGGAAGTTTAAGGCGTTGGTCCGCGAAATTAAGCGTCGTCATCAGTTGGGGCAGCCGGTACTGGTTGGTACGGCAAGTATCGAAAAGAACGAGATCGTGCATGTGTTGCTGCAACAAGAGGGCGTTCCGCACGAAATCTTGAATGCGAAGAACCATGAACGTGAAGCAGAGATCATCGCGCAGGCCGGTCGAAAGGGGGCGGTCACCATTGCCACGAACATGGCAGGACGTGGTGTCGACATTCTGTTGGGGGGCAACCCCGTGAACGCGGGGATGGCGGCAGAGATTCGTGAGATGGGCGGCTTGTGCGTGATTGGAACGGAGCGCCATGAATCGCGTCGTATCGACAACCAGTTGCGAGGACGCGCTGGGCGTCAGGGAGATCCGGGTACGACGCAGTTCTTTATCTCGATCGAGGATGATCTGATGCGCATCTTTGCCTCGGATCGCATGCGGCAGTTTATGTCGATGGGTATTCCTGAAGGTGAAGCTATTGAGCACAAGCTCTTGAGTCGCGCGATCGAACAAGCGCAGCGCAAGGTAGAAGGACATCACTTTGATGTGCGTAAACACTTGCTTGAATACGATGATGTGCTTAATAAGCATCGTCAGGTGTTCTACAAAAAGCGTTTGGAGATTCTGCTTGCCGCAGACGAGCCAACCAGCGGGGGAGTGCGGCACACTAAGCGCTTGGTTCATGAGATGTATGAGCAAGAGGTCGAAGCATTGGTGGTGCGTCACGCGTCGGCAGAAGAGGCGACGGACTGGGAATGGGCGGATCTTGAAGCGGGTCTCAAAGTGATCTTGCCGACGAGTATCGATCTTGGATGGATGCCGGTGTTGCGCGAACGAGCCGACCTTTCGGTGCTCGAACGTCGTTCCTCGTTTATCGAGCAGGCGATGAAGGATATCGATAAAGCCTATCAAGATCTTGAAGGTACACTCATGAATCCAGCGGTGATGCAGGATCTTGAAAAATCCATCTTGCTGCGTATTATGGATGATCTCTGGATCTTCCATCTTGAAGCGATGGATCACTTGCGTCACGGTATTGGTCTTCAAGGGTATGGTCAGCGCGATCCACTTGTGGAGTATAAGCGCGAAGGGTATCGCTTGTTTCACGAAATGCTGGGAGAAATCGGTCGTCGATTAACGCGAACGCTCTTTCATGTGCAGGTAGCGCAGCCTGAAGCGCAAGCTCCAGAGCGTCACGAAACCACTGCCTAACATAATAAAACACGCCTTAGGGCGTGTTTTATGTTGGTACAGGCTATTTTCTCTGCCAGCTGAGCCAGTGGGGAAGGTGTCGGTAATAGTAGATAGTGTCTCGTAAAGGGCGTAGAGCTTCTATGCGAAGCTTAGCGGTGATGACGTCCGTGGGAAGGGCCTCTTGCGCGAGGGCTCGCCACGGAAGATCCGCTGCGCGTCGCGCCTGATTGAGGGCGTTCCACGCCTCAAAAAAGAGCTCGTCGATACGCTGTGCGGCGGCCTCAACGGCCTCGTCTTGCAGATGCTCGATAAACACTTGGGCGAATAGACGCGTGTCATCAGGTGAAAGTGCGAGCTCCTGTTGAATGCTTGATAAAAGAGTCTGCGGTTGTACGGGTGGGTACTGAAACCAGCTTACCGCTCGCAAATAGAGGCGTGTTTCCGCGCGTGTAGCATGCGGCGTGGGGGTGAGCCCTTCGAGATGCTGCCGCAAATCTTCCATGAGAAACGCCTCTGCGGCCCAGCTATTACAAGAAAGAACATCTTGGCACAGGTCTCCCGAGGCGCGCTTACGAAGATGCTCGTTGACGCGATCAACGGTGGGAATGTGCTCAGGCGGAATGGGCATACAAAAAGCGCTTCATCCATTGTGGGTCGACTTGTACACGGAGTTCGAGGTGAACCCGTTTTCCCATGGAGAGCTCGATTTCTTTGCGTGCGTCTGAACCGATGAGCTTGATCATGCTTCCACCTGCGCCGATGAGCATCTTTTTATACCGATCGTCGGTGGTCCACACCGTGGCCTCGACACGTTCGAGATCTTCACGCGGAGCGCTGATGTCGGTTACCTCGACTTTTACGGTGTAGGGGAGCTCTTTTCGCAAGCGTAAAAACGTTTTTTCACGAACGATCTCTTCCAGCCACTCGCGATGCGATAAGTCTGTGAGCTGCATGGGAGGGTAAAACCACTCGCCTTCGGGAAGGAGGGTAAAGACGTGATCCACGACGCGGTTTAGCTCGTGATGTTTTAGGGCGGAGATTTCGTACGTGGCTTCTTGCCCAACATCTATCGCTCGAGCTTCTTGCATGAAGGGGCGATTGTGCTCGGGAAGATCGCATTTATTAATTAAAACAATCTTCGGGATAGCCACACGCGCCAAAAGGCTTTGCAAATGGGCTTCTTCTGGGCCGGGTGCACGTGCAGGATCGATCACATACAAAACAGCCTCAATGCCCTCGAGTTGCTCTTTGACGAGTTCGTTTAAGCGTTGGGACAGCGCGTCAGGTTTTTGTAAAAAGACACCCGGCGTATCAACGAATACCACTTGACCGCGTTTTTCATCGGTTAAAATGCCACGAACAGGCAAGCGGGTCGTCTGCGGCTTTGGGCTAACGATCGCGACTTTGCTTCCGATGAGGGCGTTCAAAAGAGTTGATTTGCCAACGTTTGAACGACCGACAAGAGCGACGAAACCGCTTTTTTTGAGGGGGGCAGACATAGATTCAGAATAGCACGATTAGGACTTCTCCGCACGACGAACGAGGGTATGCACTACCTCGACATGGGCGGTATGAGGAAAGAGATCAAGAGGCTGCACACGAACCAGGTCGTAGACACGTTCAAGAGCCGGCAGTTCTTTCAAGAACGAGTGGTAGTTGCACGAGACATATACCACGCGAGCTGGGCCGTGCTGGATGAGGGCTTCGAGGGCTTTTGGATGTAGTCCGGCGCGAGGAGGGTCGATGATTGCCACGTCGGCTTTCCATGCTTCAGGGGAGAGCTGTTCAACGGGGCCACTTTCAAACTGACAGCGCTCAGCGACAGCGTTGAGTGAAGCGTTACGACGCGCCTCGGAGACGGCGAACGGATCAAGTTCTTGTCCAAACACGCTCGCTCCGCGTTTGGCGCACGCGATGCCGAAAAAGCCGATTCCACCGTATAAATCCAACAGGTGCTTACCCTGTATATCGCCCAAGGCTTCAAGAACCGTGGCTTGGAGCGCTTCTGCCATCACGGTATTGGTTTGAAAGAACGCGTTTGGATGAATTTGGTACGCAATACCGCCCACCTGTTCGTGATGGTACGGCGTGCCGATGAGCGCTTCGATGGTTTCTGCGTAGGATACATCCGTCGGGCGAGTATTTTCTCCCAAGATCAGCGAGGTGCACAAAGGAGCGAACGCTTCTCGTAAGAGGGTTTTTTGCTCGTCGGAAACAGTGACAAGGGAATGGACGAGAAGATGGATGAGGCGTTCGCCTGTGTTACGCCCAAGGCGAATAATAAGATAGCGAAATTGCCCCGTATGTTTGCGCGCGTCCCATGGTTCCCAGGCGCAGGCTTTCATGATGTGGCGAGCTTGTTCCAAAATAGCGGGCGTTGCCTCATCAAGCAAAAGACAGGTGGAGAGATCGAGATATCGATTCCAGCTGCCGTATTCTTTCAGGCCGATATCACCTTTCCAGCTCACGGCGTAGTCCATGCGATTACGGAAGCCTTCGGTTTGAGGGCATGGGCGGACCGCTTCTACGGGAATGTGGGTGAGAGTGGCGTAGGCTTTGTTGAGAGCTTGTTGTTTGAGAGTAAGTTGCGCGGGATACGCTAATGCTTGCCACAAACATCCGCCGCACACGTTGGCGTGAGGGCACGGAGCCTGAACGCGCTCGGAGGCTGGTGTCAGGACGCGGGTGAGTTCGGCGATCCAAAACCCTTTATCACGCTTGCGAAACGTCGCTTGGACGGTGTCGCCAACAAACGTAAAAGGGATCGCCACGCGTCGCGTGGTTCCATCTTGGACCGTGTATTCCATCAGGCCGCGGCCTTTGTCATCTATAGAGGTAATCGCCCCCTCGAGGGTCTCGCCGTATTTCATGCGCGGAGTGTAGCCAAAACAGGGATGTTTGGCTAGGATGACACCCATGCGACCAGAACTGCATCTTATCGCGCATGACATTCGTTCGCGCCAAAACGTGGGGGCGCTCTTCCGTTTGGCGGACGTGTTTGGCGTGGCGAAGATCTGGTGTGCGGGGTACACACCCGTTCCTCCAGATGAAAAAATCCACAAAACCGCCCTTGGAGCTGAAGCGTGGATCCCTTGGGAGCAAGAAGTGGCGATTGACCGGTTGTTGGAACGATTTGCGGATCAGGGCATTCCTGTTTTTGCCCTCGAACGTACGCAAGAAGCTCAAGCTCTGTGTGACGTTGTTCTTCCTGAGCGCTATGCGTTGTTACTCGGAACAGAAACAACGGGTGTGCCCGCGAGTCTTTTGGAGCGTGTGCAGGGGGTGATCGCGATTCCGCAGGTGGGAAAAAAAGAATCATTAAACGTGGCGATGGCGGCCGGTATCGCCTGCTACGAGCTCTTAATCGCTCGTCAACATGCTTCAAAAGAGGTACGCTAGCCTTATGAACACGACATCGATTCGCTTTGTGATTCCTGCCAAGAACGAGGCGCTGCTTTTGCCGCGACTGCTGGATTCATTGGAGAAGCAAGTGACGCGTCACGTGTGGAAGGTGGTGGTCGCTGATGCGAACTCGCTTGATAAAACGCGCGAGATAGCGACGACACATGGAGCGACGGTGGTGAAGGGTGGTATGCCTGGACCTGGACGCAACGCGGGGGCAAAAGATGCGACCGAAGAATGGCTCTGGTTTATCGATGCCGATGGCGTGTTTCCGTCGGTGGACACGATTGAGCGCGCGATAGATGAATGCCAGCGTCAACAAGCGGATTTCGCCACCTGTCGATTAGAGGGGGATGAACCTTCGTGGTTGGGAACGATTTCGCATGACCTCTTTGCGTGGTATAGCGCATATACCGCGGCGACCTTTCCGCGCATTCCTGGAACGTGTTTTTTGGTGAAGCGTGCATGGTTTGTGCGTGTTGGTGGGTTTAACGAAAAAGTGGTGTTTGCGGAAGATATGGATCTTGCTGAGCGTCTGCATAAGGCCGGTGCGCGCTTTGCGTATCTTGCGAACATTCCGTTTCAGACCTCGCTTCGACGCTATACGCGCGATGGGTATCTCCGTACGGGTATTCGTTTTTTACGGGCAGAGTGGCATATGCGTATCAAGGGCCCGATCACCAAGGAGCTCTTTCCGTACGGGTTTGATCATGCTCGTTAATATATGCCTCGCACTCGTATCGGTAGGGTGGAAGAGGTGCGCGAGGGCGAAGGCAAGACCGTCCCGCTCGTCCCGGGAACAAGCGCCTATGTGTTTCGATATAAGGGGATGGTGCGCGCCTTTGTGAATCGGTGTCCTCATATGGGCGGGCCTGTTGAGCTGGATGTGACAACGGGAGTGTGCGTGTGTCGTTGGCACGAAGCATCATTTGACGCGTGTACGGGTCACCGAAAAGAGGGGCAAGCCGCAGAAGGAACGGGTCTCGCGCCCCTTGTCATCGAACAAGAGGGTGATGAACTGGTGCTTGTATGGGATCTGCCGAAGGATCCGTTTGCGTTTTAAGCTATGCTTTGTTTTCTGCGACGATGCTGGGCGTCTACTTCTTCTGGCGTAGGTCAAGCGGCGATGATTCTGGCAGGTGCGTCCGTTGTATCGCGTGTGTTGGGCGTGGTGCGCGACCGTTTGTTAGCGGCGACGTTTGGGGCTGGGTGGGAGCTTGATGCGTACTACGCGGCGTTTCGCTTACCTGATACACTCTACAATCTGGTGATCCTCGGGGCGTTAAGCGCGGGATTTTTGCCTATTTATACGGAGCTTCGTGCAAAAGAGGGCGCGACAAAAGCGTACGCCTTCGCTGGAACGGTGCTGCGCTGGGTGGCGATGATCTGCGCCTTGGGGGGAGTGGTCGGAGCGTTCTTGGCACCATCTCTTGTGCCGCTTGTCGCACGTGGTTTTTCGCAAGATCGGCTGGATCTTGCGGTTCAGCTCACACGCATCCTGTTTCTTTCGCCGATCTTTTTAGGAATGTCAGCCATTGTTGGCGGTGTACTCCAAACCGCGAAACGTACGCTGGTGTTTGCGGTGGCGCCTATTTGGTATAACTTGGGGATTTTGCTGGGTATCACGGTGGGCGCACGCTTTTTTGGGATGATGGGTGTGGCTATCGGTGTCGTGATTGGGGCGTTTTTCCATATGACGACGCAGGTGGTGGTCGCACGACAAGAGGGGGTTAAGCTTCGCGGTTCGCTCGCGTGGACGCCAGACATGACCCGATTGCTTCGACTGACGTTTCCACGCTTGGCGGCGCTTGGTGCGTCGCAAGGAAGCTTGCTTGTCACTATGGGATTTGCTTCGACGCTCTCCGTTGGATCGGTGGCGGTGTGGCAGTTGGGGAATAATCTGCAGAGTTTTCCCCTTGGGGTGATCGGTATTTCGTTCGCGATCGCCGCGTTTCCGCTCTTGTCTGAGGCGGCTGGATCAAAAAACGTTGTAGCCTATCACGAAACGCTGGAGCGTGCAGGAAGAAAGATCCTGTTCTTTTTGGTGCCAATCTCGCTTTTACTCATCCTGCTTCGCGCGCAGTTTGTACGGCTCATCTTGGGTGATGGCGCCTTTGATTGGTCTGCAACTATTGCGACGGCAGAGGTCGTGGGATGGATGAGTGTTTCTCTGGTTGCGCAAGCGATGATTCCGCTCTTGGCAAGAGCTTTTTACGCGATTCAGTCGACGTGGACGCCGTTTCTTGTGACGGTGATCGCCGAAAGTACTAATATCTTGGTCGCGTGGTATGCCTATCAACGATACGGCGTTCGTGGGCTTGCGATGGCATTTACCGTCGCCGCCATCGTGCAAATGACCCTTCTCTGGATCTGCTTACGCCAACGTGCGGGAGCGGCCTTCGAGCAGGGGCTTTTGCATATGTTGGGTTTTGCGCTCGTGGCGAGTGTTCCCGCCTTGATGTTGGCGTGGGGGGCGCGTCAGGTAGTGGGAACGATCTTTCCGCTCTCGCAGTTTTGGCAGGTAGCTCTTCAGCTGGCAGCGGCATTTGGGGTGGCGTCATTGGCGTATCTCGCCACGATGTACGCGTTCGGGCAACGCGAGGCTGAAGAGCTTGTGGCTCGTATACGACGATTCTTGCCTTGATATTTTTGCTCTGTTCAGGCATATTTCGCCCATGCAACAGTCTTCTATTCGCAACTTTTGTATTATCGCGCACATCGATCATGGAAAGTCGACGCTTTCGGATCGGTTGCTTGAAGTTACGGGTACCGTAGAAAAGCGCAAAATGAAGGAACAGCTTTTGGATACCATGGATTTGGAGCGCGAGCGCGGGATCACAATCAAGCTGCAGCCAGCGCGTATGGAATATACCGCGCAAGATGGCCAGGTGTACGAACTCAACTTGATTGATACTCCCGGACACGTGGATTTTACCTACGAGGTCTCGCGTTCGCTCGCGGCGGTCGAAGGAGCGATTCTGCTTGTGGACTCGACGCAGGGTGTGCAAGCGCAGACGATCGCAAACTTGTATCTCGCGATGGAGCAAAATCTCACGATTATCCCCGTTCTCAACAAGATTGACTTGCCGAATGCGGACGTGGAGCGTCGCGCGGCAGAAATCATGCAATTGATTGGCTGTAAGCGTGAAGAGATTATGACGGCCTCGGGCAAAACGGGAGAGGGGGTTCCGGCGATCTTGGAGCGTATCGTTCGTGAAGTGCCGCCTCCAGCAGGTCAGCCGAATAAACCACCCCGAGCGATTATTTTTGATTCCAAGTACGACGATTATCAGGGGGTGATCGCGTATGTTCGCTGTGTAGACGGTCGTCTCGTGAAGGGCGAGAGCGTACATTTTATGGCGACGGATGCTGATGGGGTGATGCTCGATGTTGGTGCGCTTAAGCCCCAACATTCGCCACTTTCTGCGCTTGAAACGGGGGAGATCGGTTATGTGGTGACCGGTCTCAAGGATATTAGCGCGGTGCGCGTGGGTGATACGCTCACGGCAAAGGCAACGCTCGCTGAAACCGAGCCGTTGGCCGGGTATAAAGAGGTGCATCCCATGGTGTACGCGGGTATTTTTCCGAGCGAAGGCAACGAATATGAGCGTCTGCGTGATGCGATCTTGAAACTCAAGCTGAATGATGCGGCGCTCACGTTTGAACCGGAGCATTCCGCGGCCTTGGGCTTTGGGTTTCGCTGCGGATTACTCGGTATGTTGCACTTGGAAATCGTGCAAGAGCGGTTGATGCGGGAATTCAACATGGAAGTCGTCGTGACGACGCCGTCCGTAGGATACGAAGTAACGCTCACGAGCGGTCAAGAAAAGAAGGTCAAGTCCCCTGCGGAGTTTCCGGATCCTTCGCATATTCAAGAATCCCGCGAACCGTGGGTAAAAGTGGATATCGTGTGTCCAAAAGACTACTTGGGAAATGTGATGCAGCTTGTTCAGGATCGTCGTGGCGTGTATCAAACCACGGAGTATCTTGATGCACAGCGCGCGATTTTACATTACGATATGCCGCTCGCGTCGGTGATTGTGGATTTTTACGACAAACTCAAGGGGGTAACGGCGGGATACGCCTCGCTCAACTACGAATACAAAGACATGCGCGTGTCTGATATTGTGCGTCTCACGATTCTTGTTGCGGAAGAGCCGGTCGAAGCACTCGCGACGTTGCTTCACGAGTCAGAGGCCTATACCCGCGGCAAAGAAATCGTCGAAACCCTGAAGGAAGAGCTGCCTCGTCAGCAGTTTGTGGTAAAATTGCAAGCGGCTGTTGGGGCCAAGATTATCGCTTCGGATCGTTTGAGTGCCTTTCGAAAGGATGTGCTTGCCAAGATGTCCGGAGGAGATTATTCGCGTAAATCCAAGCTCTTACAGAAGCAAAAGAAAGGAAAAGCGCGGATGCTTGAGCATGGAAAAGGTGGGGTGGAGATTCCACCGGATACGTTTATCAAAGTCTTACGCCGCTCATAAACTCTCTTTTTCTATGGAACACCTTTCTCGTCGCCGTCGATTCGTTGTCCGCGTCCTTGCGGTGTTTATGATCGGAGCGATGGTGCTGTTTGCGGTTGCGCCACTCGCGGGGTTTTAGTCAGGTTGTTCTTTTTTCTCGCGTTCAGTACGCTGTATCCATGTCGTACTCCCGTTCCACGATCGAAGACTTGGCTCGTCTGACGCGTATCCAAATTTCGCCAGAAGAAGCCGACCGTCTCACGCACCAGATTGGGGCGATTTTGCAGTATGTTGAGCGTTTACAGCAGATTGACGTCTCGTCCGTGGTGGATGGTCCCGTGTTTCAAGACACGCTTCCACCCGATCGTGACCTCGTTCGTCCTCAAGATGACGTCGCGGAGCGGGTGATTCAGGCGTTTCCGGACCGGGTAGGGAATGCGCTTCGTGTGCCGGCCGTGTTTCATGATCGTAAACAGAACGTCTAATCTATGCTTCCAGGAATGACCGTTCGACAGATCGCCGAAGCGCTTGCTACAAAACAGCTCTCGTCTCTTGAAGTCACCGAGGCGTATCTTGAGCGTATTCGCGCGGAAGATGGCGATGTGCATGCGTATCTCGCTGTAACAGAAGACGAGGCGCATCGTGCGGCGAAGCGTTCGGATGAACGTCGGTTTCGTGGTGAGGTAGTTGGAGCGCTTGATGGCGTGCCCATTGCCCTCAAAGATAATATTTCGACGCAGGATATTCCTACGACCGCTGGTTCAAAGATGCTTGAGGGGTATCTTCCCCCGCAGGATGCGACCGTCGCAGAACGCGTTAAACGTGCCGGCATGGTGCTTCTCGGCAAGACCAATTTGGATGAATTCGCCATGGGTTCGAGTACGGAGTATTCCGCCTTTGGCCCAACCAAGCATCCAACCCATCCAGACCGTGTACCGGGAGGATCTTCCGGCGGAAGTGCGGCGGCGGTAGCACGTGATTTTGCTCCCGTGTCGCTTGGTTCTGATACGGGTGGGTCTATTCGTCAACCAGCGTCGTTTTGTGGCATTGTGGGTTTTAAGCCTACGTATGGAACGGTTTCGCGTTCAGGGGTGATCGCGATGGCGTCTTCTTTTGATCAAGTTGGCCCCATGACGAAGACGGTGGATGATGCGGCGATGCTGTTTGACGTGCTCCGCGGTGCAGATCCTCATGACCTCACGACGACGGATCATGCGCTTTCACCGTTTACCTCGATGTCGCGTCTTGATGGTGTGCGTATCGGTTTGCCTCGACAGGCGTGGGGACACGCAGGTATGAGCGCCTCAACGCGATTTGCGTGTGAACAGGCGGTAGAGGTCATGAAAGCCCTTGGCGCGGAGGTCAAGGAGGTGGACTTGCCGTACGCGGATGAAGCGCTCGCCGTGTATTACGTGCTCGTTCCGGCGGAGGTTTCGGCGAATCTCGCTCGGTACGACGGTATTCGTTACGGTTCGCGCGCACAGGCAAAAACCTTGCTCGAGGTGTATGAGTGTACGCGAGGAGAGGGGTTTGGACCAGAGGTGCGTCGACGCATCTTGCTTGGCAGTTACGTGCTCTCCAAGGGCTCGGTGGATGCGTACTATCATCAAGCGCGTAAAGTACGAAAACTGATCGTCGCCGCCTACGAACGCCTCTTTACCGAGGTAGATATGCTCGTGACGCCGACTACGCCTTCGACAGCCTTCCGTTTGGGAGAAAAAATCAACGATCCACTCGCCCTTTATTTAGAAGATATTTTTACCGTCGGCGTGAATGTGGCGGGCGTTCCAGCACTGTCCATTCCGTGTGGTCGTGAACCAGAAACGGGTCTTCCGATCGGTATTCAGCTTATCGGCAAACGGTTTGATGATGGAAGGCTCTTGTCCTTCGGTCACGCCTACGAATCCGTCTAGCCGCCCATTCTATGCTTCAGCTCCTTCTTGATCCGGTTTCTGCACCTGTTGTTGCGCCGTCATCAACCGCTTCATTATCCGCGATTGGGGTGTTGGTGGTTTTGGGGATCGCACTCTTTTTAGGGATTTTGGCGATGCGTGGATTTTCCCGGTCGTCCACCTCGAATTGGGAAGTGTTGCACAAAGAAAAAATTCGTCAGCAATGGGAAGAATTGTCCGCGCTGCTCAAGTTGGGCGCTCCTGGGCGTAAACTCGCGATTATCGAAGCGGATAAGCTGCTAGACAGGGTATTGCGTGGCGTTGGTTTTCCGGGCGAAACCTTCGCTGAGCGCCTGAAAGTAGCGGAATACAAGCACAAAGTGCTGCGCGAGATGTGGGAGCCGCACAAGCTGCGTAACCGCTTGGTTCATGAAGAATCGTTTACCGTAAGTGAACGTCAGGCGGAACAAGCTCTTGCGCTGTATAAGCGCGCATTGCAAAGTTTGCGTTTATTATGATCCCGTTTATTGGCGCAACCACGTTGTCGCTGGGGGGAGTCTCGATTCAGGTGTGGGGCTTGCTGGTGGGTCTTGGCTACGCTCTTGGGACCTATGTTGCGTATAAACGGGCCAAAACACGAGGACTCGATCCAGAACGTGTACTCTCGCTTGCAACGTGGATGTTTATTGGGGCGATGCTCGGCGCGCGCGTGTTACACGTGTTCGCGTATGATTTCGCGTATTATCAACAGTTTCCACTCCACGCGTTTGATCCACGCTTGCCCGGTTTTTCGATGATGGGTGGATTGTTTGGGGCGCTAGGCGTCTTTTTTTGGATGATGCGTCATGCGTGGGCGGAATGGGTGGCGTATGCGGACGTGCTTGCTTGGGGAGTGCCGTGGGGGTGCGGGGTGGGGCGTATCGGTTGTTTTTTGATTCACGATCATCCCGGGACGTTGTCGCAATCCGTGCTGGCGGTGCGGTATCCGGACGGGGTATCTCGTCATGATCTTGGTCTGTATTTATCTCTGGTTGGATTTGGTATTGGGCTGTTGTTTCTGCTGTTGAATCGTCGTGCGCGACCGGTGGGATTTTTTGTTGCGCTCTATTTTGCTCTGGAGGGGCTCTCTCGTGTGTGGCTTGATGCATATCGAGTGGCGGATGCGCGATATTGGGGGTGGACGCCTGCGCAGTGGTTGGGGCTCGCGATGTTTCTTGTGAGCGGTGCTTGGTTGGCGCGGCTTGTTTATGCAGCGCGACCTCGCTAAGCGGCGTAGTCTTGTCACTCCCGCTTCCGGTCGTTATGCTCGTACGGTATGTCTCTTACTTCTGAACAACGACTCTTGGGAGTGATTATCGTTGGGGCGGTGGTACTCTTTGGAGGGTTAACGTATGCATTGGTTCGCGCTCCTTCTTCTGAAGTGAACCCTTCGGGAACGGTGACGTTCTCTGATGAAGGCGCGCCAACAAAAGGCGCAGAAGATACGCGCGTTGTCGTGCGGATGTATTCCGATCTGCAATGTCCAGCGTGTCGCGCGGCAGAGCCAGCGTTGCAAGCCGTGATGGCGAAGTTTGCTGATCGTGTACAGTTCGTTTGGAAGGATTTTCCGCTCATGACGATTCATCCAAATGCGCGTCCTGCGGCGAATGCGGCACGGTGCGCGCAAGACCAGGGCAAATTTTGGGAGTATCATGACCGTTTGTTCGTTGAACAGGCAGCGTGGTCGGCGGAACGAGATCCAAAAGATCGCTTCGTCCAATTCGCTCGTGAAGGAGGGCTCGATGAAGCGGCTTTCACTGCCTGTTACGGCGAGCGTCGCTTCGATGATCGGGTGATGGACGACGTACAAGAGGGCGAACGTAACGCGGTAAACGCCACGCCAACCTTCTTCATCAATGAACGTCGTGCTCTGGTGCGAAGCGAAGCGGAATGGACATCTGCTCTTGAGCAGGTCTTGTCCGAAACAGCGTCTCAATAACGTCATCAACAAAAAGAGCAAGCCACTCTCTCGCAAAGAGTGGTTTTTGGTCTTGACGAATCTCTTGTGAGCGGGCGGGTCGCGTCGTACACTACAGGAGCTATTTCTCATTCGTTACTTCGTTGTTTCTTTCTCTATGGATAACTCGCGTTCCCAAGGATTCTGGGATGGTAGCCCAAAGGTCATGTTCTTGATGGGGCTCTTTCTCGGTGTAGCGGTGTGTGCGACGGTTGGTCTTGGCTTGGTGTTTGGTGGTGTTGTGAGCGGCGGATCCTCCTCCGGCGTGGCGCTCAATCCAGGGAATGTGCCTGCTGTTGGCGCTCCAACGCCTCAGCCATCCGCTCCGGTGGGCGCTCCTGTGAAGGCCGTCACGGATAAAGAGTTCGTCAAGGGGAACAAGAATGCGAAAGTTACGTTGATTGAATACTCCGATTTTGAGTGTCCATTCTGTAAGCGCTTTGTTCCAACCGTGGAGCAGGCGTTGAAAGATTTTCCTAATGATGTACGTGTTGTCTACCGCCACTTTCCACTTCGCTCGATTCACCCAAACGCGCAAAAAGCGGGTGAGGCAGCAGAGTGTGCAGGAAAGTTGGGTGGTGGTGGCAAGTTCTGGGAGATGCATGACAAGCTCTTTGCCGCTCCATCTCTTACCGTGGATGGGATGAAGGCGATGGCAAAGGAGATCGGTCTCGATCAAGGAAAGTTCAACACCTGTCTCGATAACAATGAAACGGCAGAGAAGGTCAACGCGGACTTCAACGAGGGCGGTGCATCTGGTGTAGAAGGCACGCCTGCGACGTTCGTGAACGGAACATTGGTAAGTGGTGCGATTCCTTACGATGGGCCAGGGGGATTAAAAGAAGCTATCCAACAAGCCGGCGCTCAGAAATAGTCGCTTTCCAGATTGGCGCTCTGCGCGAGCTTCGCGAAAAAGATCCTCACCGCACTCACACGTGCGCTTCCGGTTCTTTTTCGCTCCAGCTCATCACAGCGCATCCAATCTGAAAAAGCTACGTGAAATATAGGTTCTTGTTTAGAGCTAGATACACAAAACAACCACCTCTCGGTGGTTGTTTTGGTGAAAAACCCTTGACAATTCGTGAAAAACCTCTTGCGTATCTCTTACGCGGTGTGCATACTGAACCTCGCAAACCCATTTTTACTCTCAAGAACGCTCATATTTGGCGAGCTACGAGAGCTTCCCGAGAAAGATTCTCAACGTACTGCCATTCTTCGCCAAGGCTACGAATGGTCCCCCGTAGCTTTACGCGAAGGGGGATACGTTTGCGAGTCTTTCTCGGTCCAGCTCAGCGTATCCCACTCAAATCTGAACGTTCTCCTTACTAACCTGTTTATCCCTGGGTTTCCGCACCTATGTCCAAAATGACCAAGTCCCAACTCATGACCGAGTTGGCTGCCAAGTCTGGCCACACCAAAAAAGAAGTGATGGCGATGATCGATCTTATCACCAAGACCGCGTACGCGCAGGTCAAAAAGAATGGTGAGTTCACCTTTCCAGGACTCGGTAAGCTCGTGAAGGTCAAGCGTGCTGCTCGCATGGGTCGCAACCCAGCAACGGGTGCAGAGATCAAGATTCCTGCGAAGACGGTGGTCAAGTTCCGCGTAGCAAAGGCAGCAAAAGAAGCCCTCTTGTAAGAGTAAACCCCTTATAGCGGCGATAAGCTAGAGCTTCCCGAGAAAGATTCTCAACGTACTTCGATGTACGTCTCCGAGTCTTTCTCGGTCCAGCTCGTCGCTTCTCATCCCCTATAAGGGGTTTTGTTATTGGTAATCTCCAATCTGGAGGGTTTTTTGTATTTCACGTATCCAATCTGGAGGGTTTTTTGTATTTCACGTATCCAATCTGGAGGGTTTTGTACTTTTGAACGAAGGTCTCGCCTCTTTTGATGGAGGGCGTGGTATACTGCGAGGCGTGAGCCGCTCTTTTCGCTCCGCGTCCTCTTTGCGTTCAGCGAGCCCCTCTTTTGAAGGGCGTTTTCTGGTGTTATTGATTGGTTTTGCGGTTATTGGCTGTGTGGTGCTGGGCCGCTTTTTTCAACTACAGGTGCTAGAGCATGAATCGTATAAGGTGATTGCCGCTGGGCAGCATACGCTGCAAAAGGCGCTCCAGCCTAAGCGTGGGGCGATCTACGTTCGTGATCGGTTAGATGGGAAGCTGTATCCCGTCGCTTTAGACCGTGATGCGTGGCAGATTTACGCCGTGCCTCGCGAGATGAAAGATCGTGGCGCTGTGGGCGAGCAGGTGGCGCAACTCCTTCAACTCCCAAAAGAGGGGTTTTTTGAGAAGCTTGTTTCGCCCACAACCACCTACATGGTGCTTTCTCGTGATGCGACCTACGAACAGGTTGAAGCGATTCGTGCGGCGCGTCTTCCAGGTATTGGTGTGCACAAGGGGCAGGCTCGTCTGTATCCAGAGCAGGGCTTGGGTGGGCATATTTTGGGCTTTGTTGCCACAAATGACGATGGTCGACGTGAAGGCAAGTACGGACTCGAAGGTTTTTTTGATGAGCAGCTCGCGGGGAAGGCGGGGCGTATTTCGGCAGAACGGGATGCAGCCGGTCGTCGCTTAACGATTGGCTCTATTGCGCTCGAAGAGGCGGAAGATGGGAGGGATATCGTCTTGACGATTGATCGACGTGTACAGTTTCTCGCCTGCAGCAAGATTGCCGAAGCGGTGGAGCGTTTTGGAGCGACAGGTGGCTCGATTATCGTGGTTGATCCAAATGATGGGTCGCTCATGGCGATGTGTTCCGCGCCGGATTTTAACCCTGAGGAGTATCGGAAAGTGAGTGATATCGGTGTGTTTAATAATCCAGCGACGTTCTATCAATACGAACCGGGGTCGATTTTTAAGCCGGTGACCTACGCAGCGGGCTTAGAGACGGGAAAGATTACTCCAAGAAGCACCTATCAAGACACAGGGGCAGAAAAAATCGATACGTTCACGATTCGTAACTCGGATAAGCTCGCGCATGGCTGGCAAACGATGACGCAAGCGCTCGAGAAGTCTCTCAATACGGCTACGATTCATATGGAGCGATTATTGGGGAAAGACCTGTTTCGTTCGTATGTTGAGCGTTTTGGCTTTGGACAAAAGACGGGCGTTCAGCTTTCACCAGAAGCGAAGGGGGATATTTCTCAAATCTACAAGAAGGGCGAGATTTTTGGCGCGACTATTTCGTTTGGACAGGGGATGGCGGCAACGCCGATGCAGATGATTATGGCGTATGTTCCTCTGGCGAATGGAGGCGTTCGGTATGCGCCTCGGGTGATCGAAGGCTATCGCGCCAAAGATGGGACGCTGGATCGGGTTGCTCCCGTGATGCTTGAACGTGTGATCAGTGAGCAAACAAGCCGTTTAATTTCTGCGATGATGGTGAATGTGGTCGAAAACGGGCATGGAAAACGCGCAGGTGTGCCCGGCTATTATGTGGCGGGAAAAACGGGAACGGCACAAATTCCAAATCCACACGGTCCAGGATATCTCAAGGATGCAACCATTGGATCGTTTGTGGGGTATGCTCCTGCCGAAAATGCTCGGTTTGTGATGCTGGTCAAGATTGATCGCCCAACGACGGTGCAATACGCCGAATCGTCTGCCGCGCCGATCTTTGGTGAGATGGCAAAAGAATTGACGCGTTTATTGGATATTCCTCCTGAACGCCCCATCCGCACTCCAGCTCCACCGGTCGCGCCCGCTAGGCCAACGCAAACCGCTTCGAGTACCACGGCACTCGCTCTTCCGCGTCAACCGATAGAAGAAGGTGGTTCCGAATAGAGATTGCGTCCCCGCGGTATGGAAGCTAGACTTTTGGTATATGTCTTTGCTTACGCGTTTGACGAGTGTGGTAACGAGCGGAGTTCAGCGAGGATTTGCTCAGGCGCAACCAGCGCCGAGGGTGATTGGTATTACGGGCTCCGTGGGCAAGTCTTCGGCAAAGCAGGCTATTGCCGCGGTGATGCAGGCTGCTTATGGGGGAGAAACCGTATGCGCTACCAAAAAGAACTTTAATAACGAACTCGGTATTGCGTTAACGGTGTTAGACTATCCTACCTATCCTGCACGATCTCCCAAGGCGTGGATGACGCTTCTTGGCCGTTCGTGGCGGTTCGCCGGCGGTGAGCATGGGGGCATCTCGACCTACGTCCTTGAGATGGGGGCGGATAAACCGGGGGACATTGCCTTTTTGACGGGCGTTGCGCGTCCGACGATCGGCGTAGTCACGGCTGTTTCTCCAGAAGATCCGACGTGGGCGCCTGTTCATGCGGCGAATTATCCAACGGTGCAAGATGTTGCTCGCGAAAAAGGGCTTCTGGTGCAGGCGGTGCCTCCATCGGGGACGATCATTTTGAATGCAGATGACCCGTTAGTTCTTGGGATGCGTGAGCGCGCCAAAGCGGCGACCTGTATCACGTTTGGAAAAACAGAAACAGCGGATATTTGCATCACGAGCGTTCGTTTTCGTATGAAGCGCGATGGTGCGTACGAGCTCCCAACGGGCATCGATATCGGTTTGCGTTTGGTGGAGGAGCCTGTAACGGTGTCACTGGAGGGGGTCTTTGGTTCCTCGGCGGCGTACGCGCTTGCGGCAGCGGCAGCGGTGGGCGTGGCGTGCGGCATTTCTTCGGAGGTAATTCTCAGGGGGTTGCAAGCGTATCAGCCACTTCCGGGGCGGGCACGTCTGCTGCGAGGCGTAAAAGGTACAGCGCTGTTTGATGATACGTACAATGCTTCGCCTGCAGCGGTGCTTTCTGCACTGCGTGATCTTGCGAGCTGTCCCGTGGATGAAGGAAAACAGCAAAAAATTGCCTGTTTAGGCGAGATGCGTGAATTAGGTGAGCAAGCGGCATTTTTGCATGAGCAGGTAGGAAAAGAGGTGGCTCGTTTAGGGATTGATGCCCTATATGTGAGCGGTGCGCAGGTTGAGGCGTATGTGCGCGGCGCAACGCAGGGCGGTATGCGTCCCGAGCAAATCAACGTGTGTCATGACGCAGAAGCGATCGGTATTTTGGTGCAGGACCGTCTACGCGCGGGGGATCTCGTGCTCGCCAAGGCTTCTGAGGGTCCGGGGCCGCGCAGCCCCTTGTTCGGCAAGGTGACGGGTGTGCGGTACGAGCAAATCATCAAAGAATTGCTCGCGCATCCGCTCGAAGCTCCGGCGATGTTGTGCCGTCAGTCAGATGGTTGGGTGTAGAGGCTTCGGAGACGTGCTACACTGACCTCGTATGTACGAACGTTTTTCTCCTTCCCCGGTAAAAAAACCCGGACTCTTGAGTCGATTAGCGTTAATGGCGGGATTAGCCACGGCTCCAAGTATGACGTCATCTGAAGTCCGAGCCACTCATGCGGAATCCGATGCCTCTACCGTGTCGACAGATCGTCAAGCGACGAGGTCTCGTATTGATCATCAGGTGCTACTTCAGCGTATCAGTGAAGCGTATGAGCAAACGGATACGGCTCAAGAACAAGAAACCGGACAGGGTCAAGAAGATGGGCAAGAGCGCTTGACTCAGTTGATTGATCAAGCGATGGTTTTGTTTGATGAGACTCATATGGCGCGAGAAAACGCCGATGATTTGCAGACGTATGTTCGCACGCAGGCTCAGACGCTACGTTCTGAGGGGGCGAGCGTTGAGGAAGTAAATGCTCTCGTGAGAAGTCTCACGGCGGGTCTTTATGAACGTATAAGTAACGAGATGGATCGTTTAGATGAGGCTGGACGAGGTGAATACGCCCTTGATCTGCAAGAGGCTTTCGCCTCGTGGAATCCGAATGCGGACACCCCTCAAGAATCTGTACAGGCTGGAGAAACGCG
>JAGOUA010000039.1 GCA_018061485.1 Patescibacteria group bacterium
GTGACGGATCCTGTTCCGGAGGCGTATCTCCCCGAGGGGGTGATGGGCTTTCGTGAGGCGTACGAGGCGATTCATGAACCAAAAACCATGACACTTGTGCCAAAAGCTCGCCGTCGGTTGGCGTATAACGAGGCGCTCTTGTACCGTTTGGCCTTCGCGCAAACCAACGCCCTCTTGTCGCGGTCGGGTGGTGTGTCCATCCCGTTTCAAGAACGCTTTGCGAAGCAGTTTGTGCAAAAACTCCCCTTTGCTCTCACGGGAGATCAAAAACGCGCGGTATGGCAAGCGTTGCAAGACATGCAGCATGACCGTCCTATGCGGCGGTTATTGCAGGGCGATGTTGGTTCCGGGAAAACCGTGGTTGCGGGTTTTTTAGGCGCGCATGTGTGTACACAAGGGCATTCCACGATGGTTCTTGCGCCAACAGATATTCTTGCAGGACAGCACGCGCAAACCTTTCGTCGGTTGCTTGCTCCGTATCAAATTCCCCTCTTTTTGGTGACGCGTACCCAAAAGAAAGCCTATCTTGCAGGTGAAGAGCTTGATCTCTCGAAGGCGGAAGTTGAGCGACAGGCACTCCTTGGTGGGGCGTTTATCGTCGGCACGCACGCTCTTTTGGTGCAAAAGCGCCTTCCTCCTGATGTGGGGTTTGTCGTGATTGACGAGCAACATCGCTTTGGGGTTGAGCAGCGTCAGCTCCTTGCCGAGGCAACGCGTGCAGATGGTCGCGTGCCGCACCTACTCTCGATGACAGCGACGCCGATCCCTCGCTCGCTCGCTCTCACGCTCTTTGGTGACCTCGATGTCTCATCGCTCCAAGAAAAGCCCAAAGGTCGCAAGCCGATTACGTCGTTTGTGTGCTTGGGTGAGCAGAAAGGGTACGCCTACCAAGCGGCGCGTGAAGCAGCGGCTCGAAAAGAGGCGGTGTTTATCGTGTGTCCGCTCATCGATCCATCGGATACGCTGGGTGTTGCGTCCGTGCACGAGCTCTTTACAGATCTCGAGCAAGGCGCCCTTACGGGTCTGAAGCTGGGTATGGTCCATGGCAAGCTTCCTCCGGCGGAGAAAGAGGCGGTGATGCAAGCGCTCGCTGCTGGGGAGCTCGATGCGATCGTCTCGACAACGGTCATCGAAGTAGGGGTGGATATTCCTCACGCAACCGTCATGATTATCGAAGGCGCGGAACGGTTTGGGATGGCACAGCTTCATCAGCTGCGCGGACGCGTTGGACGTTCTGATCGCGCCAGCTCCTGTTATTTTTTGACGGATGGGGGAGAAGAGGCGCGCGAACGCCTCGAAAAGGTCGCCGCGCTTGCGGATGGGTTTGCGCTCGCCGAAGAAGATTTTCGTCGTCGTGGAGCGGGGAACATCTTTGGAACGGAACAAAGTGGCACGCTCGCATTCTCCGTCATTCGTTGGGAAGACCTCGATCTGTTGCAAGCGGCGCACACGTTCGCGAAAAAACTCTTAGAAGCGGACCCGGATCTGCAGTATCATGAGTGGGTCGCACAACGCGTGAACGAGCTCGTCACGGCGGCGCACTTGGAGTGAGGCATTCGTGCGAAAAACACCAGACCTGATCACTAAGGCTCTAAAAACGCCTTTGGTGGCGGGGGTGTTTTTGCCTTATGAACAGGCTTAAGACCAGCGCAGGCAAGCGCATCCGCGAGGGTTTTGACCGGCGAGAGCTTCATCCCGGCGAGAGGAGAGAGCTTGCTCGACGCAGGGTAGATAAGATGTGTATACCCGAGGCGTTTTGCCTCTTTTGCACGAAGTTCCAGTCGTGGAACGGGGCGAATATCTCCGGCAAGACTCACCTCCCCAATGAGAACGGTTTTTGGCGCAATAGGCTGATCCCAGTTTGCCGAGGCAAGCGCCGCGGCCACGGCAAGATCTGTTGCTGGGTCGTGTAAGCGCAGCCCTCCTACGGTATTCAAAAAGACGTCTTGATCGCCCAAGCGACAACTTGCACGTCTACTAAGAACCGCGATGAGTAAGTGCGCGCGATTTTGATCAACGCCCACAAGACGCCTCGCAGGAATGCCAAAGCCCGCAGGATTCACCAATGCCTGAATCTCCCCCGCGAGAACGCGAGAACCATCAAGCGTTGCCGTAACGGCGGAACCCGCAATGGGCGCATCACGCTCTTGCAGAAACCGCACAGAAGGATCCAGAAGTTCTTGCAGGCCTGATTCTTGCATTGTGAACAGAGCGGATTCATCTGTCGCTCCAAAACGATGCTTCACCATGCGTAACACGCGCAGCTCATCTCCGCGATCACCCTCGAGCATACACACGGTATCCACCAAGTGCTCCAAGAGGCGCGGTCCGGCAAGATCACCATCCTTGGTGACCTGTCCTACAAGAATGACGGACGCGTGCGCACGCTTTGCTGCTGCGGAAATGGTGGCGGCGCTTGCTCGTACCTGCGTGACGTTTCCCGCATCGCCCGTTGCTTCGGCGGTCGAGATGCTTTGAATCGAGTCAACGATGGTGAGTGCTGGTGTGTGGCGCAAAATGGTGCCCGCGATAATCTCCGCATCGGTAGAATCTAAAAACTGCAGGGGAAGGGGGAGTGTCGCTTCGTGATGCAAGCGTAAAAAGCGTCGCGCGACCTGCGAAGGAGATTCTTCGCCGGTGATGTAGAGCACCGTCTTGCCTTGCGTGGCAAGTGCGAGCGCGAGCTGAGCGAGGAGTGTGGATTTGCCGATTCCCGGTTCTCCTCCCACGAGGGTCACGGATCCAGGTACTAATCCGCCGCCCAATAGGCGATCAAGCGCCGCGATACTCGTGGGGAGTGGTGGGGTATGGGGCTGGTTTTGTAAGCCAGAAAACGCCTCAGGCGTACCAAAGCGCGCCGCCGCTACAGGAGCGTTCGTTCCGCTTTTGACGGCGCCGTCATACGCCGCGAGCGTGCCCCATTTGCCGCAACTTTCGCAACGACCCTGCCATTTGGAGGATTGCGCGTCGCACGCAGAACACACAAAGCGTACAGGAGGAGGGGAAGAAGCTTTTGCCATAGATATGGTGTACCGCACGCGGAGGGAGAAGGGCAACTCCCCAGGAAAGCCGTGAGAAAACTTCCTCTTCTTGCCATTTGAAGGCGAATATCCTATACTCGGGTCGGTTCTACGCATGGCCTCATCGTTTAATGGCTAGGACATCCCCCTCTCACGGGGAAAATGGGGGTTCGATTCCCCCTGGGGCTACCAAAGAAGAAGATTCCAGAAATGGAGTCTTTTTCTGTTGATAGACTAGCGATAATTCAGGGGTTCCAAATGTTTCTCCATTAAAAGGAACGGGTTTTGTAAAAATAAGCTTTTGTAACCCGATTCTTCGTTCATAAGTGGATTCCAACCAAATTTTTGATGCGTTGCGAATAAAGTAAAACGCGTAATCTAAAGCTTGCTCCATCTCGACTTCTTTTGTGTTCGTGTCTTGGAGCAATAGCTTCTTTTCTTGGATGCGTTGATTGATAAAATTCTTTTGTTCCAAAAACTCGTTATCGTCATATTTGCCTTGTCGGTGAGAGTCGAAGACTTTTTGACGTTCTTGTTCAAATTTCTCAATGCCTGTTCGCACACGAGCGTTTGCATCATCAAACTTTTTATAGCGATTTTGCCAAGCATTCAGAACGACGGCCTTAAAGAGCTTTTCATATTTTTCGTCTGGGACAATATCATCGAGTAACTCGATAAATTGCTGCTCAAACGCCGCCTTGGGAATAGAGCGAGCGATAGAGCATTTCTTTGCACCATGATGATAGTAGGCGTGCTTCCGCCCACGTTTATCCGTTGATCGGCTTCCCGTGAGTTTTTGGCCGCAATCGCTGCATACAACGAACTTCCTCAATGGAAATAGAGGATTGTTTGTTGAACGTGCTTGAATATCTCCCTTTGAACCAACGTTTTGGCAAAGATCGAATAACTGCTCAGAAATGATAGGCTCAAATGAGCCTTTATTCACTTCACCGAAGGCTTCAATACGTCCGCAGTACACTGGATTCCTCAAAATCTTCTCAATTAGTTGAGGAGAAGGTATCTTTCCTGCCTTCGTCCGTAGACCGCGAGCCCCAATTCGTTCTGCTAGTGAACGATAGGTATGCATTCCTTTGGAATACTCCTCAAATACCATTCGTAGGTACGGTGCGCGTTCCGGCTCGGGATGAATGTTGGTACTTTTGCCCTTTGTCGGTTTATAAAAGCCCAGTGAGGGAGCCCAAACCCACACTCCTTCTCTAACGCGCTTCATCATCCCGTCCTTAGAGCGCACACTTCGCGTATTGTTATCCCACTCAGCAAACACGGCGGCCACCCCCTCCATAGCTTTACCAATGGGAGAATCATCGAATTGCTCCGTTGCTGATCTCAACTCGGCTCCATAACGTTTGAGGAGTGCGCGAACAGTGAAGTGATCCCCAACATTGCGAGCGAAGCGGTCCGCTTTATAAACGACAAAATAATTAACTCCATTCTTCTTATTTGAACAAAATTCAATTGCTCCTTTCAGCTCTGTGCGATCAGCGGTTTTGGCCGACTCGCCCATTTCGATGAAGGGCTTTGTCGCTATCACCCAGCCGTTACAAGCCGCAAATTCCCGACAGGCCTTCTCTTGATGTTCAAGGCTGGTATTGGCGATCTGCTCCAAAGAAGAGACACGGCAATAAATCACGCACTTTTTTGGGCTTGTATCAGTTGCCGAGTTTTTCTCAAAAGAGGACATACTTGACATGATACGTGTCATCTCCTTATTTGGGGAGATGACCAGACGGGATTTTGGAACCCCCTTTTTCCTGCCAAGCATCCAAGGCTATATTTGCGACTCCGTATAGGCCATCACGAATCATCAAAAGCTCCTCGTCTGGTACATCAGCAAGGCTTGGATCCAATTTTCGGATTTGATCCAGAGTGAGCATTTTGAAACGGTAAATAACTTGTTTCAACGAAAAACAAACGAAGCGAGAGTTTTTCTCGCTTCGTTTGATGTTCACCGACATTAGGAAAATAAGTCCTAACGAAGGGGACTGAATCAAAAAACTTGCGAACGAGAAAAAACTCATTCTTCAATTTTTTGAAACAGTCCCAGCATTACCGTTTCGGTTGTTTTGACTGGGTCATTAGCTATCGCTCTGGCTTAGGATAAAACGACATGTTTTTCTGGTTGATGCACGCGTTTGCGAGTATCAAGTTGGGAGGTCGTTCGGCGCTCCTGTGCAGAGCCGTATTTATGAAGCCTTTTTAGGCTTCAAGGCTAACGGATGATTCAAAGCTACTACGGTGAGAATCGACCGTCAACCTTTTCAAGATGCGTTTATGCGGCAAAGGTCTTTTTATTCGAGCAGCATTCACAATGTTCTTGATTGAGATAGCTCCGAATAAGCTCATCTCCCAACGCTTTCTTGGCTGGGTCTACGGTTGGGTGTTGAGCGTTGATTCGTACCCTCATTCTTCTTTGGGGGGACCAAGCCTCTGGACAAAGTCGCTCAACAACGAACTTCGCTACATCCTGTTTGATCTTTATGAGTGCCGGATCGGTAAGAACGGCGAGAGGAGCGTTCTTATCACCCGTGTCTACGAATTGAATTGGGATGCTTAGAATCTCATGCAGTGCCGCTTCCGCCCTATCATTCATTGCAAAACGACGTAGGTTACCGCAGAACCAATCAGCCTGTTTTATGTGTTCTGCGTACGAATCATCATAACCCGCTCTTATCGCTGATTGCTTGGCATTTGAGAACGTGGGGGAGCTGGGATCAATGTAAAAATCCCAACAGAGCTTTTGACGGGGAGCTGTTTTGAATGGACTGGATTTATCGTGACTCATGTTCAGCGATATTTTTTCTCAAGCGCTGCCTCGGCATCCTCGCATGCGTGAATGTGAGCCTCCTCCAGGCTGATATTATAATGACGTGCAATACGGATTATTGCGTACAAAACATCAGCGAGTTCATCGCCTATCTGCTTGATTCCTGTGGTATACAATGGATTCCTATCCCTTCCGGAGAAATAATATTTCTCCTGCATAAGAATGCAGCGAGCAAGCTCACCAACTTGTTTCGAGAGCTCAAGACACGCGCCCTCTGCTCCCCAGGGACGCCCTTCGATCTGTTCAAACCTTTGAATAATTTTTTCAGCACGTGAAACCACGTCTTTGAAGGGGGTAGATTTCATATATTTCATATAGGGAGAGTTTATCCTACTTTTTTGCATAGAAAAAGCATTTTGTCATCCGATCTTGCGGTTGCGAGGTCGAACTCTCGCGCGAAGGCTAGGAGCTCTGTTTCAAGATTGTCGGATCGACGGCGCGCTGCCCGCCG
>JAGOUA010000007.1:0-7885 GCA_018061485.1 Patescibacteria group bacterium
TTGCTGGCTCCGTCAGATCATTTACTCCCACGATCGTGACATCGTGTAATTCACGCAATAATTTAAGCGCATGACGACCAATGCGTCCGCAACCGTTAATAGCAATGTTCATACCCTCATAATACGCCCCACGAAGAAAAACGGGAAGTGCGAAACGCACAAAACCCGTGAGATTGGACGGCGTCCTTCGAAGCCTTAGCGAAGAAGGGTGAGAAGCTCTCTAAACATAAAACCCTTGTATCGGACGGCGCCCTTCGTAGCTTTAGCGAAGAAGGGTGAGAAGCGACGAGCTGGACCGAGAAAGACTCGGAAACGTACACCGAAGTACGTTGAGAATCTTTCTCGGGAAGCTCAAGCTTATCGCCGATACAAGGGTTTTATTGATGGTGTTTCCGGGTGGAATCGAACCACCATCCACAGCTTAGAAGGCTGCTGCACTATCCGTTGTGCTACGGAAACCCGGAGCGAGACAAGGAACACGAAGTGGAACGTAGCCGAGCGGAGGGTTTCCGTATGCTTGCCATACAGGAACGCAATGAAACACACTAGTTCAACACAGACCCAATCCTACGAGAAAGCGCGTACACTCGTCAACGAGCCTCTAACCAAGCGCGGATCTGTCGGGCCTGAGCGTCAAGCTCCTCCCCTGTTTCACGCAACGCCTGAGCTCGTCTCCACGCCTGATACCCAGAAAAAGCTTTCTCCATAGCAACGAGTACCACAATGACAGCGATCCACTTAGCCGCCGACTGCCACGAAATCACCGGAAGGCCCGCTAATACGTCTATTGCCGTAGAAGAAGGCACGTATCCGGAAAGGTCCACCACGGCATTCCGACTGATAGGAGGCGGCAACGGAATCGTCACCGAGCGGACGTTATCTAACCATCCAGCGAGCTGGACCATTTTGGTATACACCAAGACCGCTATCCCTAATCCAAGGGCGGTCGAAAGCACGGAACGAGCCCCATCCACCAAGCCAATGCGCACCAATCCCTGCACGCTTTCACAAAGCAGTTTTTCACGCTCGATATGACGCAATTCAAGCCAAAGAAGCGGCTTTTTGAGTGTCGGCTGCGCCTGCACAAGGTCTTGTAGCGCTTGAAGGTCTTTTGACGGAAGATCATTCGGCATACACGTATCCTATCACACCTCCTCTGCGCAAGCTCGACAGGCGTGTAAAGCACGAGCCAAGAACTCATCAACAAACAAACGCGCTTCCCCTTCTTGAAAGAGCTCTGATGGAGACACGCCGCTCGCTATCATCCGCTTCCCAAGATCTCGTAAACGAATCGCTTCACGCAGTCTTTTTCGCCAACGAGCAAGCTCTTCTTTTGGACCAGCTAAGGCAATGTCTACGCGGCGCTTCTCGCGCGCAGGAAGAGCCGTTCCGCCCGCTAATACCTCTGCCTGTTGCACGCGTTTTTGCTGAGCAATCAGTCCCTCGGCGCAATCTTGCACTTGTTGCGCCAGATCCATCCCCGTTTGCACCAGCTCTCGTGAAGACCGCCTCTTCTCCGCTTGTATCATCTGTATACAGGCCTGCAGTGCACTCCACTCTTTTGCCATATTTTCACGAGCCTCATCGTAGATCACGCGTAATGACGCTCCCTGCTTTGCCGCCGCAAGAAGGGTACGCTGCTGTGAAAGCCGCTCTTCTGGCGAGAGGGACGCTCGATTCTCAAGAAAGAAATACCCTCGCTGAACAGCCAAACCAACCTCTTTTGGGATGGTAGAATAGCTTTCCGCCTCGAGCGGCTTACGCGTGAGCGTGTGTACCATCTGCACCGTTGGTAAGGCGCCCGACTCTATGGCGTAGGCAAGCCAATCAGGCTCTCCTCGCTCTATCGCTTCATCCGATACCACATCCACCCATAGAGACTGTCGGGCCAGCATCGAACGAAACGCCTGCAGACGCTGAAGAATGTACTCGTCTAATTCCTGCAACGAGCGCCCCTTTCTTTGCCATTGATCCTCACCTTGCCGCATGGTGCGCGCAAGTGGCTGTTGCGCCACATAATGCATCATGGTCGCATAAGCCTCTATGGCCGTATCTCGATCCTGCGCGTCCGCAACACTCTTCGCTCGAAGCAAGACTTGGCGACACGGATCCATCCATTGATGCAATGCATCACTCACCACCTCAAACAGCGCTTCTGGACAATGACGCATCTCGCGACGCAGTGTCTGTGAACCCGTATCATGCACAAGCCCACGCGGAAGATCGAGATCCTTCCATAGATACCCCCTCACAAGATCCTCTTCCACCTCATCAAGACGCCAAGCGAGAATCTCTCGCATATGCAACAGCTCTTCTCGCGTAGATTCAGAAGGTGGGCGGCGATCTTGCGGAGCATCAAAGGACATACGATGCTAGTATACCGCTATTCACCTTTTTTCTCATCTCCCCCTTCTTCGTCATCTTCTTGCCGTAACCCATGAAACGCCTTGTGAACATCCCGTAACTGCTGATTCGTGACGTGGGTGTAGATCTGGGTGGTCGTGATAGACGTATGTCCAAGCAGCGACTGGACGCTACGCACGTCTGCGCCGTTCATGAGTAAATCCGTCGCAAAGGAGTGACGCAAGGTATGCGGTGAGACTTTTTTGGGGATACCGGCGGCCGTGGCGTAATACCGCACAAGACGCTCAATAGAGCGTGGCGTGAGGGGCCCGAGCTCTTTTTCTCCGGTATCCAACTCATTTGGATCAGGTGCTGCGCGATCATGACGAACAAATAGCGCGGGCGCGTCGTCTTGACGCATCTCGAGATACTCTTGAATCGCCGAACGCGATCGCTGAGACAAAAACACGAGACGGATCTTATCCCCTTTTCCACGAATAGACAGCTCATCGCGTTTGAGGTTAATCATCTGTCGCTCAAGGGCAGAAAGCTCGCTCACGCGCATGCCCGTCGAAAAAAAGAGTTCGAGAATCGCCTTATCGCGCGCACGAATAATCGGGCGAACATCCGCATTATCAGGCGCTTTTAGTAGCCTGTCTAGATCCTGATTCTCCAAAAACGACACCTCCCGACTCCCCTGCTTCGCCAGCTCGATCTTATCAGGCGAAAACGTCGGAACATCACGCTTTTGCAAAAATCGTAAAAAAGAGCGGAGCGCGATCAGATGATAATTCTGCGTGGACTTGCGCAAAGTACCATTCTCGCGATTCTCCAAGCGGTTTAAGTACAACCGAAACTTATGGATCACATCATGCGTAATAGCTGCCGGATCCGGGTCTTTTGCCCAATCAATAAACCGCTGCAAATAAAACTCGTAGTTACGAATCGTGAGCGGCGATCGCCCTTTTTCGATCTCGATATACTCTAAAAACGTTCGTAGGTGCGTAGAAAGCTTTGCCATACACCCAGTATAGCGCGAAAAAAGATGCGTCGCAAAAAGAAAGCCCTCTCTCTTTCATCCCCTTGGCTCGCATGATACACTTCTCATAAATATGTCCGCTCCTTCTCATCAGCCGCTGTACCGAACCCTTTTTCGCGAAGCGCTTTCGCAAGCATGGCACCATCCACGACTGTGGCTTCTTGGGGGCTTTGCCTCTCTTTTGATGACAGGTGGTATCTACGACGTCCTGATTCGCTCATTAAACGAGATGGGTGAAAGCGCCGCGATCCTCCTGACGAACGCCTCCCCCGTTTCACAGGGTCTTGGCGCGTGGGTACGTCAACCGCTCAGCGATATTTCGAGCTTTAGCGACGCCCTGAGCACGCTTGGACATCTTCCCAGCTTCTTGTTTGCGGTGATTTTGGTGTTAGCCTTTTGCGCACTTTCCGTGATTGCCCAAGGAGCATTAGTGTATAGCCTCGGTATTCGCCATCAAGGCGCCATTCCCACACTTCGATCGAGCCTCGCTGTTGGAGGACGCTTTTTCTGGAAAGTCGCTCTCCTAAACGTAGTCACATTGAGCCTGTTGTGGTTTTTTCGCACGCTGGTTCTGGTACCGTTCATGACGCCGCTTGAAGAGACCACGACACTGACCATCGTCGCTTCAATTAGCACCTACATCTTGTATGTTCTCGCGGTGATTTTTCTCACCTCTACACACATGCTCGGCTTAACGAGCCTCGTCCTGCAAAAATACTCTATTACCGAGAGTCTTGCGCGTGGCGCCGTACAATCCTTTCGTTCTAAGCTCTTGATTCTTGAGTTAGGCCTCGGATTCTTCTTGCTTGGCGTCGTTCTCTTCTTGGGCCTTGCGCTTACCTATGCCGTCGCCGGAGTACCGCTCGTGATTCTCGCTCTTTCCGCGGCCCTCCTTCAATCAAACTGGATCGCCGATACGCTCATCACCCTCTTTTTGTCTGGCGCGCTCATTACCTTTATCGCCTTTGGAAGCTTTGCCACCACCGTCCAGTACGCTGCGTGGAACAGTCTTGCGCTTCGCGTATCTCAAGGGACAGCTCTCTCTAAGCTTCATCGCTTGTTTTTCTCACGTTCGCGCTCTTCCTAAGGTATGCCTATCGCTCCTCCTCCAAAAGCGGGCTCGATCGAAGACCTGCTAGCGCCAAAAGCCCCTCCCCCAAGCGCGACGCCAGCGTCAAAAGGCATCGTGGGAGGACCACCAAAAACCGCCACACCTCCTCCAAAGACAAAGGACGAGACAGAAAAAAAACCAACCGACGCCCTTGATGCCACCATGGCGAATATTAAGCTTCGCGAAAAAGAGAAGCTTGCCATGCAGCGAGCCGCGAATCTTGGCCTTGACTACATCGCGCTTCGTGGATTTCCCATCGCTCCAGAGGCTATCGCTCTGCTTCCCCGCGCCACCGCTGAAGCCCACAAGTGCGTCGTGTTTTTACGTGTAAAAGACCAGATTCGCTTGGGAGCCGTCGATAAAACGCCCGAAGTAGAAACTGCCGCTAAAACCCTTGCTGAAGAGCAGCACGCCACTGTTCAGATCTACATCATCTCAGAAGATAGCTTCGCCGCTGCCAGCAAGCTCTATGACGCGCTTCCCGAAGTAAAAGAGGTCACGTATGGCTATCGTATCGAAGAAGCTGATCTCGCGCGTTACGAAAAAGACATCAGCAACCTCGAAGAGCTGCGTAAGCATATCGCGAAGGTCAACATTACCGACGTCTTAACCCTGATTATCGGCGCTTCGTTACGAGCGAATGCCTCCGATATTCACGTCGAAGCCGAAGAAACGCGCGTTAAGTTCCGTTTTCGTATCGATGGCCTGCTTCGTGACGCGGCAGATCTTCCACGCGAAGCTTGGAAGCAGATTATCGCGCGCTTAAAACTCCTCGCGGGAGTAAAAATCAACGTTGAAGACGTTCCGCAAGATGGCCGCATTACCATCTATCTCACTAACGAAAAAATCGACATTCGTGTCAGCTTTTTGCCAACCGCGTTTGGTGAGTCAGTGGTCATGCGCTTACTGCGTCCAAAAGCCGTCGCTTTGGAGTTTGATAACCTTGGTATTCGTGGGCGCGCGCTCGAGATTTTGCAAGAACAGATCGATAAACCGAACGGCATGATCATTACCACCGGTCCTACTGGGTCCGGAAAAACAACGACCCTGTACGCCGTTCTCAAGAAACTCAATTCACCTGAAGTGAAGATTATTACGCTTGAAGACCCGGTCGAATACAAGCTCGAAGGTATCAATCAAAGTCAAATTGACCATGGGAAAAAGTATGACTTCGCTTCTGGATTACGCTCTATTCTGCGCCAAGACCCAGACGTGGTGATGGTCGGAGAAATTCGCGACTTGGAAACGGCTGACATCGCCATTCAAGCCGCACTTACGGGTCACTTGGTCGTCTCAACGATCCACACCAACAGCGCTGCTGGTTCGGTGCCGCGCTTTTTGTCTATGGGAGTCAAGCCATTCTTGCTCTCGCCCGCCCTCAACGCCGTTATCGGTCAGCGTCTTGTTCGACGCCTCTGCCCGGACTGCAAAGTTCCTGCGCCAGACCTCAGCCTCTCCAAACGTAAGCAAGTACTGCAGATTCTCAAAACCATTTCCCCCGCCGCGGGAGTCACCGTAGACCTCGAAAAACTCACGTTTTTTGCCCCTGGAAAAAAGACCGACTGCCCTACCTGTGCCGGCTTTGGGTTCAAAGGTCGTGTGGGTATTTATGAAATTTTCACCATCACGCCAAAAATCGAGGAAATGATCCTCCGTGGCACATCCACTGAGTTCGAGATTCAAGAAGTCGCCATCAAAGACGGCATGCTCACCATGGCTCAAGATGGTTTATTGAAGGCGCTTGATGGGCTCACCAGCCCCGAAGAAGTGCTCGCCGTCGCAAACACGGATACGTTCGTCGAAGAACCAACGCCTGCGCCCGAGCCACCCACACCGGAACTACCGACAACTACACAAGCGTAACCACGCGGGTACCATCTTCCTGAGGCGTAATCACGATACGCAAGATCGCCTCCGCGAACGACAGTTCACTTTCCATACGTTCTGGCCACTCAATGCACGCAATCGTCCCCGCTTCTTCGAGCTCTTCTTGAAGATTTAAGACACGCGCTTCTTGTGGTTGCTCCAGTCTATACGCGTCAATGTGCAACACACGATGAAGGCCTTCATGCGCGACGACATACGTTCTCATCAACGAAAAGGTGGGGCTTTTTACCTGTCCCGCTCCCCCCAATATCCGCACGAGATGTTGTACAAACGTTGTTTTGCCGGCACCAAGCGGGCCTGAGAGCGCGATCACCATGCCCGCATGAAGGCGTGGTAGCACACACTCATGGATCAGCGCGTCCAGATCTTGCTCTTGTTGAATATGATGCATAGAAGTTAGTTCAAAGAAGAGAAGGTGAGTTCGGGATCAACATCCAAAGCCAGCGGATCATGCACCGTTCCCGCCATCAGGCGCCACGCACCCGCTGCGGCGATCATCGCCGCGTTATCCGTCACGTATGCGCGATCCGAAGGAAGAAACGCCACTCCAGGAAACGACGCTTCAACCATACCTTGCATACGCTCACGCAACGAGGCGTTCGCCGAAACCCCACCAACCAGCACGAGGGTTTTTGCCCCCGTTTGCTGTAACGCGCGACGTGTTTTCTGCACCAAAACATCCACAATCGCCGCTTGCACCTCAGCGGCAAGATCTGCCATCGCTTGTGGGTCTTGCTGTATCCATGTGCCCGACGTCTCCCACAACTGACGCACCGCCGTCTTTAACCCGCTAAAACTAAAGTCGAGGGACGGATCATCAATCATAGGGCGCGGAAGCGTAAACCGTCCCACTCGTCCCGTTTGCGCCAGCTTGGCAATTTGCGGACCGCCTGGATACGGAAGCCCCATGACTTTGGCAGACTTATCAAACGCCTCCCCCGCCGCATCATCGCGCGATCCCCCAAGCTCGGTATATACCCCCGGCGTGGAGGCGAGTACAAGCTCAGAATGTCCACCCGAGACAGACAGCGCTAAAAACGGATGCGTCCAACGAGCGCAATTTTCTGGGTTCAGCCACGCCGAAGCAAGATGTCCCTCGAGATGATTCACCCCCACGACAGGCTTGCCCGAAAGCACGGCGAGCATCTTCGCTGTCTCAAGCCCCACGAGCAGCGCCATCGATAGCCCCGGACCGCGCGTCACCGCGATCGCGTCAAAAGCGTCAGCCCAATCATCGCCAAGCGCCTCGCTCAGGAGAGCGAGCATCTCAGGAACGTGTTCGCGCGCCGCGACCTCTGGCACCACTCCGCCGTACCGCTGATGGATCGGGATTTGCGAGCTCACCAGATTTTTCTCGACCGTCACGCCTTGAGTGGTTATCGTCAACAGAGCCACCGACGTTTCGTCGCAGCTTGTTTCGATTCCCAGCACACGGAGCGGATAGGCAAAAGACATAGTCTCTGCCATACTACGAGAGAACGCGTTTTTTTCCAACTATGTGGATT
>JAGOUA010000007.1:7985-24818 GCA_018061485.1 Patescibacteria group bacterium
ATCGTCAACAGAGCCACCGACGTTTCGTCGCAGCTTGTTTCGATTCCCAGCACACGGAGCGGATAGGCAAAAGACATAGTCTCTGCCATACTACGAGAGAACGCGTTTTTTTCCAACTATGTGGATTCTCTACGGCCTTCTGGCCGCCCTGACTGCCGCCCTGATGACGATCGCCGCAAAATACGGCCTCAAGGGCGTTGACCCCACCCTCGCGACGACGCTTCGCGCGGGCATCATGTTTTTCTTGCTCCTTGCCGCCAGCTTGGGAACAGGTACCTTTGCCAAGCTTTCTTCCGTAGACAGTAAAAGCCTTCGATGGATTGTGGTCGCCGCGGTTTTTGGAGCCCTTTCTTGGCTCTTCTACTTTTTAGGCTTGCAACAAACGAGCGCTACCAAGCTCGCCGCTCTCGATCGCTTGAGCCTCGCGGGCATCGTTATTCTTTCCGTGCTCTTTTTAGGTGAAACTCTCACCCCGCGTATGATCGCCGGTACCGTGGTGAGCATTGTGGGGATTCTGCTTCTTACAGTGAAGTAGCATCTTGCAAAAAGCCTTTCGCTCACGTACAACTTCTGCTACGGAGGAAGCATTGGAAGAAAAGAACTCTCTACGCGGCTTGCTGATTCTCACGCGACACACCCAAACGGACTGGAACGCACAAGATATACTCTCGGGATGGAGTGATAAGCCCACACTGACCCACATGGGTAGAGCGGAGGCGCACGGTATCGGGGAGTCCGCCGCATCCGCGCTCGATCGATGCGGTGCTCACCTCGCAGGAATCTGGGCGTCTGATCTACAGCGAGCCCAAGAGGCCGCTTACTTTGCTCACAAAGGCCTGCTCAAGCGAGCCCCTTGGTATCACGCGCTGGGCATTCAGACCGATAAAGGCCTCCGAGAGGTCAATGTCGGAACCATGACGGGCCACACCAAGGGAGAAATTCTGAAGCGCTTTCCGCCAGAAACGCATCCTAAGTTCGTCCGCCAACAACCCGACTTCGATCTCACCGAGGTCGGCGGCGAGACGGAACGCGGCGTCATCAAACGACAGTGGGAGAGTCTAGCACGAATCGCTCACGCTATCGCCACAAAGCATGCCAACGTGCCCAATCCCGCCGCCCTGGTCGTGGGACACGGTACAGCGCTCCGCAGTCTGTTGCGGGCACAAGGCTTGGACTGGGGACCTCTCAAGGATCAAGGCACGATCCTTCCCCTGTGGCTCGATATCGATGTTGAGCGGCACGGAGACATCATCCAGGTCGACACCCTGCGTCTTCAGCGGATGGCGACTCGATAGCCCGCGCGCGTCCTGCGTCCTGCGGGTTTTTCCTTCTCTTTTATTGACAAACCGCGTCGCTTTTTTTATACTCCTGCCATCCGTGGCTCCTTCGTCTAACGGTTAGGACAGCGGCTTTTCAAGCCGTTAACAGGGGTTCGATTCCCCTAGGAGCTACCATCAAAAAGCCCTCCCATCCCGGGAGGGCTTTTTGTTATGGATGTTCCCCCTGTGTTAGCTACCCCCTAGACGTTTTTGCGCACGACGCCATGCCTCGATGACGGCATGATTCCCTCCAAGAAGAACTTCTGGAACGGACCACGATACGCCCTTCGCGGGAGAAAACACCTCTGGACGGGTGTACTGCGGATACTCAAGCACCCCTTCTTCGGCGTGCGATTCATCCACGGACGAAGCCTCATCCCCCAAAACACCCGGAACGAGTCGCGCAACCGCATCCATCACCACGAGCGCTCCAAGTTCTCCACCCGTGAGCACAAAATCGCCAATCGACAGCTCTTCATCAATCAACTGCTCGGTGACGCGTTCATCCACCCCTTCGTATCGACCGCATAAAAACACTAAAGACGAATACTTCGCCAATCGCTCCGCGTGACGTTGCGTAAAACGCGCACCGCGTGGACTCAGTAAAATTACTCGCGAAGAAGCAGCTTTTTTGGAACGCGTTCCCTTTTTTGTGACCATGCCAAGCGAATAAAGCGCTTCATAAAACGGCGCGACTTTCATGACCATGCCCGCACCACCGCCAAAGGGACGATCATCCACCTTTTGATGACGATCATGCGCCCAATCTCGCAATTGATGCGCCTCAACGCGAAGCAATCCCGCTTTTTGGGCACGTCCAAGCATCGCCCCCTGTGCATAAGCGGTGATAAACTCCGGAAAAATCGTCAGTACATCAATAGAGAGAGGTTTCATATCGAACTCACAATGAACTCATGCCCATCAAGGCTCAGAATAAGGATGCTACCGTATCTATATACCCCTCATTCGCCTACTGGCGAATGAGGGGTAATAAGAAGAACAAAAGATCCTTATTCTTGAACCAATCTCAGGAGCGAGGGGCTAGATACCGAGATCAGCAAGGTCGTCGTCGGTAACGAGACCGGACTCTCCATATCGCTGCTCAGCGGGCGCAGCCTCTTCATGAGGTGCGCGACCCTCTTGATGCGCGCGACGAGCTTCTTCTGGCTCGTAGATCTTCATATTAATGCGAGCGTTCGTCTTTGGACCAACACCTTTCAACAAAATACGGAGTGCTTGCGCCATTTGACCACGCTTCCCGATCACGTATTTCATATCAGAAGGGTCAACGTGAAGCGTCAGCAAAACGCCGCGATCGTCGACCAAGCGATCGACGCTCACAAGCTCGGGCTTGTTAACGATCGCCTTCACCACGTACTCAAGAAATGCTTGGTCATGTTGCACATCAGCCATACCAAAAGAGGTTAAAAGCAAAAGGCTTACTACGTTAGAATTTTCGATGATCCCTAACAGGGTCAATGCAAGTATACCCCTATTTTCGTAAAAAAACAACGTGACGTTGACGAAATGAGGTTTGTATGGTACAATTCAAAACCAACATGAACCTTCCTGACCTTGGTTTAAGCCCACAGGAAACCGCGACCTTAGAGGCGTGGATCAAACTTCATCTAGAGGCCGGACGCGATGTCCGGATCGATATCTCAGACGGCGTTCTCACCTTTGTGCTGCTCGGTCTCAATGGCAGCGTTCTCGCTAGACATCGAGTCGATCACTTCAAGTCCCCCTCATCCAGGTCCTAAACCCCCGAATCTTTCCAAAGATCCGGGGGTTTTACCTTATAAGAGCCCGCAGCGTACTGAGTACACTTTTATCCATTGGTAAACCGCCAGGATTCATTTCCATATCATAAAACGCTTCAACGTCTCCATCACCCATAATAGGTCGAGGCACGTGTCGTATTTTTTCAAAATCGATAAACACTACCTCGTTTCGAGGGGTGATCATGATATTCCTCTCGTGACAATCCAAAAGAGCGATACCAGCGTCTCTACATACCTGAATCGTTGTACTGATAACTTGATAAATAGAACGATCGATAGCAAAACCGTCAGCCTTAAGCACGGAAATCATCCGCCTCATATTTCTTTGCGATGCCTGAAAAACCTTGATTCTTTCAGCATCGTTGCGAGGGGGTGGAGCTACTTCAAGAACCAGGTGATTCGCTTCGGGTAATGCCACTAGCCGTTTCTGTATCCCATCGACTAAGCCACGAACATAATGATAGTCACTTGGATACTCTAACGCTTTTAGCGCATCTGCCATCGTCTCCGCTCCAGACAAGCCCAGCTGCAAGCATCGGCGAATAAGAGCCATTCCGTACTGTCGCCATAGAAATGACCCGAGGTCCTCCCCCTCGATGAACTCCATACCTATACAGCTCACACGCTCGCTTAAATCCGGCATCCCAGTCAAGGCCTTATACGCATCGTGAACCTCTTTATTAGGCAGATGGATTGTATGCAGGGCGTATAATTCAGGTACGGAAGCCACGCGAAGCCCGCGGCGAGAAGCATCCTGTAACACCCCATCAACGAGACGGTGATTTTTATACTCACTCGACGCTGCATTTTCACGATACACTTTCAAAACCTTTATAGCGGAGATAGCATCTCTTTCGCCGAATATACCCGCATCCAAGGCGATCGCCGCATCTTCTTTAGGTAGATTTTCTAGGTCTATTCTAAAAATCGCACCGTTCATTCCTTCATTCACTCTTTGTCCGTACACTAGAGCATCCAACAAAGCTACTTCCAACTTACGCTCTCGATCACCTGCTCTATTCTCCTTGAAAAGACTTTGGCTCCGAATACCTTGCCGCAAGCTCTCCACGTATATCGTCACTTGTTCTGCGCAGGCTTTTAGCCGAGCTACCTCATCCTCATACCGAAGAGACACCCCATGTCTAGCTCTAAAATAATCACGGTACACCTCCCAGGGAATATCCGTTGGAAGCAGATGCGCATCTATACCCCCAGGCTTACTAGCTTCGACATACAGATCGGGGTACTTTACCTTGAGAAACCGTAGGAAAAAAGCTTTTTTGTCACCCGGATGAAGCGCGATACGTAGTAATAGCTCGGCCGCCTCTTCCGACAACCTTATTTCGTGCTCGTTATCAATCACTCGAGATGTCAAGCCGCTTATTATCGCTCTTTTTTCAACCTCAGGAATATCATGATCTCGCTGTGCAATGTCGCTTATAAGACCGTCCGCCTCCGAATGCCCCACAGCATCAGAACCAAAAATATACTCAACAAGTCTGTGAGAAAAAGCCTTTGAACCACTCTCTTTCGCCCGAGAAAAGGACTCCATGAGTTCAATTATACCTCATCGTGACTCAATACACACCATAAACCCCCGTTGCGCGTACGCAGAGCGGGGGTCAGGGAGTATCGCGAGGACACTCGGTCAGAAGATGCCACCAACGGCGAGGCCGGCGGCGGATGAAGAAAGGACAGGGGCAACAACTACCTGCGTTGGCCGGCGCAGATACAGCACCGTTCCCACCGCTGCAGACACGATTCCCAACGTGAGCGAGACGCCAGCTGAGAGAGCGGCGGCATTGCGGGCACGCTCGGCACGATCTAGATCGCCCGAAGCTTGCCCTTGCGCGGTCGCATCACCCATCGCCCACAGGGAGTACACTCCCCATCCGAGCAGGGGTGCACTCGCTCCCCAAAGGGCATACGCCAGACGCGGAACAGGACGACGTCGGCGCGGTGCAACCGGCGGACGCACCATGCGAGCGCGACCCTCGCGGATCTGCGCCTCCACGCGTGCACGAGCGCTCTCGGGGAGAATCACCTCGTGAGCTTCGAGACGAAAGACACGCTCATCCCGCTCGAGCTCGCGCCCAAGAGGCGTGTTGCGCACATAGGCGTCGTAGTCCGCGCGAGAAACACGCAAGACCGCGGGAGTGGACGGAGGCGGCGCCGGATGAGCCGACAACCACGCATCTACCTGGCCAATGAGCACCTGAATGGCGCGTTGTTCAGGCTCAGGAAGGGCGGGCGTGCATTCCGTGGAAACGGCTCGGGAGAACCGTTCACGCGCCTGCGTCATGAGAGCCCGATCTCCTTGGAGGGCTGCTTGCACGCGCGTCAACCGCGCGGCGTTCGCCGCCAAGGCACAGTTCGGAACCTGCTCAAAAGCGAGCAGGTAAAGGCGGATCGCCTCAGATGACTGCTCGGCCACAGCAGCGGCCTGAGCCTGCTGAGCGTAGCACTGGGCGCGCTCACGACCCGCAGGCCGTAGCACGCACGAGCCAGAAACTGGTGCCGGCTGGGCGAAGATCGCCACCGGGAATGAGAGGATCGCAAGGAGCAACCACGAAAGAACAGCCTTCATACACCCTCCTAGGACTGCTGTTTTTGAGCGTAGAAGATGGGACAGTGTATGGGAAGAGCGGTGTTTTTGTCAAGATGGAGGAGAATGAAAAACCGCCCCCTCGCGCAGATCGCGCAAGGGAGCGGTAGGACTATCAGATCTGGTACACCTCGAAAGACAGGATCGGCCCATTGGGACCCGGACAGAGATCCAAGATCACCGCCTCCAGCCGACCCGTGATCTCGTCCTGAAAGAGACCCTCCAAGGGCAACCGCAGAACAAGATCTCCCGGCAAGCGTTTTCCATAGACCGCCAGAAAGGTCAGGGCCTCAAACCAAGAAATCGCTACATGAGCGCCTCCGCTACAAGTTTTATCGCGCCAGAAGGACAACGAGACCGTGGTCCAGTATACCGTATTGCTGCGCGCAGCATCTTCGCCGCTGGGCACGAACCGCCACCCACCAATCATCTCCAATTCCTGAAGATTCACGTGGGGCAAACGGGAGCCCATCACAGGAAAGGCGCGCGCTACCCCAGCCACCAATGCCACCAGCGTATCGTTGAGATCGGTTTCATCATCCGACGACGGAACAAATACACAGAGCGGAAACTCTCCATCCCGAGCAGGCGATTGGGGCGACTCCCGCCACAGGCCATCAACCATCTCATCGGGCAAGATGAGCCCACCAGCCCCCAAAACGTCACACAGCTTGTTAAAGGCTTCGCGGTACCCGTTCTGCGCACCCGTCGGCTGTACCTGATCGATCTCCATGGCAAACCTCACGCTTCTCTCGAGGGAAAACACCCTGTTTTCGCCGGAGAAGGTGCATCAGTAAACCATAAAACACAAAACATGTCCACCCCGAGAGATAGACATGTTGGAAAAACGGTTTTTTGCCAAGAATTACGCCTGTGCTTTGGCTGGCTTGAGTTTGACGTTCTTGATCTCGCGAAGACGCTTTTTCGTGTCGCGGATAAAAGCAATGCTCTTGCGGCGTGTTTTGACGAGCTTCACGAGCTCGATCTTTTGCAAGGAAGGCATAGCGAGAGGAATGATACGCTCTACGCCGATACCACCAGACACCTTGCGAACCGTCATGGTCTCGGCTGGAGCTTTTCCGCCGACATTCATCACGACGCCTTCAAAAACCTGCACACGCTCTTTTTCAGCGCCAGCAGCGTTCACATCCTTGATTTTGAGGTGAAGACGAACGGTCATACCCGTTGTCACCTGCTCGGGTTGAATCACGGCAGGCAAAGTAAGAGTCTCAGACATACAGAATGGCGCTATCATAGCGGAATCCGCGGGTCTCGTCAACCCATACAAGGGTTTTACCCTTTTTTGGTCTCTTTTGCCTTTTTTGGAGGGTGTTTTTTGAGCTCTTCGCGAAGATATTCAGCGGTGACCGTCTTGCGCTTAGCAAGCTGTTCAGGGGTGCCCTCAGCGACTAAAACCCCGCCTTTCGCGCCCCCTTCTGGCCCAATTTCGAGAATCCAGTCCGCTGTTCGCAGAACGTCAAGGTTATGCTCAATCACCAGCACCGTGTTCCCGCGATCTACCAATGCTTGAATTACCACCAATAAGCGCTGGATATCCTCAAAATGAAGACCCGTGGTTGGTTCATCCAAGATATAGAGCGTTTTTCCGGTACTCCGACGAGCCAACTCGGTGGCCAGCTTCACACGCTGCGCCTCTCCCCCGGAAAGCGTCGTGGCTGACTGCCCCAATCGAATATACCCAAGCCCCACCTCGTGCAACACGGCGAGCTTATCATGGATCGCTGGCTCTTCTGCGAAAAACCGCTTCGCTTCTTCGACCGTCATATCCAACACGTCAGCGATGGTTTTTCCGTGCCAGCTTACCTCGAGCGCCTCAGCGTTGTACCTCTTTCCACGACATTCCGGACAGTCAACGTAAATATCGGGCAAAAATTGCATGGAGATCTGAATCGCCCCATCGCCGCTACACGCCTCACATCGTCCACCGCCCTTCACATTAAACGAGAACTTTCCCGCATCAAATCCTCGCGCTTTCGCCTCAGGAATCTCGGTGAACAAGTCGCGAATCGCCGTGAACACATTGGTATAGGTAGCAGGATTTGAACGTGGCGTTCGACCAATGGGGCTTTGGTCCACGGACACTACCTTATCGATATATTGTATACCCTCGATAGAACCATGCGCGCCAACAGGGTCTTTTGAGCCATAAAAATGATTGTTGAGCGCACGCCCCAAAATATCCAAAATAAGCGTGGATTTTCCGGATCCAGACACGCCCGCAACGCAAGTAAACGTGCCCAATGGAATAGACGCTGTTACGTTCTTGAGATGAAACGCCGTGGCGTCTTTCACCGTGAGCGTCTTTCCATTCCCCTTACGGCGTGTCGCTGGCGTAGCAATGGCTTTTCTTCCAAAGATGTACGGAGCCGTGGGAGAATCTGGGTTCTTTTTGATCTCATTTAGGGTTCCTGCGGCCATGATGCGCCCGCCATATTCCCCCGCTCCTGGCCCAATATCCACCAAATAATCCGCCGCTTCCATCACCGCCTGATCGTGCTCAACGACAATCACCGTATTCCCCTGATCCCGCAACCGCTTAATTGTTTGAATCAACCGTTCATTATCGCGTTGATGCAAACCGATAGATGGCTCATCCAAAATATAGATCAGACCCGAAAGATCCGAACCAAGTTGCGCCGCCAAGCGAACGCGCTGCGCCTCTCCACCAGAAAGAGACATCGCGGCGCGATCCAGCGTGAGATACGAAAGACCAACATCCAACAGATGCTGCACGCGACGTGTTACCTCTTTCGCCGTTTGTTGAATCACTAAACGATGCGCTTCGTCATCTGCGCACGGAAGCTGAACTGGCTCTTGTATCGCTTTGGAAGATTTTTTGACGGACGTTTTGAGAGCCCCGTGTCCCGCTTCGCGTTCAAACGTCGCAAAAAGGGCCGGCAACTCCTCGAGCGGTCGCGAAACAAGCTCTCCAATGGATATTCCCGCGACACGAACGGCCAATGCTTCGGGGCGCAGACGCTTTCCCTGACACGCCGGACACGTCAACACGCGCATGTATCCTTCGAGCTCTTTTTGGACGTATTCCGAATCAGTTTCTTTATGCTTCTCCTCAAGAAAGGCGATAAGTCCAGAAAAAACACACGTCTTCTGATCAACGGAATACACCACGTCACCCGTTCCTTCAAACAAGACACGGAGTTGCGGCTTGGTAAACTCAGCAATCGGTGTATCCAGAGTAAAGCCATGCACCTCACCCACTGCTGCTAGCAATCGCAGCGTCGTTGTTTGATTGCCCGCGATACGCGTCAGCGGCTTGATTGCGCCTTGAGCGATCGTGAGACGCTTGTTCGGAATCACCAAACTCGGCTCAAGAACAAGCTTCGTTCCAAGTCCTGTACAGGCAGAACACGCGCCCTGAGGAGCGTTAAAGGAAAAGAGTCGCGGCTCAAGAGATGGAAAGGATCGATCGCACGCCGAACAATGCAACGAAGCAGACAACGCCCGTTCCTCCCCCGTCTTTATACCCACGGCAAGCACCATACCTTTACCAAGCTCTAATCCACGCTGTACTTTTGTGAGCACGAGCTTTTGCGCAAGACCCGCCTCTTCTATCACGCAAACAAGCGCTTCAATCGAATGCGCGACCTGCTTGTCTAAACGCGTGTGCATCACCTCTTCACGATCAATCAGCACACCGTCTACACGCGCTTCTTGAATGCCAGAAGACTCAAGCGAGGCGAACACCAGTTTATGCTCCCCTTTTTGCTCTTTTACAAGTGGGGCGAGCAGCTGCACAGGTTCGCGCTTTGCCCAACTCATTAGGTGCTCAGCAATACCCTCAGGGGACTGCGGGCGCAAGACCGCTCCACACCCCGTACACGAAGCGCACCCAGCGCGCGCATACAACACGCGTAAAAAATCGTAGATCTCCGTCACCGTTCCCACGGTAGACCGCGGATTATGCGAAGACGTCTTTTGATCGATAGCGACGGTTGGTGACAGCCCCGTAATCTCGTCCACATCGGGCTTGTCCTGCATCTCCATAAATTGCCGCGCGTACGACGATAGGCTCTCCATGTAGCGACGCTGCCCTTCAGCATGAATCGTATCAAACGCGAGGGAAGACTTGCCCGATCCAGAAAGACCCGTCATCACGATAAACGCTCCCTTCGGCAAATCAAGGGAGACGTTTTTAAGGTTGTGCACGCGAGCACCTTTGATGGAAATGACGGATGGTTGTTTCATGGCTCTCTCGACCAAGATCTCGTAAGGACTTCCAGAGAGCGTCAATTTGACACTCTCCTCTTGGGCGCGACACTACCATCTGATGGGCACCATGACAAGGGTCTGAAGAGACAGCGGGCTACTGGCAGACGCCTATACCTAGAGTCACAGCCGAGGGATTCACGAAGGTTATAAGATCGGACACATTGGTTACAGGCCTTGGCTCAAAAACGCAGGCGTTACTTACACATTGAATATCTACATCGCATCTTTGACCCATCGCACGACGAGGATGACAAAAATAAGGAGAGGTTCCCTCGACTTCAGTAACAGTGTCAACTAGATCTTCAACTCTCAATGATTGATTATTCGTCAGCGTGCGAACACCTCTTAGCGCCTCAGCGAAGTTCCACTTATCCGCCGGACAAGACTGTGTCGGCATAGGAGCTCCTGGAGTTAGGGCGGCGGCACTCGACGAAGCTTCGAATGCGCACGTTCCAGCGCCAAGCGTAAGATCCTCAGGAGAGCTTAATGAAGCCGGAACGTCTGTATCACTTCCTCCTAATGGCGAGATCCCCTGACAGGTACCCGATATGCACTGAACGTTCGCGTCACATTTTACCCCACCCAAACGCTTAAAAGCACAGGTCATAAAATCTACACTCACCCCACGTTCACGTAACACCTCTAATGAATCTCGCGATCCAGCTGGTCGTCGTGCGCCAATCTCTCTAGATGCCTCCGTCAGCGTCCAATGTTGACCGCTACAAGTTAAAGCTCTCGCGTTTGTGTTTAGCGCAACAGATCGAATCCTCGTCAAACCCGGAACCTGCAACGTAACGGTCTTAGGGTTGACGTTGTACAGAATAAAATACGCCAAAAAGAGAACGGCCATCCCGCCAAGCGCATCAGTAATAATATTCTTCCCTGTTTTCACGTCGCCGTAGGTCGATCCTAGCAAGTAGCGGAATCCCCCGTACATCACCATGATAATCGCGACAATCGTCACGATGCCTAACATATAGCCATAGACCCCCACGATGTACTGCGCCAGACCGCCTTCAGCCGCTACACTGCTCATTGAGCCGATGGGCACCGATAAACGAACTTGGGTATTACTCCCCGTTGTTTGAGCGAAACTCACAAGAGGCAACACAAGCCCCGCACATGTGGCGCTCACTCCTACAAAATACCGTCGTAGAGATGACCAGGACATAAAGCGGAGGATTATGGGGTGACTTGAGAAGCGCGTGCTTGTGCCTCTTCCAAGAATTGCTGAATCAAAAAGTCGAAATACTCTGATTGACGGTCGGTGGGAACGCCCTGAATACGAATACCGTTAAAAAAGTAGGTGGGCGTTCCTTGAACACCCGCTCGCAACCCGTCTGCCAAATCCTCACGAATTGATCCGGCAAAGATCTGTCCTTCGACGCACGTTCGGTATTTTGTCATATCAATACCTGCTTGCGCAGCATATCGCTCTACATCGGCAGGAGATTGCTGGGACTGATTAAGATAGAGCGCGTCATGCATCGCCCACCCTTTTGCATTGTCTTGCGCAAACGCGCATCGCGCCCCCAGTGCTGATTGAAATGCCTCCGGATGAATCTCTTCTATGGGAAAATCTCGAATAATAAAACGAACGCGATGTTGATATTTTACCATCGCCTCACGTAACGCCGCCGCCGATCGCTGACAAAAAGGACACTGGTAGTCCAAGAAAGCTACTACCGTAAGAGGAGCATCAACAGGACCAAGAGACGGGCGACCATCTCGCGTGAGCGCTCGAAGATCCTGCTCCGTAATCTCTGTATTTGCCACTGCCCGACTCACGCTTGATTCGAGGGTTTGTCTATACCACGCCTCCGCCCCACCGGAACGGATCGCTAAAAATGACCGTATAAAGTAGTAGCCAAAGAGCACCATCATGCCGGCAAACAGGGCGACAACGGCAGAAAGGAGCACGTATCGCAATCGAATGCGTAAAACACGACCAAAGAGCGCGACTTGCATAGAGCTATCATACCACATTCTCAAAACGTCTTCTCTTTCAAGAAAATGAGCCCTCATATTGACCAAAACCCCTTTTTTTCGTAGGATGAGTACTATCTTCTTCTATGCGCCAAACTCTTCTTGCGAGTGTCATGATCGTCTTGTCCGTCTTGTTAACGGTTCTTGTACTTGTTCAACAGCGCGAAGGCGGTCTGGGAACAGCATTCGGGGGCGAAGGCAACGTTTTTCGCACCAAACGCGGTCTTGAAAAAGGTCTTCACTATGTCACCATCGCGACCGCCGTGGTCTTTGTCGGTGTGGCTATCTTGAACCTTCTTTTGGTATAATACCAAGCGTGGAAGCTGGGCTTTCGCGCTAGGGCTAGAGACCATCTCTTTCTCTAGCATGGGAGCTCATTCATCATCTTCACCTTCTCGGTTCGAGCGATTCCGCCGCGCGTGGAAACGCCTCTTTTTTTGGCAAACCGCCTCTACCCCAAATGTAGAACGCGTCACCCCAAACACCCACGATCGGGCACTGGTCGCGGCTGTCAGCCGACCCTCTCGCCTCCCTCGTTGGCGACAGTTTCGGTATCTTTCGCACGTCTTTTCCAAACGAGAACGCGTTCAGTTTTGGACCGCCCTGACCTTTGGCGGGATTTTCCTCCTTTTTTCCGGAGCGCTCTTTCTTGAGCCGCATATTATTCGTCAGCCCGCCGTAGGAGGTATTCTTTCCGAGGGCGTGATCGGTACTCCGAAATGGATCAACCCCGTTCTTGCGCCCATCACCAGCGACACCGCTGATCGCGATATCGCGAGTCTTGTTTTTAGTAGCCTCTTCCGTTGGGATGGTCTCCTTCTGAAGCCAGATCTCGCCGTCTCTTCACAGCTCTTGAATGATGGCAAAACATTTGAGGTACGTTTGCGCGAAGACGCTCGTTTTCATGATGGTCAGCCGGTGACAACGGATGACGTGGAATTCACCGTTACCCAAGCGATAAAAAACCCTCTGTGGCGATCGCCGCTTGGCGCCAGCTTTGCTGACGTCCAGACGATTCGTATCGACCCGCAAACCATTCAGTTTACCCATGCTCAACAAACGCTGTCGCTTGTACAATGGCAAGAACTCCTCACGTTCGGCATTCTTCCCGGACATCGTTGGCAGGAGGCGACAGATGGAGGATCTCCCCAGCTCGCTGAAGAGAATCTTCGCCCAGTAGGATCAGGTCCATATGCGTTCAGTTCGTTTACCCGAGACAACAAAGGAGCGATTCTCGCCTATAGCTTAACCCGCTTTGAGGGGTACTACGGAGACAAGCCCTTTATTCAAGAGCGCGTCTTTCGCGTGTATCCAGATCGTCAGATCGCGGAACAAGCTCTGCAATCGAATCAAATCGATGCACTCGCCTTCGTTCCTTGGAGCGAGCGTTCTGACCTTCGCCTCACCGAATCCACCGTCACCAAAATCGAACTTCCTCAGGTCACCACCGTCTTCTTTAATACGCAAGATGCCCTTCTGAAAGACCTAACCGTTCGCAAGGCACTTCAACAAGCCATCGATCGTGGACGCTTGATCGAGCTTCTTGGGCACGGAACGGCCGTTCAGAGTCCGTTCCCCTTCTTTGAGACGTACAGCACCTCTACACAATTACAAAACATTGATGCAGCGCGCACCCTATTAGAATCCGCTCGCTGGAAGGTTCAGCCCGAAACAGGGATCCGTTTTTTGCAGCCCGCTCCCGTCAGCGTGCGAACAACACGTGGAACCACCACCACGCCAGAACCGGCGAGCTTTAGCACATCCACTCCTCTCACCATTTCCCTTCTCACGCCAGATCAAGGAGATCTTGGGATTATCGCCGATTACCTCAAGCAGCAGTGGTCATTACTTGGCGTCCAAGTCACCGTCGAACCATTAGATCGTCAAGAGCTCCTTCGTCGCGCTCTCGAAGAGAAATCTCATCAGGCGATTCTCTGGAATGTCCTCACGGCAAACGATGAACGTCTTCTACCATTTTGGACAACGGGAGATCAGGCGCTCAACCTCGCTCAATGGAATAACGCCGCCCTACAACAAGCCCTCGGCGCCGTTATTCAAGCATCAAACACCGATGATCTTGCCCGCACGCGAACAGCCGTCGCAGAACACTTTTCCGCCAACATTCCGGCGGTATTCCTCCTTCGACCATCGCACGCCTACATCCTTCCTTCGTCTGTACAAGGCGTAAAAGAGCTCCAAATCCGCCAGCGTCAAGACCGCCTCATGAGCACGCTTGCGTGGCACCTCAAAACACGATTTCGCTGGAAGTCTCTCCCTTGACCCTGACCGCATCTGGTCGTACAGTACCGCCACGGGCAAGTGGCGAAACTGGCAGACGCACTGGTTTCAGGTATCAGCGACCGCAAGGTCATGAGGGTTCAAGTCCCTCCTTGCCCACCATTCTTCGCTCTTCGAGCTACGAATGGCACGCCATTCTTTCGCGGCAAGCGACAAGATGGCACACGCCATGAGTCAGCGAGAAGATCGCGAAGAATGTCCTTCGAAGCTTTATGCGAAGAAGGACCGATCCATGCAAATATCCGCTCAAAAAGCGGTTTTTTGCTTGGAAAACGTCGTCATGTAACAGAAAAACCCCGCCGAGATGGTGGGGCTGGGCGAGGGTTTTTCTTGCTTCACGTACCTCCTTATCCTTTCCTTATCGACGGCCACGCTCTCCGCGCATGCTTTCGCGGAATTCGTGGACCTCTTGTCGGAACGCTTCACGAGCTTCTTTCCGAACCTCATGCTTCTGGTTCAGAACGGCCCGCTTGACCCATCCTTTCTTCATTCCATGATGCCCTGGAACGCCTTCTGGCTTATTCGCCTGAAGATAGGTGTGCAGTTCGTCGCGATACGCCTTTCGCTCTTCTTGCGGAAGTTTGAGCAGCTCTCGATGGAACGCCTGCATAGCCTGTTGATGCGCTTCACGAAGCGGCTTGAGCGCCGTCTTGTGCTGGTCGAGCTTCGTCTTTAGCGTAGCAGCAAGAGCTTCGTCCTTAGCCTTTTTCGCTTCAGTGAACGCGCGATGATCTTCGAGGAACAGCTTCATTTGCGCCTGTAATGCGGCATGGGCGGTTTTTACGCCCGTGAGCGCTTGAGCAACCGCCGCTTTTTGCGCGGGCAACTGATCTGCCGATACTACAGCCGGTGGTTGCTGAGCCGGATTTGCCGCAGCAAGAGCTGGACTTGCGAGCCCAACAAACGCCATCGGCACACCAAGCATTGTCGCGAATAAGGGTTTCAATACAGCCATACACGAAAGAAGAAAAACAGATGAGTGATCATGAGGCGAGGTGAGCATGCCCACCTCTCGCCTATGATACGCGGCTCATCCACGTTTTCTTTCACGGAATGTTCCTGTGGCAGATCTATGCTTACCGTCCAAGCTCTAGTTCTTCTTTTCGCTCCCGCAGTAATTCTCGCAGGCGAAAGCGCTCTTCTCGACGCTCGAGTCGTTCACGGCGCGCCTCTGGGAGATCATCCCGCTCTTGGAGCGCTTCTCGCTTAAACCACGGACGCGCCTCAAAGAGATGAACAGACGACGTTGCTTGCGGCGCATCATCTGTCAAGCGAGTACTACCGCGTACTTTGAGACGCGAACCCAGCTCGATAGGAGGCGAGAGGAATGCTGACACAGGCTCTGTACCGATGTTCCCCGTCTGTAAGACATAGCGCTCACCATCAATACCTTCGAGGACCACCCCCTCGGTAGAGGTCGCTAGTAGCATACCCGCGTATCTCCCCTGTTCAGGCCGATGCCACACCGTTTCTGGACTAGGAGCCAGATCTTGATACACGGGAACAGCCTCGCGCACCCAACGATCAGGCACGTGTTCATACCCCGCAGCATACACAGCACCACCAATCCCTACACTTCCCACAAACACCAGCGTCGCCACAATCCATGATTCGTATTTATAAGCCTTCGGTACTCCCTGCACATCACGAACCCCTAAAAAGAGAAAGGTAAAAAAGCCGGCGAGCCACACCACGGGCAACGCGCGCCAGAACATGCCCAGCTCCCACGCCAATACCCACTCTTGCTCTTGCGTCAGATATAGCAGCGAGGCAAAAGCGATCCCGCCACCGATCATACACACGGCCCCGCCCATCCATAAAATGACGCGATGCGCTTGAAACAACCAGGCAGATCGAGGCTCGATCTTCTGTTCTTGAATGCGATCCAAGACCGCTTGAGAGATATCGTGTTGCATACTGGGTTAGAGATCCGTCGTTTCGAGGTGATCGCGCAGCTTCTTCTTTGCTCGACTGATGAGCGTCGCTACGGTTCCCGGAGGCTTGCGCAAGATATCCGAGATTTCTTCGTACGAGCGCTCTTCAAAGAATCGGAGAATCAGCACTTCGCGAGATACGTCATCAAGTTCGGCGAGCGCCTGCTGAACACGCTCCGCTCGTAGCCGCTGTTGCACCTCTCCAAGTAGGTCCTTACCATCGTCTTGCTCCTCTAATCGACGAAGATCTTCTTCCGTAGGTGCCGGCTGCGGACGAACGCGCTGCTTGCGGAACCAGCTCATCGCCTCGTTATGGCAAATGCGATAAATCCACGAAGAAAAGGCCATGTCTGGATCAAAGCTTCGGAGATTCACATAGGCTTTAATGAAGGTTTCTTGCACGATGTCTTTTGCGTCGTGATCATGCACGCAGCCTAAACGGCGCGCATACCGAAGCAGACGCGGTGAATACCGATCGATCAGCTCTTTGTACGCCTGTGGGCGCACCAGGCTTTCCTGTATGAGAGCTACATCAGAACGAACCTCGTCCATAGAACCAGTATCTCTCATCCACTCGTAATACGCACGCGCTCGACGGATTCTTTCAGACTCAGTACCCTATACCCATGTCTTGGCTATTCGAAAAAAAGCGTATTTCT
>JAGOUA010000040.1 GCA_018061485.1 Patescibacteria group bacterium
TGATGTCCAAAGCCATCAAAGAAGGTCGTGATGAGTGGGAAAAAGCACGTGCGCGGTTGGGCGGATCGTTGATTTCCGCCGCAAGCGATCGTAAGTAAGTAGGTTTTTCCTGATCGGCGCCCTGCGCGAGCTTTACAAAAAAGATCCTCACCGCACAGCCATTCTTCGCCAAGGCTACGAATGGTCCCCCGTAGCTTTATGCGAAGGGGGATGCGCTTCCGGTTCTTTTTTCCTCCAGCTCATCACAGGTCATCCAATCAAAAAAAACAAAGTCTTGCTACGTACGTGGTACACTTCTTGAACGTTAATTCCCCTGAGTACTTTTTTATGGCTGTTGATGCAAAGATGGTGGGCGACCTTCGTGCCCGCACGGGCGCCGGTATGATGGATTGTAAGGTGGCGTTGGATGAGGCGGGTGGTGACATGGAAAAAGCGATCGAAGTCTTGAAGAAGCGTGGGGCGATTAAAGCCGCAAAAAAGCAGGCAGAACGCACCGCAAGCGAAGGACTCATCGCCACCTACGTGCACCACAACGGTAAGATGGGCGCCATGATCGAGCTCGCGTGTGAAACGGACTTCGTTGCTCGTAACGAGGAGTTCCGCGCTCTTGCGCAGGACCTCGCGCTCCAGGTCGCTGCGATGGATCCTCAGTACGTGAGCCCAGACACGATTCCTGCCGAAGAGCTCGAAAAAAAGCGCGCTGAATTCTTGGCGGAGATGGCTGACGATAAAAAGCCAGAAGACATCAAGGCCAAGATCATCGAAGGAAAATTGGCAAAGTGGTACAGCGATGTCTGTCTCACCAAGCAATCCTTCATCAAAGATGACGCTGTGGTGGTTGAGCAGCTTATTGAGCAGCTCGTCGCCAAGATTGGAGAAAAGATTGCTCCAACGCGTTTCTTCCGCATGCAGATGACGCCTCCAGCACAAACCTGCTAATCAGGAACAACAAACCCACCCGAAAGGGTGGGTTTTTGTTTGGTTTAGCGCATGATACGATGCAGGTATGAGAGCTTTTTTGAAGTGGAGCGCGGTCTCTTTATTCGTGATAGCGGTCTTGTTTGCGCATTCGTTGTATCCTAAAAAAGCGACCGTAGAGCAGGCTCCTCGAGAGTCGACGTACGCTATTCCGTATGAAACGGCGTGGAACTATCGACAAAGCGTGAATGCGTGTGGTCCGTATAGCGTTGCGGCGGTCATGCGCGCCCTTGGGGATTCCGCGGTGACCTCAGAAGATCTGGCGACAACGTTATGGCGACCGTATCGCGGATATACACTGCCGACAACGATGGTTTCTGCCTTGCAAGAGCGAGGCTTCACCGTGGATCAGCGCCTCGTGCCTATGCCGGATGCTGAGAAGGTGCGTTGGTTGCGGAGTAAGCTCGAACAGGGTTCACCGGTGATTATCCTGATTCGACAAGGGGGCGTGCTTCACTATGTGACGCTTCTTGGATACACCGAGCAGGCATTTTATGTATATGATTCTTTGCAGCCTCGAGGCGAAGGCGATCTCACCGTAGACGCGAACGGCGATCTCTCCGGAAATGTGACATGGACCGATGAAGAGCTTCTTGCGCAATGGAATGCGGGCGGACTGTTTGGACTCTATCGCTCTTACGCGATGGTTGTAGAGAAATAATCAGTCCGAACAACAAACCCACCCTTTCGGGTGGGATTTGTATTCTCGCTGTATGAGGCGTGGCTTTGCCGCGTGTTGTTTGGCGGAGCCCAGCACTATTACGGTGCAGGGCGGAGCTTCGCGCTAGACAATGTTTGGCGGAGCCACGTCACTCGCGAGCGACGTGGCGGAGGGGAGAGGATTCGAACCTCCGATACCTTGCGGTATGCTCGCTTTCCAAGCGAGTGCACTAGACCACTATGCGACCCCTCCATGAGAAGACGGTGACGATGTCACGTCGCTCGTGAGCGACCGTGACGGAGGAGAGCATAGCGGAATGGAGCGCCTTTCGCAAGAGCGGGGTATTTTTCACGTGTTCGGCTTTTGTTCGACAAGAAAACGGCGCTAGGCTAGGCTTGAAGGCGACTATCTATGCAAGACGTTATACGCGTTAAAGGCGCTCGCGAGCATAATCTCAAGAATATCTCGGTGGATATTCCGCGCAACAAGATGACCGTCATCTCGGGACTTTCTGGTTCGGGGAAGTCTTCGCTTGCCTTCGACACGATTTTTGCGGAGGGGCAACGTCGCTATATCGAGTCGCTTTCTGCCTACGCGCGGCAGTTTTTGGGGCAGATGGACCGTCCTGATGTGGATGCGATCGAGGGGCTTTCGCCTGCTATTTCTATCGATCAAAAGGCGCATTCCTCCAATCCGCGCTCGACGGTCGCAACGATCACCGAGATGTACGACTATCTTCGTGTGCTGTACGCGCGTATCGGTGAACCGCACTGTCCGATTTGTGGCAAGCCGATTCAGCGCATGACGATCGACGAGATGGTGGATAGGTTGATGCGGCTGACCCAAGAAGCGCACGATAAGCCAAAGCGTAAAACAAAGCCCGTACTCGGTGTTCAGGCGGATGAACTGGTGATTATGGCGCCGCTCGTTCGTGGGCGAAAAGGGGAGTATCAGCAACTGCTACAAGACCTCTATTCGCAGGGGTATTTAGAAGTACGCGTAGATGGCGAGTGGTATTCGCTGCGTGAACCTGTGCCACTTGAGCGCTATCAGCAACACACGATTGACCTGGTGATTGATCGTATCGCGCTTGGTTGGCCTGTAGCAGGGAATACGGCACTGCGCGCACGGCTTGCCGAAGCGGTAGAGGCGGCGCTGGATCGCGGCGAGGGAGCGGTGATCGGGCTTTTGGATGATGGTTCCGAGCATTTGATGTCCGCGCGCTTTTCGTGTCCTGACGATGGATTCGCCTTTCCGGAGATTGAGCCGCGTCTCTTTTCGTTCAACTCGCCCTATGGCGCGTGTTCTACGTGTAACGGCCTTGGGACAAAAGATGCGTTTTCCGAAGAAGCGTGTCATGCCTGTCTTGGGGCGCGACTCCGTACCGAGGCGCTGCATGTGCGTATCCAAGGAAAGACGATTGTCGAAGTAACGGCGCTACCGATTCGGCAAGCGGCGGACTTCTTTTTGGGGACAGATCTTTCTGAGACGCAGGCCAAGATCGCCGCGCCTATCTTGCGTGAGGTGATTGGTCGGTTATCGTTTTTACTCGATGTGGGGCTTGAATACCTGACGCTCAACCGTCGCGCGGGAACGCTGTCTGGCGGGGAGGCGCAACGTATTCGTTTAGCTTCGCAAATTGGTTCGCATCTGGTGGGCGCGCTGTATGTGCTCGACGAGCCAACCATCGGTTTGCATCAGCGCGATAACCAGCGACTGATCGAGACATTGCACAAGCTGCGCGACTTAGGAAACACGATTATCGTCGTTGAGCATGACGAAGACACGATTCGTGCGGCGGATTATTTGATTGAGATCGGTCCGGGAGCGGGTCGCCACGGCGGAGAAGTCGTCGCCGCAGGCCCAATGCCACAGATATTGCAGGATGCGCGTAGTATGACGGCGGCGTATTTGCGTGGTGAGCGGCAGATTTTGTATCCCGCCAAACGTCGTCCAAAAGCAAAAGACGTGCTGCGTATTGTTGGGGCGACCGAAAACAACCTTCAGGGCGTCACGGTGGATATTCCGTTGCATCGCTTTGTGTGTGTGACGGGTGTGTCTGGCTCGGGTAAGTCAACGCTTATGATTGACGTGCTGTACCGCGAGTTAGCGCGCCGCTTGAACGGGGCAACGTATGAGTCCGGTGCGCATAAGGCTATTGAGGGTATTGATTGGCTCGATAAGATTGTGGATGTGGATCAGGCACCGATTGGTCGAACGCCTCGCTCGAATCCTGCGACCTACACGGGTATTTGGGATTATGTGCGCGAACTCTTTACGCAACTGCCAGAAGCGCGCGTTCGTGGGTACAAAGCGGGGCGGTTTTCGTTTAACGTTCCGGGTGGACGGTGTGAACATTGCGAAGGCAACGGGCAAATCGCGATCGAGATGCACTTTTTGCCAACGGTGTATGTGCCGTGTGAAGTGTGCAAAGGCAAGCGCTTTAGCCGCGAAACGCTCGAGGTCAAATATCGCGATAAGTCGATTGCAGATATTTTAGCGATGACGATTGAAGAAGCGACCGTCTTTTTTGCGGATATTCCGCCTATTCGTGATCGCGTCAAGATTTTGGATGAAGTGGGTCTTGGGTATTTGCAGTTAGGACAAGCAGCAACCACGCTCTCAGGCGGTGAAGCGCAGCGCGTCAAACTCGCGACGGAGCTTGCACGTCGTGATACGGGGCGTACGCTCTATTTGCTGGATGAACCGACAACGGGTCTGCACTTTGAAGATATCCGCAAGCTCCTCGAAGTGCTTCATCGCCTCGTGGCGCGTGGCAATACAGTGGTGGTGATCGAACACAATCTCGACATGATTAAAAACGCGGACTGGATTATTGATATGGGACCAGAGGGGGGAGATCGCGGTGGACGTGTGGTCGCGCAAGGAACGCCCGAAGACGTGGCGCAGCATCCAAAAAGCTTTACGGGCAAGTATCTCAAAGAGGTGCTCAAGAACCGTGGGGCAGCGGTAGCGCTCGATGAGATTGGAGGGACGGTATCAGCGAAGCGAAAGTCACGGGCTAAGTAGCCATCGGTCTGGTCAAAGGGCTTCTTTTTGCGTAAGCTCAGGCAAAAGCTCTCTATGTCTATCGAACTCCCAAAAGCGTATATCGCAAGTGATCACGAACCCAAGATCCACGCCCTGTGGAAGCAGGCGGAAGCCTTCAAGCCAAGCGGTGATGGTACGCCGTACTGTATTGTGATGCCTCCGCCCAATCGCACAGGCGTGCTGCATATGGGGCACGCCACGATGCTTGCGATTCAAGATACGCTCATTCGCTATCATCGTATGGTTGGTGATCGCGTGTTTTGGGTTCCTGGATCTGACCACGCCGCGATCGCGACGCAGGTCAAAGTCGAGCAGCTCCTCAAAGAAAAGGGGTATAAAGATCCTCGTCGTGAACTTGGACGCGAAACGTTTTTAGAAGAAGTGCGAGCATTTGCGCAAACGTCGCGTGATACGATTGTGCGTCAGGTCGAAGCTATGGGTTCCTCGTGTGACTGGGCGTATGAAAAATACACGCTGGATGAAGAACGCAATCGCGCGGTTTTTGAGATGTTCCGTCGCATGTACGAAGACGGGATTATCGAGCGAGGCTATCGCTTAGTGAATTGGGACCCGCAATTTCAGACCACTCTTTCGGATGACGAAGTGCTCACCAAAGAAACAACCGCAAAACTGTACACGTTTCGTTACGCGAAGGATTTTCCTATCGTGATTTCGACGACGCGTCCAGAAACGAAATTCGGTGATACCGCGGTAGCCGTGCATCCAAGCGACGAGCGGTATGCGCAGTACATCGGAACAACGTTCGAAACATCGTTTTGCGGAAAACCGCTCGCCATTCAGGTGATTGGTGACGAGGCGGTAGACCCTGCCTTTGGAACGGGTGCGCTTGGTGTGACACCGGCGCATAGTCAAATCGACTGGGAGATGATGGAACGCCACGGTTTGCGCATGGAAGTGGTGATTGGTGAAGATGGGCGACTCCTTCCTGCGTGCGGCGAAGGATTTGCGGGTCTCACGATCGTCGAAGCGCGTGAACAGATCGCGGCACACCTTGCACAAGACGGGCTTCTCGAAAAGACCGAAGACGTCGCGCAAAACCTCCCTGTCGCCGAACGCGGCGGCGCGCCGGTGGAGCAGCTGCCGAAAAAGCAGTGGTTCGTGCGCGTGAATAAACCGTTTGTCCTTCGGCAGAACACGCTCGGTGTCTGGAAAAAAGGGGATCGTGTCACGCTCAAAGAACTCATGATCGAGGCGGTTCAGTCACAAAAGGCTGATAGAACGCAGATTATTCCTGAACGTTTTGAGAAAACCTACTTCCATTGGGTGAATAATCTCCGTGATTGGTGTATCTCGCGCCAGATTTGGTTTGGGCATCAAATTCCCGTGTGGCAAAAAGACGGCGAAGCAGAGCGCGTATCGCTCACGTCGCCTGGTGAAGGTTGGGTACAAGATCCCGATACCCTCGACACGTGGTTTTCGGCTGGTATGTGGACGTTTTCGGTGCTTGGCTGGCCGGATGCCGCTTCGGTGGACGCGGACGGCAACCTGCAGAAAACGGGAGATCTTGCGCTCTATCATCCAACGCAGGTGCTCG
>JAGOUA010000041.1 GCA_018061485.1 Patescibacteria group bacterium
ACACGCTTCTCTTTTTGTATATCGTGATACACATCGGTCTTGCAACGCACATACGGCGCTTGCCCCTCATTCTTCGACACCTCATCTTCACTCGCTAGTTGGATCGTTTCGTGGGTTTTGATTTCGTGTACGTACACGTGATACGGGAACGGATACCGCTTCACCATGCCACCTCGCACATCGAGAATGGTTGTCGCGACTTGCGCGGCGAAGGTACGCGAGTGACTCACAAAAAAGACCGTGCCGGAAAATGCCTGCAAGGCTTCGCCTAACGCCTCAACCGTATCAAAGTCGAGGTGGTTGGTCGGTTCGTCTAAAATCAGGACGTCATATCTTCCTAAACAGAGCGCTGCTAGACACAAGCGGGCACGCTCACCGCCAGAAAGCATCGATATCGTCTTATCGAGATCGTCACGCGAAAACAGAAAGTTCGACGCCATACGCAAAAGCTCTTCCGGCAACGTCTCACCCGCGACCGAGGTGAGATACTGCCCGGCCGTGCCGTACTTAGGCAGCATCGTCGGAACATGTTGCGCGTAATAGCCAACCCGAAGCTTATACCCCCATTTAATCTGTCCATCGAGTGGTGCGAGCTCTCCCGCCAAAGCCTTCAAGAGCGTACTTTTTCCTTGGCCGTTTTCTCCTAGCACCGCCACGTGATCCCCTCGCTCAATAACGAGGTTCACACCCTGCAAAATCGGTTTACGCGTGTCATAACCAAGCGCTACATCCGTCAGCGTGAGAGCCGTTCCTTTTTTGAAGAGCGGTGCAGGAATATGCATGCGCACCGTCCTAAGCGAATGTGCGATCTCAATTGTTTGCAGCTTAGTGAGCGCCTTCAATCGCGACTGTACCTGTACCGCTTTGGCTGAGCTAGCGCGGAATCGATCCACGAAGTCTTGAATATGCGCCTGCTGTGCCTGAATCTTTTTATTGTATCGTTCCGCTTCTTTGAGGACGTGTTCTTTATGCGCGAGATACGCCTCGACATCTCCCGGAAAGAGGGTGAGTTTTCCATGCGATAACTCGAGCGTATGTGTACAGACGTGTTTTAAAAATTCGCGATCGTGTGACACGAGGAGTAACGCCCCACGATAGTCACGCAATACCTCTTCCAAGAGCAAAATGGTTTGTAAGTCTAGATAATTGGTCGGCTCGTCTAAAAGAAGCAGGTTTGGCTCACGGACCAACACCCCCGACAAGCGGACACGCATTTGATACCCGCCAGACACCTGCGAAAAGGTTTTTTCGAGAAGCTCGGGAGAGAGGTCAAACGCGGCGGCTATTTTGGCGCACTCCCACGTCTCACGACCCGACACGCGTAGCAGATAGTCGATGAGCTTTTCTTCTGGGTGAATCACCTCATGCTGCTCCAACGTTCCAATGCGCGTTGATGGGTGTAAGACAACAGCGCCTTCATCCACTGATTCCTGACCGAGGATCATGCGTAGGAGCGTCGTTTTTCCGGCTCCATTCACTCCCACAAAGCCCACGCGCTGTCCCTCCGCGATCGAAACCGTCGCGCCAGAAAAAATCATTCGTGGTCCGAATGCCTTCGCGATATTCTGGAGCTGGAGAACCATGGCCATGGCGCCAGCATGACAAATTCAGAGCGAATCGCCAAGTCGATAAGCCCACCTACCCGAGAACCGAAAAACCCTGTACGCTCTCCGTATGTCGTTTCTTGTGTTCCCTGGGTCATCCCCCCTTCTCTCATCCGCCGAGGCTCGTGCGCAGTTTCCTGAGGCTTCTTGGCGCTTGCTGAGCTCCTGTTTTTTGACGGAAACACCGCTCGAAAATGCCCTTCCCAAGCTTGCCGGCGCCACCAAAATCGCCAAGGTGATCATGCGCGTACCAACCAAAGAGTGTACCGCCGCGCTGCTCGCCGACTGGGTCAAGCTTCATCCGCGAGGCGAAGGAAAGCTGATTTTTGCCCTCACCTGGATGGGATCTTCATCCATTGGACGACGTCTCCCCATCGAGCTGAAACAGGCTCTACGGACCACTACAGAGCGTAGCGTGCGCTGGTTTGAAAGCGCGGAAGGCGTATCGAGTGCCGCGATTCAAAAGCTCGGTCTTATCGAGGAAGGCTACGACTTTACGATCATCGAAGAAGGTGACACCGCCTGGATCGCCGTAACCACCGAAGTACAAGATCTGGATTTCTGGTCTTCGTTTGATATGGATCGTCCTCGCCGTAACGCCAAAAACGGCATGACGCCACCAAAGCTCGCGAGCCTTATGTTGCATCTCGCTGGCACACCGAAGAGCCTTCTCGACCCATTTTGTGGCAGCGGCACCTTTTTAGCGGTTGCCGGCATGGAAGAACTTCCGCACGTATACGGATCAGACATTCTTCCACGCATTATTGATGACGCAAAAGCGAATATCGCGTGGGCGCAAGAAGCGGGGATGATTCCAGAAACATCAGATATTCAACTGACGATTGCAGATGCAACCAAGCCACTGCCATTGGACGAAGGCTCGATAGACGCGATCGTCACGGAAGGCTACCTCGGTACGCCGCTTCATGGAGACGAAGAACAGCCAGAATTAGATCGCGAAGCACACGGCGTCAAAACCCTATGGCGAGACGCTCTTCCACACCTGTATCGCGTTCTCGCTAGTCGTGGCGTGATTATCGCTTCGTGGCCCTCATACAAAACCCCTCATGGGCAGGCACGCGTGACGTTTTCCGAAACCGAGCTTCGTGATGCAGGCTTCGCGTACGAACCACTGCCTATTGTGGACGGAAGCTACAAACAGGAACTCCCCTATGCTCGGAATGGGCAGTTCGTTGGACGAACGATCGTGAGGTTACGCAAAACCACCTAGACCGAATTTACTAGCACACCAATCACTTTTCTCCTATGAACAACACACCCTCTCCTGTAGCAGATCCTTCGCAAAAACCCCTGCGCCTTTCTAAAATTACCGTCGATCGAGACCTCTGTATTGGCGCCGCTCCTTGCGTGACGGTAGCCCCTGGCGTGTTTCAACTAGACGATGAAAATAAGGCTTACGTCGTTGATGAGAATGGTGCCGACGCCGAAACGATTCTGCTTGCCGCGCAAGCATGCCCCGTCCAGGCGATTATTCTCCACGATGCCGACGGAAACCAAATCTATCCGTAACAGGAAGAAGAACTTCTCTCGCCCCCCAGCAAACGCTGATAGAGATAGGCCTGTTTCGTGCTTTGCCTTAAAAACCTCAATTTTTACCGCTCTAGAAAAGCCCTTGCTATAGCAAGGGCTTTTGTTTACATGACGCCCTTATACAGATACTTTTGATTGATACTATTGACAAAACAGGCTTTTTACTCTATATTCAAAAAATCCTAACAGTATCTCGTTGGGACAAGGAGGTCAGTGATGTTGTTCGTTCTCGTTCTTCTCCTCTCGTGCGTCCTCGCTCCCTTCACCGCCATGGCGCAGCAGCACGCGTCGCCCAGGCCGCGAACCACGCAAGAGGCGCTGCGCCTCTTGCCCCAGCCTCCGCCCGCCAGACCACGTCCGCTCACCCCGCATCAGCAGGCGTGTCGCGCAAGCCGTGAAAGTGCCGAGGCCACGGCGGAGGTCGAGTGGGAGGAGTGGCACGACCAGCGGGACGCATTGCACACTCGCTTGCTGGCGACACGGGGCACGTACTACACCCCCACGCCCCCCACCTGCGATGTGCGAAGCCCCAGCCCGCCGACGGTTGCGCAGATCCACACTCCCCACACCCAAGAAGACGCATTTGGATACGGCGGCCTCGGCAGCCCCTCCTACGCGTTCGCCGCATGGCATCCGGGCAGTGTCGGCGAGACGGTCTGGAGCAGTGACTACGGCTCGTTTGCCACTGCGCCGGAGCCGGCTCCACTGGTGTGCAACGCGCAAATTCTCCGGCTGCGAGCAACCTACCGCGCGAGCGCCTTCTGCACCACGCCCGAAGGTCGTCGTCCTCCGGACACCGCGATCGTGGGCCACGTGACCCTGGTGTCGGTCGCGCGAACGCATCGCGCACCGGCCCCTCGCTGACCACGGCGTCCGCCTGACCTTACCAAAGGTCTTTTTTTGTTCTACACCCCAAAATACTTCTCTTTATAAAAGCGAATGAGTTGCTCGACTTCTGGAATACAGGACGGATCACCCGTTCCCACTTTGGTTTTTTGTTGCACCTTTTCGAGCGTATCCGCGCCTTCAAGCACCGCTTCTTCGATATCGTGATCCGTAATTTTGAGCACTTTATCAATCAAGCGACCATGCTCGATGATAATCTTGTCGTTCTGCTCTGTTTTGCGATAGTAGTCGTTGATCGCTGAGCGAAGCGCTTTATCACCCAACACCGAGCAGTGGACTTTGCGTGCCGGAAGCCCGCCGAGACGTGCCATAATATCTTGTGGTCGCAGTTTGAGCGCTTCATCAAGCAGTATCCCCCCATTCTCCGTCACCATCACCGAAAGCATAGACGTAGAGGCGATGGCTGACGCACAGCCAAATGTTTTCCACTTAAAGTCTTTGATACGCTCTGCGCCGTCGGCATCACGCTCGATACGAAGCCATACCTTCATCGCATCACCACAGGCGGGCGAACCAACCATGCCAAGATACGCACCCTCTACCCCCTCCTCGGTATCCAAAAAGTTTTGCGGAGCAAAAAAGTGGCTTTTTACGGCATCCGTGTAGAACCATCCCTCTTTTTTTGTTCCCGCGACCACATCTCCGCCGCGCGCGTCGGTGGAAGCTGAGGTAATACTTGTTGTGTTCATAAAGCTGAAATAAAGAGAGGAGAAGCGTGTTTAGAATTAAATACCGCTTAAGAGTCATGAGATGTGTAGATTTGGATGAGATGCGAAGCGTTGGAGCAAGAAACACCGGAGGCGTATCCCCCTTCGCTTATCCAGCTACGGGGGACCATTCGTAGCCTTGGCGAAGAATGGCGGTACGGTGAGGATGTTTTGATGCGAAACGCGAGCAGGTCGCCAAATCTACACGTCTTAAAAGTATTTCATGTCGAGGTTGACTGGACTCATCTTCCGAAGTCGCTCCACAATCCCGGGCATCACACGAATCACAAAGGCGATATCCTCTGCCGTTGTGGCGTGACCAAGGGTAAAGCGCAAGGATCCATGTGCCGCCTCGTAGGACAATCCCATCGCGAGAATAACGTGCGAAGGATCGAGCGAGCTAGAAGCGCACGCGGAACCCGTTGATACCTGAATCCCTTCTGCGTCCAGGTAGAGCGCCGCTGCTTCGCCCTCAATATCCAAGAAGCTGATATTCGCGTTGTTAGGCAAACGCTTATCTGGATGACCGTTCAAACGCGATTTTGAAATCTGCAACAATCCGTCGATCAGCGTGTCCCGCAACGCGATCAGACGAGCATTTTCTCGCTCCATGTCTTGCTGCACCAAAGCGAAGGCTTTCGCTAGTCCCACGATCGAAGGCACGGCTTCCGTTCCAGAACGAATCCCTCGTTCTTGTCCACCTCCGCGCACCAACGCCTCAAGCTTGATTCCACGACGAGCGATCAATGCGCCAACGCCCTTTGGACCGTAGATCTTGGATCCATTGATAGTCAGTAAGTCCACGTGACTGGTTTCGAGCGAAAGATCACAGGCGCCGGCCGCTTGGCACGCATCTGAGTGAAAGTACGGAAACGCGGTTTTTTGCTCTTTGCGCCACGCGAGCAAGACGCGACCAATATCCGCGATGGGCTGAATCGTTCCTACTTCGTTATTTGCCCACATAATACTCACAAGCACCGTTTCTGGACGAAGGGCCTCGCGAACAGCCTCGACACGCACAAGCCCATCACGATCCACTGCGAGTTGCGTCAG
>JAGOUA010000042.1 GCA_018061485.1 Patescibacteria group bacterium
GGCATGCAAAGATTGCAGATCTACGGTGCATTTGTTAGGCTTCTGCTACTATGCCTGGTATTAATTTGTACAAAGAGGTTCCTTGTGGAACGGCAGAAGAATTCAACGTGGTGGTCGAAGTGGTCAAAGACACGATGAATAAGATCGAATACCAAGAAGAGGGCGGGTATTTTACCCTCGATCGCGTATTGCATCATCCGATGCACTATCCTTGGGATTACGGCTTTATCCCGCAAACGCACTCCGGTGATGGTGATGCGATGGATGTGTGTTTGCTGCTCACCCAGCCAACGTTTCCTGGATGTGTGGTGAAGGCGCGCGCGATTGGCGTGATGCACACCTCTGATCAGGATGGCGACGACAACAAGATTATCGCCGTGCCTGTAAGCAAGGTTGATCCTCGCTTTAATGAAATCACCTCGTTTGAACAGCTGCCTGCGCACGTTCAAGAAGAGTTCTTGCTCTACTTTAAGGAGTACAAGAAGCTCGAAAAGAAGAAGTACGACTTGATTCAGATTAACGGCTGGAGCGGTCCAGACGTAGCAAAACAAGAAATCCAAAAAGCGATGGACGCTTTTGCGAGCGAGCATGCCGGTTCCTAGTGTTTTACGCGTTCGAGAAGCTCGGGTGGTACGCCTTCATCGGTGTACTCCCGAGCTTTTTGAGCTTGAATGCGCGCTGGTAGAGCGGGACGATTTTTCCTTTATTGCGGGGCAGTGGGTGTATCTACATCTTGTAGACGAGGCTGGGGCGAGCATCGCGAAAGGGGCATTTTCTCTCGCGAATGCTCCCGAAGAGGGAAAAGATTTGCGTTTTGGGATCAAGATCTATGGTCGCCTAACGAGCACCTTCTCTGAAATGCGCGAAGGAGATCGTTTAGGCGTGCAAGGGCCTTTTGGACGATTTGTTCTTCCTGTTGAGGATGTCCCGCTCGCGATGTTTGGGGGAGGTATTGGAATCACGCCTCTGCGAAGCATGGTATTTGCCGCGCTGCATGATACGACACGCGTGGCTCCTGTGTTGGTGTTTTGGGTTGCGAGAACCGAAGAAGAGCTGATCTATCATACGGAGTTTCTTGCTTGGCAAAAGGCGTTTCCTGGGCGTTTTACGTACGTGCCAAGCCTGACGCGAGAGCATCGGGCGGACTGGTCGGGGGAACGCGGTCGACTCGAGACGCGGATGCTTGATCAAGATGGTTTTTCTTGGGAGGGCACGCATGCGTTTACCTGCGGACCTCAGCTCTTTATGGACGGAATAAAGGCGCTTTTAGCCGCTCGAGGCCTCGAAGGAAAGCCTCGCTATCACGAAGAGCGGTTTCTGTAAGGGGACTTGCAACGTTTGAGGGAATTCGCTAGGATAGCGGAGTCAAAAACCTTTCCCTGCGGGCGTGTAGCTCAGATGGTTAGAGCGCCACACTGATAATGTGGAGGTCGATAGTTCGACTCTATCCACGCCCACCATGATAAAAACCCTCTAGATTGGCGATCTGCTAGCGCTTCGCTACGAATCATCCTCATCGCACCGCCATTCTTTGCCAAGGCTACGAATGGTCCCCCATAGCTTCATGCGAAGGGGGATGCGTTTCCGGTGATTCTTGCTCCAGCGCGTCGCATCTCATCCAATCGAGAGGGTTTTGTGTTTGTAGAAACGTGTAACAAAAACACCCCAGCGGGGTGTTTTTGATGTGAGGTCTAGGCCTTTAGTAGGCTCCAGGGCGTGAGAGCCGTGGTTCGCCTGCGCGATTGGTTGGAATCGCGATAGACGTGTCTCCCGCTGGCGCGAGTGGTCGCGTTGGGAGATGTTCCCACGAGAATGCTGGGATAGGGTAAGTGGTCACCGTATCAAGCGCGTTGTTGCTCAAGCGGAAGTCGTTTGCTGAAGGATTCACAAAGCTTGGTTGAACGGCGTTGATGCTGTTATCGCGACGAATTTGCGCCACGTTACAGGTTGGATTGCTATCCGCGCAGCCGCCGCCGCTCTGATCGATACTCATGTCGCTGATCGAGCCGTTCCAGAACACGTTTCCCTTGATTTGCAGGTTCGTATCCGCATATTGTGGACCGCTGAGGTTGGACCCGCTTGGTGGGGTTGCTGGGCGAGCGATCTGCAAAGGGTATGGCGTGGTTACGCCGCTTGGGTTCGCGAAAATGTTGTTGTAGACGAAGATATTACGGTTTGGGATGTACTGCAACTCAACGCCTGAGGTTCCCCATCCACCAGCTTGGTTGTTTGCCGTACACTGCGTGCGATCGCCATCACATCCGCGCATGCCGTGGTTCGCCTCGAAGAAGTGGTCTCGTGTACCAACGCGGTACAAGGTGTTATGCGCGAACAAGATGTTATAGCCGCCGTTTACCCCCATACCAGCCACGGTCGTGTCATGAATCACGTTATTCACGAACGTGATGCCGTATGCCTCGTAATGAAGCCATGGGCTGGTCATAAACTCGAAGCCTGTTCCTTGACCGGCGACAAATCCTCCTACGCCACAGTTGTAGATCTCGTTTCCTTCGATACGAATGTTGGCTGAGCCGCCTTTGACGTACATACACCAGTCTTGCGCGTTGGAGATTTTGTTGCCCAAGATGTGCCCATATTGCACCGCCACAAAGTCGATTGCGTTGTCGTTTGCGCCAGAGATGTCGTTGTCTTCTAGGTAGATGCGTTGCGATTGGTTGATCTTGATCGTCTCACGAGCGACGCGGTTGCCGCCGCTAATACGCATGTTGCGCGCAAGAACGGTGTCGCTCTGCTCAAAGTGAAGAGCGTCTCCTGCTGGGTTTGGAATGACGTTAAAGCCGATCATGTAGAAGTTCTTGACCTGAAAGGCGTTGATATCGCCTCCGAGGGTGGCCGTACCTACACCGTCTGCGGCCTGTAAGATGATTGGGAATTGAGCTGTTCCGCGCTTGTTCTCCCAATAGTTTGGAAGAGAGGACTCTGGGTACGTGCCCGCCGTGAGGTTGATGCGATAGCCCGTGCCGGTAAGGTTGCCACTTGGAATACGGTTCCATGCTGCGGTGACGGTACGAAACGCTTGGTCTCGCGAACGTCCCGTATTGGCGTCGTTTCCGGTGGTTGGATTCACCCAAAGCTCGGTAAGGGTAGGTGTACCAATGTCGAATCGACCAACCGACGAAGGGACTGGCGTAGGTGTTGGGGTTGGTGTAGGTGTTGGGGTAGGTGTTGGTTCTGGAGTAGGTGTGGGTGTTGGGGTAGGTGTTGGTTCTGGAGTAGGTGTGGGTGTTGGGGCAGGAGCCGGTGCTGGAGCGACGGCTGGTTTCACGTAGAGTGTGAGTTTGTGAACGCGTCGACCACCGATACCCACCGCCTCAAGATAGGCGACGTGTGTACCCACTGCGGCTTGTGAGCTTGCTCGGAATACGAGCGTTGTACGCGTTTGTCCCGATGGAATGGTCGCGACGTCCATCGTCACGCCTGCTGGAAGAACAAGAGGACGAAGAGTGATATTGCTCGTGGTGCCTCGTCGTGCAATGCGTGCGGCAAGAGACGCCTGCGCGTTCTGTGTGACGCTGGTCGATGTGGCGATGCTTAGACTAAAACTGGTGCTCGCGACGCTTTGAATGCTAATCGTAGAACTGGTGGTAGATCGCAACAAGCCGTCTTCCGCGATAATGCGAAAGGCTTGCAATCCCAATGGAGCATTCGTCGCTGGACGAAGGGTAATGGTCCGTGTGGAGATGAGTGGTTGAGCCGAGATGGTAGCCGTGACTCCCGTTGGCAAGCCCTCTACGCGAAGACGTGGGTTCCCTGTGTACCCGTTTTGACGGTTGAGCGTGACACGAAACGAGCTATTTGCTCCGCGTGTTGCATTCACAAAAGGACCGATATTCGTGCTGATGGAGAAGCTCGGTGCCGGTGTTGGAGCTGGTGCTGGAGCGGGGGTTGGGGTTGGGGTAGGAGCCGGTGTTGGAGCTGGTGCCGGAGCTGGTGCCGGAGCGGGTTCGGTGCCTTGTACGGCGGCTTTTAACGCTTGAAGGGCTTGCATCGTTACGAGGTTGCGCATGTTGTAGCCATAGCGAAGACCTTCGGCGGTAAAGACGTCTGCGCTCGCGCCACGATAGGCGTTTGGATGAATACCATCGCTATCAAGGCCCTTGCTTGGAAGGGGTTCCAAAGCACGCCAGTAGTTTACGAGCGGTACGCGTTCCGCTTGAGTAACATCGATAATGGCTTGGTTGAAGCTGGCGACGCGATCGCGCGCGGTAGCGGTATCGTTACGACTTGGGATGGTGCTCACAAGCGGAACAACGCCTCGTTCGGCCGTTTCACGAATAATGGAGGTGAGGTGCGTACGAAACGTGGCGACATCACTGCGATCGACGTCGTTTGTCCCGTACATGATCACGGCAAAGGCCGGATTTTTGCGTTTTATCTCACAACGCAATGGGGTGTTGTCTGGAGCGGGACAGGTGCTTTGGTAACCAGAACCAAGAGCTCCGGTCGAGAGCGCTTGTCCGGCGGTCCATCCAGAAACGGCGGCGGGACTAAACGCGGTTAAGCTGTTCGCTCGTCCGCACCACGAAGCGGTAAACGAAGCGGGGAACGTGGCGCTGCGAAAGGCTTGGACGGTGGGCAAGAGGCCCGCGTGATCACCTAAGAAAAATTCATCGGTACAGCCTAGATCCACCAAAAAAGAACCGGACTCACTAATGCTGTCGCCAATTTTTGCGAACGCGTTGGTGGTACGGCCCTTGGTTTGTCCGTCAGCGTAAATGGTTCGAACACGTGTCAAAACGTCGCTCGAGAGAGAGGGGAGAATCGACGCTGTTTCTGGGGTGGTGGAAGCGCTTGCAATAGGAGGAAGCGTGCCAAACGACCCGGCGAGGAGAGCGATGAGGCTCAGACCCGCGATCCATCGTTGAGGGAGGGAGGAGAAATGCATACCCGTATAGGGTAAACGCTGCGCATCTCTCTCGCAATGCTGTTTTGCTTAGGAATGACGTGTATGACGAAGAGGGATCCAAAATGTCAAGAGGGCAAGTTGCGTCCAAAAAAGAAGCGCATTCAAGCCGCTGGTGCTTGGAGTCGTCCATCCTGCAGCGAAAAAGAAGTTTGCCGTCATAAAGAGTCCGCCGATGAGCGTGGGGACAGCGATCCAGCTCGCTAGTCGCTGAAACGAGGCGGTACTTCGCGCACTACTCAGGATGACGGCGGCCACAAGGCCGATTCCCGCTAAGAGCTCGCCCCACTGTATCAGCTGCCCAAAGGCTACGGGAGCGTTTTGAGCCTGTGCGAGAAGGCTTTCAACGTACCAGGTGTGGGGATTTTTTGAAGCGAATCGTTCTAGAGTGGCTGGGAGACCGCTCGTGAAAGCGCCTCCCATGATTTTGGTATACCCTCCCATGAACCACTGATACCCAATAAGAGCTTGTACGGCGAGCGGGATAAAAGACGGGTGACGAAGAAGGCGAGCAAGGTCCATAAACGAAAGAGGCTAGGGCGTTCGCGCTTCGATCCGGAGGTCTGGATAGGCGGCTTGGAGCCTCTCGGCAAGGCGAGGAAGGTCGAACGCGGGGGAATGAGGGAGGTCCTCCTTAAGAGTGAGTGTATACCGAATCTGTTGCAAGGCATAGCGCGTTCCGGGGCGCAGCTGTCCAGCAATAGCGTGGAGATCTTGCTCGCTATGGAGGGCGGAATAGACGGTAGTACGGAACTCGTGGTCCACCTCGCTTGCCTGCAGCAGGCGAAAGGTCGAAGCGCAGGCCTCGACGACGTGCTTCTGCGGAATATCGATCACTTCAAGATAGCGATCCCAGGTGTGCTTGATATCCATAGCGACGTAATCTAC
>JAGOUA010000008.1 GCA_018061485.1 Patescibacteria group bacterium
TGATCGCGTGAAGGTCGGCGACAAAAAAGCGGCAGCGATAGTCGTGCTGAAGCATTCGCCATTGCGCCAGCGCGCCAATATAGTTGCCGAGGTGAGGCGTGCTTGTGGGCTTGATGCCAGAAATAAGAAGGCGAGACATAGGATAAGCCTATCGCACCACCTCAAAAAGGGCAAAAGCCTCCCAGTGTCGATACGCGAAAGAGGTGATAGGAACAAAAACGCCCCCATGTGGGGACGTTGTTTGTTAGACCTCGATGATCAGAGGAATCACCATCGGTCGTTGTTCTGTCTTGAGATAGAGGAACTCGCCGACTTCATCACGAAGCTTATCTTTGAGATACGTTCCGTGCGAGCCGCCCACCGAAGGGTCAGATTCTTTGAAGACATTCGCTGCTTTGTGGCGTGTCTGCATAATCAGCTCGACTTGGTCTTTCATGTAGATAAACCCACGCGCGATGATGTCCGGAAGGGCTTGAAGCTTGCCGGTGTGCGCGTCGATAATAGCGAGCACAATCACGAAGCCGTCGCTCGCGAGTTGTTGACGATCGCGAAGCACGATTTGGTTGGTGTTGCCAACGCCGAGACCATCGACGAACACATAGTCCGTGGTGACTTTGCGGTTGGTGAGCATGCCATTGCCTTCGCGGTCGAACTCCATGATCTGACCGTTGTCCGCGATAAAGATGTTGCTTCGAGGGAAGCCGTTCTTTTCGGCGACTTTTGCGTGGTCACACAAGAAGGAGTAGTTACCCTCGATTGGCACGATGTATTTTGGTTTGACGTAGTTGTGCATCTCCACGAGGTCTTCTTGTTTTGCGTGACCTCCGGCGTGCACATCCATGAGTTTATAGTGGATAACCTCGGCGCCTTCGCGGTAGAGCGTGTCTTTGACGCGCTGAACAGAGCGCTCGTTTCCCGGAATCACCGACGAGGAGAACACGACGGTATCACCCGGTTCAATCGCAACAAACGGATGTTCGTGGTTCGCGATGCGCATGAGCGCGGCACGTTCTTCGCCTTGTGCGCCCGTACAGATCACGGCGACGTTTTCGCGAGGGTAGTTATTCACCTCTTTTGTTTCGATCAGCGTGCCTTTTTTGATGTTCATGTAGCCAAGCTGTTGCGCGATAGCGACGTTCGAACGCATGGAGAAGCCTTCAACGGCTACTTTGCGGTTGGCGCGTTCACAGGCGAGAATAATCTGCTGAACACGCGCAATCATAGACGCGAACGTTCCAATAATGATGCGGCCTTTGGCGTTTTTGATGATCTCGTCCAAGTTGCCTTGAATTTCAAACTCTGGAAGCTGCTTTCCCGGCTGAGAGGCGTTTGTCGAGTCGATAAGCAACGCGAGAACGTTGCGTTCAGCGAGTTGCTTAATCTTGTCCGTTTCTTGCAAAGACTGCGAACCGGGTTCGGAATCGAGCTTAAAGTCACCCGTGTGGACGATGGTTCCACAAGGAGTGCCAACGATCACACCCATGGAACAAGGAATCGAGTGGGATACGCCGAAGAACTCCACTTTGAAGGCGCCGAGCTGCAACACATCGTCAGACTTAATAACGTTGATGCGAAGCGGTGGCTTGTCGCGATGATCTTCTTGGCGTTTTGCAATAATGCCGCATGTCAGGTCGGTCGCGAATAGGGGAGGGTTACCCAAAAGCGGCATCAAGTGAGGAATGCCACCGATGTGATCGTAGTGTCCGTGGGTGATAATCACGCCGCGCACATTGCGCTCTTTTCCCTTGAGGTACGACATGTTTGGCACGATGTAGTCCACACCAGGCATGTCTTCGTCAGGAAACTGCAATCCAAGGTCAATGATAATAATGTCATTGCCGTATTCAAGAAGCGTACAGTTACGACCGACTTCTTCGTTTCCACCGAGCACAATCACGCGCAGACGTTCGTCGTGAGGCGTGGCCATCTCTTCGTCGGTACCGGTTTTGTGCGAAGGTTTGTTTTTAAAGGTTTGCATGCGTGGAAGAGCGGCAAACGCGCCACCCATAGGACCGCGCTTGCGCTTGCGTTTGACCTCTTGCTTGTCGCTTGGGCCGAACATTGGTTTACCACCTTCTTCTTTTGCGAAACCCTTCTTTAAAGAAGCGCTGAGCGGAGCGGATGGATCGGTTGGAGTGGAGGATTGAGTATTGCGAGGCGCAAAAACGCCTAGAGATTTGGTATCGGTATATTTTGCCGCAAACGGTCGTCGGTTGAACGGACGCGCACCCGAAAAAGGGCGTCGTGCCGGTGTTGGCGACGTTGGTTGCGAAGAATTCGTTGCATCCATAGGAAGGAAAACGAAAAAGAGTGAAGAGTAATCAGGAAAAGTCTCTACCTAGAAGAAAAAAGAACGATCTCGAAACGAGGTATTTCCTTCGCGGAACGACTTATACACGGGCTCAAACACGTTTCAGCACATCTATAAGGTGTCTCGCGTAAGACATCGTAGCAGGTGGGTGGATGATTGTCAAACAGAAACGGGCCTTTTTTGGCTAGTTTAAGCTCTTTTTTAGGGATTTATTTCGAAAAAACACGTGGTTTGTGAAAAAGGGGGACGCTTGCTAGGATACAAGTCCTATGATTCACGATCTTCTTCTCAAGCGGTTCGCTACCAAGCAGTTTGATGCCACAAAAACGGTTTCTGACGAGCATTTGGCGCAGATTCTCGAAGCGGCGCGCCTCTCTCCTTCGAGCGCGAATACGCAGCCATGGAAGATTCTCGTGGTCACGAATCCTGCGTTGCGCGAGGCTCTCAAGCCACACGCCTATGGACAGGCGCAAGTTACCGACGCAAGTCACTTGCTTGTTGTTTGTGCCGTGAATGATCCAATGCCACGTATTCAAGAAACGGCCGCCCTTATTCGTGCGCAGTCTGGTGATGAAGCGGCAGACGGTTACGTTAAGATGGTGACGGGGTGGATTCCGCCCACGGAAGAGGCAAAACGTGGATGGTTGTCCCGACAAACATACATCGCTTTGCAGTCCATGATGCTTGCTGCGGCTGAGCTTGGTATTGATTCCTGTCCGATGGAGGGTTTTAACCCAACGGCGTTTGCAGAGGCCCTTGGTCTGACGGATGTTACGCCTGTGACCTTGTTGCCAATCGGCTACGCCGCTTCCGCCGGTCATCCAAAGGTGCGTATCGCGCTTGATTCCATGGTGGAATATCGAGGGTAGAAAAATCATCACAGCGCTTCAACAAGAGTGTTGCAGAGCTCTGACGAGCGCCCCACGGACTGACAGAACGTCAGGGTGGGGCTAGTGTGTTATGCTTTTTGGTACCTACGAATAAAGTCCGTCACGTCTTGAGCGTCCCTCACCAACGAATCGATAACACCGCGCAAGAACTGCTGACCCTCCCGAGACGGCGCAATACGAAGCATTTCTTGCAGGGCGAGCAACAGGTATCGCGTCTGCTCCGCAAGGGTCTTCAGCTCCGCCCAGGCGGTCGCTTGGGTCATGTCCTGTGTGGGGCACTCATGCGTTTCGCCTCGCAAAAAATCAACACGTTCTCCCATCTCGCGTGCAATGATCTCGGCGACCATGGACAGATCGTCACGCTTGGTAGTGATCCATCGCTGATGACTACAGCGCTCTTCGATCTTGCACATGACCTGCTTTTTGGGATAAGCCGAAATAAAGCAAGCAATACTCGGGTCGTGGATGATCTTGCCGATCCCCACAAGCCAGTCGAGTAGAGACTTCCGATGATTGGGCCACTGGAGCGCACCATGCTCATCTCGGGTAAGCTTTTTTGTGTTCAAATGAGCGCACCATCCCTCCACGCCGTCGGGGGTCAAAAACGTATTCACAATCTTCCTCTTTCCCATGATGTCACCTGAGGTGAGTCTTCTTCGCGAAACGCATGTCTTCCGGATATTCCACCGGTTGATCATATGTATCGTTCATCGAAGCCTCACAACAATCGTCTAGCGCGCCACTTCTTCTAGACGGTTCTTGTGAGGCCGGGAACAGAGTGTTCCCGACAGTCGGTTTATCTGGCCGAAACCAGCACCCTCCGAAGAGAAGTGGATGTTAGTTCCGGGTGGCTAGTCCGGACGGATCACGCTCCTGCTCTTGCCTAGGGCGATCGTAGCGACTCCTTTCCAGCGGTCTCGGGGCGCGTCTTCTCGCAGGCGTCTTTGAAGGGCCTGTTCAGGTCCTCAATTATCAGCTCGAAAGCCGCGCGCTGGCGGGCGACCACTTCCTCCGCCCATGCTACGGGCGCCGTCAGGGCCTGGCGCCGTACCATTCCCATCTGGCCCAAGAGCCCCACCATCCACACCAGCACGCCCGCCACTCCCAGTGCCACGGTCTTCTTCATGATCTTCACCTGAGGTGAGTCTTCTTCGCGAAACGCATGTCTTCCGGATATTCCGCCGGTTGATCATATGTATCGTTCATCGAAGCCTCGAAAGAGGGCTCCTCCTGGTTTTTTGTCGAGAGAGAAGGGCTTGTTCGAGGTTTCGATGTGAGGAAGAGCTGTAAAGTATCGGTGTATCAATGAGGGGAGAATCGTCCAAAGATCGGATGCGTGTTTCGGGATCTTCCTAGTTTTTAGTACGATTTTTCTTGTTTTTTGTGCGAACGTGGGTACCCTATACGAATCTGATTATTTTGTCAAGAGTAGACTTACAACAACTATTCTTTTTACTCAATAGAGCGAATATTCGTGTCAGGACGAGAGTGACGTGCGGCCCTCTTGCCTCCTTACTCCCGCGTCGCTACACTCCAGATATTCTATGCACATCTACTGGCACGGTTATTCTTGCGTTCGTATTGAAACGGAAACGCGCATTGGTCCCGTCACGGTTTTGACCGATCCTTTTGATAGCGAAACGGGGGTACGCTTTCCTAAGACGCTTACGCCTGACATTGTGGTGTTGTCCCATCAAGACAAAAAGCGTTTTCCCATGGATTTCGAAAAAAAGCCTTTCTTGATTAACGATCCTGGAGAGTACGAGGTAAAAGGGGTGTTTGCGTTTGGTATTCCTGTTGAACGTCCAGATAAGGCGCATCCACACGGGGTGATGTTTCGGTTGAATATCGAGGGAATGACGCTTGGTTTTTTGGGTGGAATGGATCGTATTCCGACGGATAAGGAGATCGCGGAGCTTGAAAACATCGACATCTTATTGCTGCCTGTAGGGGGTTCTGGTCAGCTCACAGCACAGCAAGCGATGGAAACGATCACGCGCATCGAGCCGCGTATGGTGATTCCGCTCGGGCATTTTGTCGAAGGAATGAAGGAAGAAACAGCCTCAGTAGATGCATTTTGCCAGCTTATGAGTGCTTGTAAGCGGGCTGACGTCACCAAGCTCAAGATTCAAAAGAAGGATTTGCCGGCGGATGAGATGGTGATTACCGTCATTGAAAAGTCATAAGAGCGCCTCAGATGAGCGCTCTGCGCGAGCTTCACGAAAAATATCCTCACCGCACCATATGTGCGCTTCCGGTTCTTTTTCGCTCCAGCTCATCACAGAGCACCTCATCTGAAACGCTCTCGTGCGAGAGGGTATGTGTTTTTACGTCTAATCTTGCGCTATGAGTATCATACAAGAATTCCGAGAGTTCGCGATTCGTGGAAACGTCGTTGATCTTGCGGTGGGTATTTTGATTGGTGGGGCGTTCGGCAAAATCGTGAACTCGCTCGTGAACGATGTGGTGATGCCGCCCATCAGTTTGTTATTGCAGGGAGTGAATGTTCGCGATCTTCGTTTGGTGCTGCGTACGAATGCCGAAGGAGAGGCGCTGTCCTCGATTGGATATGGGCAGTTTTTGCAGAATGCCTTGGAGTTTTTCGTGATCGCGATGGCGGTCTTTGTGTTTGTGAAGGCGATGAACCGTCTTCGACGTCGATTCGAAGGACAAAAAGAACAAGAAGCAGCAAAGCTTCCGTCAGAAGAGGTGCTCTTGTTGCGAGAGATTCGTGACGCGCTCAAGAGAAAATAGATTTTGAGGAGATGCTTGTTTGGTAAGTAATACGGTCGTGCTGGCTTTTTTAGTGAAAGTATGCTATAATATGTACTGGAAATAGCCTTTAAGGTATTTTCCAGTCGCTATTATGTATAAAAAACCGACAAAAGGTGAATATGTAGAGGTTTTATTACGATCGCCTAAGACCGTCTTCTCGACAAAAGACGTGGCTTTGTTATGGGGTGAAGACAAACAGCACACCGTGAGCAGTAGGCTCAATAAGTATGTGAAAGCGGGAAAATTAATTAGGGTATGCCGTGGTATCTATGCGAAGGATAAAAACTATAATCGCTTTGAATTAGCGACGCGTATCTATACACCTGCCTATATCAGCTTTGAGACCGTCTTGACGAGAGCCGGAGTGAATTTTCAATTTTACAGCAATATTTTTGTCGCTTCTTATGTGACTCGTGAGATTGTCGTCGGCGATCAGAAGATCTCCCTCATTCGGATGAAGGAGTATGTCTTAAGTGATACCAGTGGTATTGAACAGATAGACGGCGTCGCTGTAGCGACCAAAGAGCGTGCGTTTTTGGATAGGGCGTACGTTAGCAAGGAATATCACTTTGATAACATGCATGCTTTAGATTGGGAAAAAGTTTTTGCCTTATTGCCTATGTACCATAGCAAACGAATGAAAAAGCAAGTGAGGATCTATTTTGAACAGGCGACGAATAACGCATCTCGTCTATCTGATACAGTATGACGTTGGACTATTCTAAACACAAGGCTATCTTGCTTCAGATCTTAAAGGATATTTATTCCGATACCTCGATAGCACCTCACCTTGGTTTCAAGGGTGGTACGGCGGCGCTCTTGTTTCACGGTCTTAATCGCCACTCTGTTGATTTGGACTTTGACCTCTTAGATGAGAAGAAAGAAGCGGAAGTTTTTGAGAAAATTCAGCGTATTATTGCAGGTTATGGCACGGTCACAGACTCTTATATCAAGAAGTTCAATCTGCTGAACGTTCTTTCGTATGCTCCCGGTGCGCAGAAAATAAAAGTTGAGATAAGCCGCAGAAACTTCGGTTCTACGTATGAGCTCAAGACGGTGCTCGGTATTTCTATGCTTGTTATGGTGGAGGCGGATATGTACGCGCACAAGCTCATGGCGATGTATGAACGCGTCGGTAAGACGAGCCGTGATATTTTCGATGTCTACTTCTTCGAAAAAAAGGGTTGGGAGATCAATAAAGCCATCGTCGAAGATCGATCAGGTATGTCCTTTAAAGACGCGCTTAGAGCGTGTGTTACGCTGCTCGAGAAAATGGATAACAGACATATTTTGGACGGTCTGGGTGAATTACTCACCAGCGCTCAAAAAGATTGGGCTCGAACAAAGCTCAAGGAAGAGGTGATCTTTTTACTGAAAGTGAAGATTGATGGGCTGGAGTAGTATACTCCTTGGGCGATACCGCGTGCTCGTGGTATACTTCAAGAGACTATGCCCCGTTCTTTGTCTTCTGAAAAACGCCCCACCTCGTCGCGTTCCACGGCGTCGCCGTCTCCGCGTCGAGCGCCTACGCGTTCACCCGTGAAGAAAACGACCGTTTCGCGCACGGTTCCGTTGACCGTGATCGAGCGTCGTTCTGCAGCTGAAGATCGGGGAGGGGACGAAGAGCGGGTGACCGAACGCAGAGCGTTGACGTTTCAAGAAGGGATTGTGGATCCGTATCATAAGCAGCAACTGATTCGAGCGCATACCGAAGCGCGTCGAGCGCGTCACCATCCCCATCATCGTTGGATGTTGACGGTGGGATTGGGTCTCGCGTGTGTCTTGTTGGCGGGTGGGTGGTGGTTAACGGTCGGAACCTGGATGCGTGGTCAGTTGGGACGTACGACGCAGGCTCCTGGTTTGGCTGAGCAGGTGCGCCAAGAAACGGCTCGATTAGAGCAAAAATACGGCTTATCTCAGGCGCAAACCCCGCCATTGGCAGAGCTTTTACCTCCTTCAGAAGAACCAAAAACCCCAGAGCAAAACGCCCCCATGGGCGACCGTTGACAAAACGTCTTCACGAGGGCGTTCATCGCGGTTAAGATACGGGCGTTATGAGCGAACCCCTGCCACAGAACGCCTTGACCGGCCGTCTTGAACCTCGCGCGTTGGTTGATGAAATCCAAACCTCGTTTTTGGATTACGCCATGTCGGTGATTGTCGATCGTGCGCTTCCGGATGCGCGCGACGGCTTGAAGCCAGTGCATCGGCGTATTTTGTATACCATGTGGAAAATGGGACTTCGCGCGAATGGTAGTTTTAAAAAGAGCGCGCGCATTGTGGGAGATGTGCTGGGTAAGTATCACCCACACGGTGATATGGCCGTGTATGACTCGATGGTGCGTATGGCGCAGGAGTTCAGCATGCGCTACATGCTTGTTCGTGGGCAAGGAAACTTCGGTTCGATCGATGGAGACAGTGCGGCTGCCATGCGTTACACCGAGGCAAAACTCACGCATGTGGCTGAGCAGTTGTTGGTAGATATCGACAAAGAGACGGTGGACTTTCGTCCAAACTACGATGGTTCTGAAGAAGAGCCTCGCGTGTTGCCAGCCAAACTGCCAAACCTGCTCTTGAATGGAACGCTCGGTATTGCCGTTGGTATGGCCACGAGCATTCCTACGCACAACCTGCGTGAGGTGTGTAATGCGGTGATCGCCTTGATCGAGGATCCAGAGATTACCGTGGATGGATTGCTCGCGCATATGCCTGGCCCGGACTTTCCAACAGCCGGTATTATTTACGACAAAGCGGCGATGCGTCAGGCGTACTCTACGGGTAAGGGAGGTATTGTGATGCGTGCTCGCACCGAAATCGTGGAAGAAAAGAACGGCATGTTTCAGATTTTGGTGAGTGAGCTGCCGTATCAGGTGAACAAGGCGACGTTGATTGAGAAGATCGCCGAACTCGTCACCGAAAAGAAGATCGAGGGTATTCGTGATTTGCGCGATGAGTCGAACAAGGACGGTATTCGTATCGTGATCGAGCTCAAAAAAGACGCGTATCCAAAAAAGATCCTCAACCAGCTCTTTAAGATGACGCCGCTTCAGGACACGTTCCACTTGAACATGCTCTGCTTGGTGGAAAACGGTATTCAGCCACGCGTGCTCACGTTGCGCACGTTGCTCGATGAGTATCTCGCGCACCGCAAAGAGGTGATTAAGCGCCGTACGCAATACGAGCTCACCAAGGCGGAAGATCGCATGCATATTTTGGAGGGTCTCATGATTGCGCTTCTGCATATCGACGAGGTGATCGCGACCATCAAGAAGTCCAAAGATCGTGACGAAGCAAAGGCGAACTTGATTACCAAGTTTAAGCTGTCAGAGCGTCAAACGTTGGCCATTTTGGAAATGCGCTTGCAACAGCTCGCCAACCTCGAGCGTCTGAAGGTAGAACAAGAGCATGACGAAAAGAAGAAGTTGATCGAAGAATTGAAGTCGATTCTTGCTTCGGAAAAGAAGATGCTCGGCATTATCAAGACAGAGGTCACGGAAATGCGCGATCAGTATGGCGACGATCGTCGTACGGAGATCGTGAACCATCCGGTGGGTGAATTCTCGGTTGAGGACTTGATCCCAAAAGAAGACACGATCGTGATGATTACCGAAGATGGGTACATCAAGCGTCTTCCGCCTGACACGTTCCGTACGCAAGCGCGTGGCGGTAAGGGCGTTGTGGGGTTGTCCACAAAAGACGAAGACAACGTCAGTCAGATGTTCACGACCAACACGCACGCGGAACTCATGTTCTTTACGAGTCGCGGTCGCGCGTTTCGCTTGAAGGCGTACGAGCTTCCACAAGGAGGCCGCACCTCCAAGGGGCAAGCGGTGGTCAACTTTTTGCAGCTTTCTCCTGGAGAAAAAGTCACGGTCACGCTCTCGATGGACGACATTGATGATGCAAAGTACTTGGTGATGGTGACGAGTCGCGGTACGATCAAGAAATCGGCCTTGGATCAGTTTGATAACGTGCGTCGTAACGGCATTATCGCTATCACGCTCGAAGATGGCGATGAGCTGATTTGGGTCAAGCCTTCGTCCGGTGATGATGATATCTCGCTGGTGACGCGTAACGGGCAGTCCATTCGTTTTCAAGAGGCGGATGTTCGCGCCATGGGGCGTTTAGCGACGGGTGTACGCGGTATCAAGCTTGGTCAAAAAGATGAGGTCGTGGGCATGGACATCATCAACCCAGCCTTGGCAGATAAGGGCATGCTCGAGCTCTTTGTGATTACGGAAAACGGCATGGGGAAGCGTACAAATTTACAGGAATACAAAACACAGGGTCGTGGCGGATCGGGTATTCGTACGGCGAAAGTCACGGATAAGACGGGTGGGGTGGTGGGCGCCTTTATCTCGAATTCGGATGATGAGCGCGATCTCGTTATGATTTCGAAGAACGGTATTGTGGTGCGTACGGCGTTTAAATCCGTTCCTTCGCTTGGACGTGATACGCAGGGCGTGCGTCTGATGCGCTTTAAGGAGTCGGGTGACTTGGTGAGTTCGGTGACGTTTGTGCAGAGTGAGCCTGGCGAAGAATAAAAAAAGAGGCATCTAGCCTCTTTTTGGTTTCTTCTTTACACTGCGTTCTATGATTGGTTCTCTTCGTGGAGTGGTCCTTGAGCGATTCGTCCAGCATATTTTGTTGGAGGTTCAGGGGGTTGGCTATCGTGTGGGTGTGACACCCGGCGTGCTCGCGATGGTCAAAACAGGCGATGCGCTCTTTTTGTATATTCACGAGGTGATTCGTGAAGACGCACATGACTTGTATGGATTTACGACCTCGGCGGATCTCCAACTCTTTTTGCGACTGCTGTCTGTTTCAGGAGTGGGGCCAAAAGTGGCGAATACACTGCTTTCGATTGGGACGGCCGACGCGGTTCGTCAGGCGATTATGCAGGGAGATGTGGATACGCTCACGTCTGTTCCGGGGGTGGGTAAAAAAACCGCGCAAAAGATTGTGTTAGATCTACGAGGACAGCTCGCGGAAGAGCAGACGGTAACGGGGACGGATGCCGAAGTCCTGGGCGCGCTGCAGTCCTTGGGCTACTCTCTCGCCGATGCTCGTGAAGCGCTCAAACATGTATCAGCAGATGTGCAAAACGTGAGCGATAAGCTTCGCGCCGCACTCAAAGTACTCGCGAAATAAGTATGACCATCCAAGAATGTCACAACGAGCAGGAGTGGCAGCAGCTGTTGGAAGGGTTTTCGTATCCGCCATTTACGCAGATGTGGGTATGGGGAACGGTACAACAGGCGCTTGAAAAAACCGTTCGACGTTTTTTGTGGCAAGATGGTGAGAGGTGTATTTTGATGCAGTGTGTTCAAGAGCGTCGCGGTCCGCTCGTGTATTGGTTTGCGCCACAAGGGCCCGTGTACGCAGAGGGGGTTTCTTCGCGGGATCTTGAGACCTTTCTTGCGCGCGCCGAAGAGCAACTCGCTTCGTGGAACGCCTGTTTTGTACGTGTAGAACCTCGTCGTCGCACGCAACGAGCGTCGCAAACGCTTGTTGAAGCTTTGCCGTTGCAAGAAGGTCGCCGCGTGCGTTCTATGAATCCCTCGACCAGTTTTTTGACGCTTTTGCGCGGAACGGCAGATGAGCTGTTTGAGACCTTTCATAAAAAAACACGCTACAATGTTCGCCTGGCAGAGCGTCATGCGGTGATCATCCGCGGAAGCTCCATCGAGGATCTTCCCATTTTCTTTGCGCTTCATAAACAAACCGAAGAACGGGATGAGTTCACGGGGCATAGTGAGGCGTATTTACGCACGGTGTTTGAGACGCTTTCCACAACGGGGCATGCGCGCTTGCGTATCGCTGAGTGCTTGGGTAAGCCTCTCGCGGCGAATATCGAGATCTTGTGCGGTGATACGGTGATGTATGCGTACGGCGCGTCTTCGTCGGAAGATCGCGAAAAGATGGCGCCATACGCATTGCAGTGGTCGGCAATCTTCGCCGCGCTACAAGAAGGATACGCGTGGTATGACTTTGGAGGGGGAAACAGTATCTCTGGAACGGGAGCTGACGATCGCGCGAGCTGGGAAGGGATCACTCGCTTTAAGGAACGATGGGGAACGCTTCGCCATGCTGATGCCGGTACGTTTGATCGGGTGATGCGCCCGCTAGTCTATAAGCTTCTTGTTCGTCGCTAAAAAGAGATTCTGGGATGGGTTCTTGATAGTGGCACACCCGCTTGATAGGCTGGAGGCACTACTATGAATACCTCTTCCTGTCACCAATGGTGTCAAAAGCATGGGCTTTCCACGGGATTATTTATCCTTCGTGTCTTCTTGGGTATTTTGTTCGTGATGAATGGCTGGATGAAGCTCGGTAACATGGAGATGTTTATTGGTGGGGTAGCAAGCCTTGGATTCCCTGCAGCAACCTTCTTTGCGTATGCTGCGGCGTTAACCGAGCTGTTGGGTGGTATCGCGTTGCTCGTTGGATTTGGCGTTCGTGTGGCTGCCGGCTTGTTGGCGGTCGTGATGCTCGTCGCCTTCTTTGGGGTGCACGGTGCAAGTCTCACCGAGGGAAGCGCAGCATTCACCGCTCTTGGCGGAGTGTTGGCGCTGGCATTTACAGGCGCCGGTTCGCTTTCGCTGATGTGCTGCCTCTGTAAAGGAAAGAAAGATGGTGCCTGCTGCCAGATGGGTGAAGGGGGAGAAATGAAGGGCGGTTGCTGCAAGAAATAATCTTTTCGTAGGCGCAAAAAACACCCCGACGGGGTGTTTTTAGATCGCTTGCAAAGAAAAGGCGTACATTCCCATGCTGCACGATCCATCAAGGCGTTCGTTTGGAGCGAGTGTTCCAAGGGCGAGGCGTTCTTGTCCCGTGGCGGGAAGCAAGAGATCGATGTTGCGTGAAGGAATAACGAGAGCGCGTGAGCAATCGTAGGTGCTTCGTGTTTCGACGATGAGCTCGGTGGGAATACCGGCCTGCACCTCAAGACGGCTTGGCGAGTACCCGCCTTTCGCGAAGAGGCGTACCACTTGCACGCCATTTTCTACAGAGACAACGGGTGTCGCACCATCAAGCGGTGGCGGGGTGCTTGGTCGGTGCCACAAGGCAAAGGCGAGAACGCCCACAAGGGTCAGGCTGACGGTGGCGGAGACGATGAGTTTCATACAGGAAGATTACCATTGAATGAGGGCTGGTAAAACCCCGAGAGCCGTGAGGCCAGACAGGATGCCGAGAAGACTAAGTCCTATCACAACAACGCCTGTCGTTGCAAAAAAGAGTGAGGCGCGCGTAGATGTTCCGAGTGAGCGGGAGCCGAAGGAGAGTCCTGTCAGGACGGGGAGGGTTCCAAGAGCGAAGGCGGTCATGATGAGCGCTCCTTGGAAGAACGATCCGCTTGAAAGGGCAACGATTTGCATGGACTGGGTAAAGCCGCACGGAAGAAAAAACGTTCCTACGCCAAGAAAGAAGCCAGAAAGAGGAGCGGTTTCGGCCGTGTTTTTCCAGCGACGAAAGAAGGATGGCGAAAGCGTGGCAAGAGGCGCACTCTTGAAACCAAGGAGGCGCAAACCAAGAACCATCATCACGATCGAGGCGAGTAAGCCAAGGGCGGCGGTCAGACGTCCACCAACGCCAATGAGTCCGCCCAGTATTCCCACGAGCCCACCAAACAGAGCGAAGCTTGCGAGACGACCAGCATGAAACAAGAGCAGGGGGCGCGTAGTACGCAAGCCAGCTTGTGTCGCGCGTGCAGAGATCGAGAGAACGAGACCCCCCACAATCGCGAGACACGTGGAGAGCGAGGCGATGATCCCAAGGGTAAAGCTCGTGAGTGGACCGATTGTTCCGTCGATATCAAGCGCAAGCCAACCGCTTTTTTGCAGGAGAAAGAACAGGGCTAGAACGAGTAGCCCAAGAGGGATGGCTGTACTCAGCACGTCTTGCGAGAGACGGGTTTTTTTACCGGGAGGGTGTTGGGTAAAGGTGTAGCCTTGTTCCGCGTAGGCGGCATTCAGAGCTTGAATAAGCGTTTCGATGGAGATGGTTGGATCAATGGTGAGATGGGCGGTTTGTTCACGAAGGTTGATCGTTCCAGCGTGTACGCCTGAGACGGTCGGAAGACTGTCTTCGAGAACGAGTTTGCACGCGGCGCAATGCGTTCCTTGAACAAAGAGCGTAAGGGAAGAAGAGGTGGGCATAGGTGCGAGGTTAGCGCAGACGTAGACGAAGGGCGTTCATCACCACGGAAACGCTGCTCAAGGCCATGGCGACACCGGCAAAAACAGGATGAAGCAACACACCCCAAAGAGGATAGAATGCGCCCGCGGCAAGGGGGATGCCAATACCATTGTAGATACAGGCCCAAAACAGGTTCTGACGAACGATTCGCATGGTACGACGGGTGAGAAGAACGGCATCACGTGTTTTGAGAATGTCGCCTCGCAACAGAATGATGTCGGCGGCCTCGATGGCGATGTCAGTACCTGTTGCCATCGCGATCCCAACGTCGGCTTGTGTGAGAGCCGGAGCGTCGTTGATACCGTCACCGACCATGGCGACATGTCCGTAAGTTGTTTGCAGCTCTTGAATTTTTTGCGCTTTTTCTGTTGGAAGGACGTTGGCGATCACTTCAGAGATTCCTGCTTGATGAGCGATGGCTTGAGCGGCGCGTTCGTTATCGCCTGTGAGCATGATGGTGGTGATGCCGCGATCTTGGAGGGATTGAATCGCTTCGCGCGCTTCTGGCTTGATAGTGTCGGCAAGGGCGATCATGCCGAGAACGGTGCTATCTCGTTCAACGAGTACCACCGTTTTTCCTTCGGATTGCCAGTTTTCTAACGAGGGATGGGTGTCCGTCTGCTGTGGCTTTCGCACGGTTATGTGCGTGCGCTCGATCTCACCCCGCACGCCTATTCCGGGAAGCGCTTGAAAGTGTTTTACGGGCACTATGGAGAGGCCATGTTCTTGCGCGTGATCCATGAGAGCGTTGGCGAGCGGATGCTCCGAGGGCGCTTCGACACTGGCAGCAAGCGTGAGCAATCCTGATTCTGTTACCGATGCATCAAGAACAAGAGCGTTGGTGACACGAGGGGTTCCTTGAGTGAGGGTGCCTGTCTTATCAAAGACGATCGCGCGAACATGGCTCAGCGCCTCGATCGCTTCGGTGGTTTTGAGGAGGATGCCTCGTTCTGCCGCCTTGCCGATGCCGACGGTCATCGCTGTTGGGGTGGCGAGACCAAGCGCGCACGGGCAAGCGATGATCAGGACGCTCACAAACGAGAGAAGGCCGTACGAAAGAGCGGTGGAAAAACCCAGGGTGATAGTTCCAATACTCAGCCACGCGACCAAGGCGATGACCGCAATTGCCAGCACGATGGGGACAAAGACGCTCGAGGCGCGATCCGCGAACGATTGAATGGGTGCTTTCGAATCCTGTGCGTCTTGGACGGTTTGAATGATGTGAGCGAGCAATGTGTCGTTACCCAGGCGCGTTGGCTGGCAGCGGAGCGATCCATAGGTATTCATCGTGCCGCCAATCACCGTATCGCCCACGGTTTTATCGATAGGGAGGGACTCTCCCGTGATCATGGACTCGTTGATCGCGGAAGATCCTTCCAGAATCACGCCGTCCGTGGGAATGCTTGTTCCGGGCTTGATGATGAGGATGTCGGTCAGGCGCAGTTCTTCAAGGGGGATCGTCTGCTCCGCGCCGTCTCGCCATACAAGGGCATGTTTTGCTTGTAGGGCCATGAGTTTTTCGATAGCCGTTCCCGTTTTTTGTTTTGCCCGCGCTTCGAGATATTTTCCAAAAATCACAAAACCAATCACCACGATAGTCACGTCAAAATAGGTGTATGCGGGAAGATTGAGGGCTTGGCGTATTTCGGGAAACAGCTGTATGCCCGCACTGTATCCATACGCGGTGATGGTTCCAATGCCGATAAGCGTGTCCATGTTTGCTGCACCGTGCTTGATAAAACGGGTGACGGCTTGCAAGAACGGCCGGCCCATCCACGCAAGCATCACGGTGGCGAGCAAAAAGCTCATACCATCCACGAACGCCATGGGGAGGGGGAGGTTGGGTACGCTCCTTGTGAGGCGCGCGAGCACGTCCCAGGTCATGATCGCAAACACAAGCAAGGTGATGGGGAGCGCAAACACGAGCTGTTCCCGTAACAGAGCGGCATGATCGTGCTTCGGCGTCTGTTGAGGTTGCGTTGGTGCATCAAGGGATTCGAGGGAATAGCCAAGAGGCGCGAGCGCCTGGTTTAACGCCTGTTCTGAGAGCGGAGTATCCGTAAACGCTACGCGAGCTTGTTCGGTCGTTTGTTGCACGCTTACGTCTTGAATACCGGGGAGCTTACTGAGTGCTTTGGTGATGATCGTCGCGCAACTAGCGCAGTGCATGCCTTGTACGCGAAAACGGTGAGACTGCATACAAAAAAGCGATTAGCGAGCTGATGGATACCATTCACTTCGCCATGCGCGCAACGTGTCGCCAGTCGTACGCAAAAACGTCTCGACGGCGTCTGCATTCTTGATAACCTCTTGGCGGCTAGATGATTGACGGATCTGCTGTGTCATGACGATGCCTTCTTCGTGGTGGGTGATAAGCGCATTCAAAAACCGGAGATCAAACGATTCGTCCCATTCACCCAGATTCACGACACGTGGGTCTCGCACGCGGCGTGTGTCGCTGTACCACTCGCGCTTCCAGGTGTAGAGTTCGTCGATGGCAGGAGGTTCGTCGCGAAGAATCATGGCGGCAAGGTCACGTACTTCTGAGCGCTGGCTCGCGAGTGCTTGCTCTGCGAGGAGCATCGCCGAACGATGATGCGCAATCATCGTATTCAAATAGCGTAAATCAACCAAGGCATCGGCTCGATCCAGCCCCATATCCATTTGTGTGTACATGGTTTCTCGATATTCTGGCGTGAGGCTGTAGCCAATACCAACGCCCAGCATAAGACTTACGATACTGATTGAAGCGCCAAGAGCGAGAGGGAGGGTGTTCATAGGAAGAAGCGATGAGAGGAGTTAGCGCATCTGATAAATCTTGAGGAGCTCTTTGATGGAGCTTTCTTTATCCGTCTTGAGGCGGTCCAGCAAACACGAGGCGAGGTGTTCTTTGAGGAGTTCTTCCCGCGCGCGATTCAACAAGCCAATGACGCTGTCCACTTGCTGAATAACATCGGGACAATAACGCCCATCTTCGACCATCGAAGGGATGTTGGCGAGACTGCCAAGCGCCATATTTACAACGCTTTGAGCCTTTTTGTTGGGTTCTCCGTGTTTTTTGTGAGAAGAGGAGTGGTTCATGTATATACCCTATACCCTAGGGTATAGGGTCGTCAACAAGAGAACGTACCATTTTGGCGAGCTGCTTGTGTTTCCCTCAGAAAAATCCTCAACGTACGTATCTGTACGTCTCCGGTTTTTCCTCAGTCCAACACGTCGCATCTCATCCAAAATGGTGCGTTCTCAGCTCTGCCTGTTTTGGGCTATTGCATCTTCCGCAACTAGACGAACTCTCCTCCTTCTGGTTCCCGGATCAGCGCATCTCATCCAAAAGAACTCGTTGCAGGACGTTTGGATTTGGATGAGATACGAAGCGTTGGAACGAGAGTCGCCGGAGACGCACTGATAGGTGCGACGAGGATGACTCGAAGTGAAACGCAAGCAGGTCACCAAATACAGACGTCCCCTTGACGAGATGTTGTGGTTTGGGCGGATGTGGTATACTCCCTTCTGTATTGATTGCGACACCTGTCGCGCATACACTATGTACCTATCGCTATTCCAGAAAGGGGGTGAACTCTCATGACAGCAGCAAAAGCTTTTTTTGCTCGCGCGGCCACCATTGGTATGGTGGTGAGTATGTTCGCTCCATCCGCGGCGTTCGCGCAAACGCGTTCGACCGGAACGTTGACCGCTGACGACCTTGGTGTAACGGCGATTGAACAAAGTGGTATTCGTTTGGGTGGTGGAGACGTGCGTCAAACAGCCGCTCGTATCATTAACGTAGCGCTGAGCTTCCTCGGTATTATCTCGGTAATCATCGTGCTTGTTGGTGGATTTAAGTACATGATTTCTGGTGGTAACGAAGAAAAGACGTCCGAAGCAAAAAACTTGATTGTGTCCGGTATTATTGGTCTCGCGATTATTCTTTCCGCTTGGGCTATCACACGATTCGTGATTACGAGTTTGTTGACGGCAACGACGGGCGGATCATCCGGCGGCTTATAGTCGGCTTCCCAGCTGAGCGATACGCTTGAGCTTCCCGAGAAGGGTCCTCACCGCACCTATTAGTGCGCCTCCGGTCCCTTCTCGGTCCAGCTCAGCGCGTCTCATCTCATCTGATAAGCCGTGGCAGATGGTTTCTCGCCTTACCCAGAGGCTCGATGGAGGGCTCCAGTAGCTCATCTCATCTGATAAGCCTCAGGCCGAATGTTTGGATGGTGGTTGCATAACAGGTTCCTTCTTTTTCTCTCATGTCTTCTTCGCGCTTCTTATTCTCTGTCCCTGCGTTGATCGCTGGACTGTTTCCTGTGTCTGTGTTTGCTCAAGCGGCCGCGCTGCGACAGGGGGTAACGAGCGCAGCGAGTACGGCAGGATTGAGCGGGGCCTGTTCGGGTACCTCATGTGTCACCACGATTATTGGAAATGTCATTAGTATCGCGGTGGGGTTTTTGGGCGTTCTTTTGCTGTTGTATATCTTGTATGCGGGTTTTCTGTGGACGACGTCCGGAGGAGACGCGGGTCAGGTAGACAAAGCAAAGAGCTATATCAAAAATGCCATCATTGGTTTGGTGATCGTGTCTCTCGCGTTCGTGATCTCGAGCTTTGTGCTTGATCAGGTCGCGCGTATCACGAATCCAGCTAGTTCGGTGACGCCAGGGGCTCCTCCGCCTCCAGCGGGTGGACCGCCTCCTCCGTCAATCCGTACTTCTGCACCGTAGTTCTTTTGGTGCAACTTAAACGGTTTAACTCTCTCTATTCTTCTATGAAGCTTTTACAACCACGTCTCTATGGAGCGGTGGCAGTAGCAACCGCTGCAGTGCTTCCGCTTACGGCGTTCGCACGCGCGAATCCATTTACCGCTGGGCAACCAGGTAGGGATCTCACGAGGGTCGTTGCAGATGGAGCGGGGATCGCTTCCACCCAAACCCCTCAAGCGCTAGTTGGAACGGTTATTAACATTATTCTTGGATTTTTGGGGGTTCTTCTTCTTCTGTACTTTCTGTACGCAGGTTTTCTTTGGATGACCTCTGGTGGGGATAGTACGCAGGCAGATAAGGCGAAGCAGTACATCAAAAATGCGATCATTGGATTAGTGATTATCGTAACTTCCTTCGCGCTCTCGAGCTTTGTTCTAGATCAGCTTGTACGAGTAACGGCGGGCACGTAAGAATATTTTTGCTATTAGGAGAATTATAAGACCCCCGTTGCTCAGGATGAGTACGGGGGTCTGGGTTTTACTGGAAGTCCGCTGATGTAACGCTCGTCATTCGCCCGCGGTACCGGGCAGGGGTTACATGGACGGTGACGGTGCCAACCGTGCTGGTCACCCCCACGTAGCTGTTGTAGTTCCAGCCGCGCAGGATGACCTCCTGCCGTCGGCTGGGATCATGAGCCAGGAAGCTCAGATCCGTGTTGCCGGCTTCCCGAGGAGGGACCACGCAGAAGGTGCGTCCTTGGAACGTCACCTGCGTGAAGTTGAATCCGTCTTGGGTGTGGCAAACGCGCACCCCGTTGACGAACACCTCTACAGGAAAGGGCACGTTCACCAAGCCAATGGTGAACTCGGAGAGGCCCATGATACCTCCCTGCGAGGTCCACGGCGCAGCGCCATCGGGGCCGCTCATGTTGCCGATCGTGCCACCGGGCATGACGCGGAACGGCGTCTGGGTACCGCCCACGCCCGGCATCATGCCCGGGAGCATCCCAGGCATCGGCATCCCCATCGGCGGAGTCCCGGCGCTCGCGGGAGCGGGGGCAGGGGTCGCCACGGGGACGGGTGCCGCTACGGGAGCGGGGGCCGCCACGGGGGGCTGTGCCCCGGCGGTCGTGACCGCCGTGGGGCGGGGGGCGACCCGGTTCACGGCATCGCACAACGTCCGCACGCCGGGGTCGCGCGAAGTCTCACACGCGGCCGTCACGCGCGTGACAGCCTGGGTGAGCTGCGCGTTGTTTCGCAGCAGCTCCTGTACCTCACTGCTCCGGCGCTCGTTGCAACGAGCCAGGACGACGGGGTTGGTGCTGGTGCTGCACTCATCCCCGGAGGGCGAGGCGGTCGCGGACGGTGTCTCGCCGCCGCTCGTGGTCGCGCTCGAGGCGCGGGTGGGGGTGCGGGGCGTCTCCACCTCGCCGTTGATGGGAGCGCAAGCCTCGAGGGCGAGCGCTCCGAAGAGGGAGAGGAGGGCAGAAACGAGGACGTTCTTCATGATCGTGCTCCGTGCCCCCTGGGGGGCGGTTTTTTGTTGATGGTACGATTGAACAAGAACGAGGGCGCAAGAATGCTTGTTCCCCTCTTTAACGCATCAATCACTTGATGAGGCAAAGAGGGGGCGGGACACAGATCCATCATTCTTCGTGAAAGAAGAAGAGTTCCATGTGTCCCGCGAGAGAGGTGATCACCGACGTTGCCGGCGAAGGGTCTCGATGGCGCGAGCCGCTTCTTCGGCGTTGCGGTGTACGCGACCTGCCACAGCGCGGAGCTGGGCTTGGGTGGCGTACCCATCGGCGGGGGCCGCTTGGGAAGCGGTGCCGACGGCGGGGGCCGGGGACGGTTGCGGCATAGGGTGGAAGACCGTGCCGTTGGGCGACACCGCATACACGGTGTTCATCGCCTGTTGGGCCGCAATCATCGGCTGCATGGCCGGGTCGAAGCCCGAACCTGCATATTGCCACCCCACGTTGCCGAAGGGCATGCCCATCATGCCCATACCCTGTTGTCCCATGAGCGCTTGTTGCGCGCCCATGGTTCCAGGACCGAGGCCACGGCCCGCCATCGCTGCCATACCCGTGTTCCCGTAAGGGGCGGCACAGGCGTTGAGGGCGACGGCGAGGAGGGGGGCGAGGGCCGCATAGGTCAGAAGGATGAGGCGATTCATCACTTACCCCCAACCTTGAAGCGGAGCCCGCCGGGGAAGGGGCCCATGCCCCATCCACCGACGGCGCCGAAGCCGTTGAAGGCTCCTGCTCCGTACATGCCGACGCCGTTGGTGGCGTAGTTCAGGCACATTTGCGGCGTATTGAGCGCCTGCATCTGTCGCTGAACGGCTACCCACCAGTGCTCTTGGCTGGGTTGGGAAAGCATCCCCGCCCGACGCATCCTATCGAACGCGTCGGTGAAATACCGAACGCATTCGTTCATCATGTTGGGTGGGTTGCGCACTCGTACCGAGCTCACGACGCCGCCGACTTCGGTGTACGAAGCCGTGGCATTCTCACCCGACACGGTCGGGGTCTCGATGTGCGTCGTGCGCACGGCGGGGGGCATGAAGCCACACCCACCGAGCACGAACGCCATCAAGGCCGTCACACCCGTGAGGGCGAGGTAGCACCGGAGGGCGTCGCCGTCGTCTCGCGGACGGATCCGCGCGTTCTTGGGCGGGGGAGGGTTCCCGTCGCCCTTCGTCCGCCGAAGCGGCGTGTTGCGGGGAGCCTGGGGAGGCTCGGACCCGCGGCTGCGCGGAAGCCAAGGGAGCCACTGGGCCCTCCTGGCGGTGACGAGGAACGTCCCCGCCACCAAGATCACAAGGCCCAAGGCGTCGGCGAGTAGCGACGGCATAGCGTCGCTCCTTTCTGGGGCTGTTCGCCCCGGTTGTAAAGGTGATCCCTCCGAGAAAACGCTCTCCAGAGGACAGGACAGTATACCCATTTTTTGGGGTTTTGTCAAGCGCTTCTAGACGGGTTTTTGCCTCTTTTTTGCGAAAAACATCCTTGAGTG
>JAGOUA010000009.1 GCA_018061485.1 Patescibacteria group bacterium
GATACGTACCCTTGAATGATTGCACGTTCCTTTTCCTCTTCTTCGTCAGAAGAGCGCCGAAAGCGGCAACAAGAGCAGCTCGAAGCCCAGCTCGAAGTTGTGATTGAGCAGGAGGGGGCTGTGTGTGCGCCAGATATTCATCGGGTAGGAAAACGTTCGCAGGATGATGGCGCGTATCAGCGCGATCTCGAACAGGCGCAAGAGCTGCGCATTCGTCATCAGGTACAGCGTTCAAAGTCTGTGTCGGTACGCTATGCGGCGCATGAGCCCAGTCCGCATGTGATTCGTTTGCGTGGACGCGTGGGAAAGCCCATTGTCGAGCATCGCGACGCTTTTCATCGGCACATGCACGCGTGGAAAACCCCGATGGCTGAATCAGCAGGATTAGACGCACTGCTCGCGAAGACGGCGGATCTATGGGTTGAATCCTTGCATGAGAGCTTTTTTTACGATCAATTTACGCCCGCGAAAGAAGAAGAGGCTCGTCGCGAGGCGCGCCCAGGAGTGTGGTCACATCTTCGTCGCCCATTTATCGCGTGGCGTCCTTCGCGAACAGCTTCGTCGATAAAAGCTCCTACCCCTGTATCGGCGGATGACGTGATGATCTGCGTTCCGTTAAGCTCACTGTCGCAAGAAGGGGTACAAGAGCAAGAGGCTATCGCGACCATGCCGCAATCAGCGGAGACCTTGCCGACGTCTAAGGGGTCTCGCTCGTGGTTTGCGCGTCGATCGGATGCGCGTCGAGCGCAGCAAGAAGAGGCGGTATATCAAGAGCGCCTACGCCAAGAGCGTTTGGCTGATACGGGGCAAGAACAGCTGGTAGAAGGGTCGGCGTGGAGCGTTCCACAGGTTGAACCGCATGTGCGTCACGAACGATTTTTGCTTACGTTTATCGCGCTTGCGTGCTTTATCGCGTTGCCCGCAGGGGCGGTAGCTTGGTCGCGAGGCGTTGTTCGCCAGGCGCAGGACGTTCAGCGCGTAGCCATGACCGTTGCCGAGAGGCCTTTTTCATTGAATTCATTGGAGGATTGGCAAAGGCGTTTTACCGATGTGCAGCGCGTGGTTGGTTCGTTGCAGGGGAGTTCCGCGGTTCCGCTCGCGATTGCTCGCTATATTCCCGGAGTGCATCAAGAGGCGCGTGCGGCGGACGCTCTGTTTACGATGGCTCGTGAAGGAGGTGAGGCGGCGCGTTTGCTGGCCATGGGAGGGCAACGTGTGATGGCGGCTGACGCGGGGTCTCCTGAAGATCGGTTGAATCGCTTGCAGCAGTACATCGATGAAGCCGCGCCTTTTATTGAGCGTGTCTATCAAGCGGCGCAGCGACTGCCTCTTGAGGGGGTTCCTTCGGCTTATCGAGAGCAGGTTCAGCGTTTGCAGACCGAGCTCTTTGCAGTAGAGCCACTTGTTCGTGATGCGCCGACGCTTTTTAGAACGTTACGAGCGATGCTCGGAAGCGAACGTCCAAGAGCGTACTTGCTAGTTTTTCAGAATCAAGCCGAGCTTCGTCCATCTGGTGGATTTATGGGGTCGTATGCGGAAGTCACTGTTGATCGTGGCGCGATCAAGCGTATCACGATTCCGGGAGGCGGGCCGTATGATCTGCGTAGTCAGCTCAAAAAGCGGTGGATTCCTCCTGAGCCGTTGCAGCTCGTTGGTCAGCGTTGGGAATTTCAGGACGCGAATTGGTCTCCGGACTTTGCTGAGACGGCGGGTATTCTCCAGCGCTTTTGGAGCGCCGCGGGCCAGCCAACGATCGATGGGATCGTGGCGGTGAATGCGACGATTTTGCCAACCTTGGTGGGGTTAACAGGGCCGATCGAGATGCCTCAATATGGGAAGGTATTAACAGCGGAAAACGTCGTCTTTGAAACGCAAAAAGCGGTGGAATTAGAATACGATAAAGAGCAAAATACCCCAAAGGCCTTTATCGGAGATTTGTATCAAGAGGTGGTAGCACGGTTGCAAACATTGCCTCCGGAGCGGTTGCCGGATGTTTTGGCGGTGATGGGGAGAGCGTTGCAAACCAAAGAAGCGCAACTATGGCTCGCTCGGCCAGAAGAGCAGTCGCTGGCAAGGAGTTTTGGTTGGACGGGCGAATGGTCTCAAGATGATTTGGGGTCCTTTCTTGGAGTGATAGGGGCGAATATCGCCGGACAAAAATCGGATGCAGCGATACGTGAGAAGGTGATTCATCAAGTCACGATTCAAGAGACGGGGAGGGTGCAGGAATCGGTTGCCTTGGAGCGTGCTCATACAGCTGTGACGAATGCTTTGTTCTATGGAGCGAATAATGTGCAGTACTTACGAGTCTTTACTCCTATGGGGTCGCGCTTGCTCACGGCGGAGGGGGTTGAACCTCCTGCTGAAGCGCTCTTTGAGCGTCCAACGGAACACGAAGAGCTGTTTCCGGGTCAGGCATCAACCACTAAGCGTATGCTTGCAGGAGGTGCATGGCTTGATGAAGGAACTGAGCTTGGAAGGACGGTGTTTGGAGGATGGATTCAGCTTCGTCCGCAAACAGAGGGGGTGTTTCGTCTTGTGTACGAGCTCGCAAAGACGACAGCGGATACGCGCCAAGCGCTGGGAACATCAGCCACGCTTACACAGGTGACGGATGCCTATCGACTGCAGGTGATGCGCCAATCTGGGGCGGATCGAGCGTACCGAGCCACTATCCAGTATCCAGTGGGATGGGAAGTGCTCTCTAGCTCGCCGGGAATCGAGCGTATACGACCAGGAACGCTTACATTCACCCGAGAATCCTTGGAGCAAGACGAAGAGATCGTTGTCCTTTTTGACCGCTATGCCAACCTCTCGAACTAATTCTCGCCGACCAACAACAAAACGTACGGCCTCATCGCGCCGCGCATCTTCGCGTGCATCTTCTGTTGACAAGCGCGATCGTCTGGTGACGCAGGAACTTCGAGCGCTCTATGGATCAACTGATCGAGAACAAGTTTCGCGTTTAGCGATGCCGGAGCGTGGTCGTTGGCTGCGAACGATATCGTGGATAGGTGTTGGTTTTATGGGGTTTTCTGTGCTTGTAGCGGTACTTTTGCCTTTTATTGCAAGGGTGATCTCTGAACCAAGCGTGCTTTTGCTTCGTTTAGGTGAATAAGTGTGCTATACTTCTCACAGTCCTTTTGCTATGAACGTTCGCCCACCTCGACGCACCCCCACAGTCCCTCTGACGACGCCAACGTTTTCGTCGCCTTCACATGCGGCGTTTTATCGAAAAATCGCCTATACCTTTTTTGGGATTACTGCCGTGGTGTTATTGGGGGTTGTGTGGCTTTCTTCGGCAAAAGCAGAAATTACGATTCGTGCAAAACGTACGGCCGTTCGTGGAGAAAACGTGGTTGAGATTGTGTCGCAACCAGGAGGCGGCTCACAAATTGCGGGCAAGGTACTTACGCTTCCCATGCGAAAAACATGGGAGTTTACTGTTGCGGGTGTAGCGGAATCGGCACCAGCTCCAGCGCCATCATCGGGCACGACCTCTACGGGGGCGACGACTTCATCATCGGTACCGGTGGTTACGCCATCGAGCTCCACGGCGGTTGCGGCAACGACGACATCGCCTACAGCCACAGCTTATGCACGTGGGCAGGTGACGATTGTAAATACGTACTCCAAGGCTCAAACACTTGTCGAAAAAACGCGTCTTTTAACGCAAGATGGAAAGCTCTATCGCTTAAGTAGTCGGGTGGTCATTCCTTCGGGTGGAAGAGCGTCGGTGCAGGTGGTAGCAGATCAGCCGGGAGAAGCGTTTGCGATTGGTCCAACGAAGTTTACGATTCCGGGGCTATGGATCGATCTTCAGCCGCTCATCTACGCAGAATCTTCTGAAGCGTTCACTCTTGCCACGACAGGGGCTGCTGTAAAGCCAGCGCCGGCGCCTACCCCTACGCCAAATCCAGTACCAGCTCCTACGCCGCGTAACGGAACGGGAGGCGAGCGAAAAATTGTTACGCAGCAGAACCTAGATCTCGCGTACGACGAACTCACTAATCGAGTGGTAGAAGAAGCAAAGAAGTTGCTATTGGCAAATATGGACGATGCTCGCTTTACGGGTGCGGCGTACTTTGTGAATACGACGGGTAAGTCGGCAAGTGTTCGCGCCGGGCAAGTAGCGGAGAATTTTACCGCGCAAGTGGATGTAGAGGTGGTTGGGGTCTTTTACTCTTCGGATGACATGCAGCAACTGGTACGTGCGCGTCTTCGCGAAAAACTTCCAGAAGGGCAAGAGTTTCTCCCATTTACCGAACAAGACTTTATCTACGTCCCTGAATCAGTGGATAAAGAGGGCGGCCGAGCGCGTCTTCGGGTGATTAGCAATGCGGAGTACCGATTGATGTCGACGAATCCCGCGCTCCAGCCATCTGCGCTCGCGGGCAAGCCTCGTGACGAGGTAGAATCTCAACTACGCAGCTTAGAAGGGGTGGAGTCGGCGGAGGTTCGTTTGCGACCTGGATGGCTTGGAAAGCTTCCACGCCTATCGGACCATATTCAAATTGAGCTCAAATAGAGGCAAAAACTCGCTTGACGGAAGGGTGAAGACCTTGGCATTATGCCAAGGTCTATGTCTTTTTCTCTTGATGAACGGCGGCACAGTGCGGCGCACGTGATGGCGGCGGCGATTCAGCGACTGTATCCAGGGGCAAAGTTTGGCGTTGGTCCTGTTGTTGAACATGGATTTTATTACGATGTCGAGACGCCAACACCTATCACTGCCGCCGATCTTTCGCGTATTCAAGAAACAATGCAGCGTATTCAAAAAGAGAATCCGGCCTTCGTGCGTGAAGAGATGAATATCGAGCAGGCTATTGCCTTGTTTGAGCAACTAGGCCAGCCGTATAAAGTTGAGCTGTTGCGCGATTTGCGTGATCGAGGCACAACGGCGATGAAAGACGTAGGTGATGCGGTGGTGGACTCTGTGGAGGCGGTTTCTGTCTACAAGACGGGAGAGTTTGTAGATCTCTGTCGCGGTCCGCACGTGAGCGAGGCAAAAGAGATTGGCGTGGTAAAGCTGACTAAGCTCGCTGGAGCGTATTGGCGCGGAAAAGAAACGAACCCACAGTTGCAGCGTATTTATGGATGGTGCTTCGTAACAAAAGAAGATCTCGTTGCTCATCAACACATGATCGAGGAGGCGGAAAAACGCGACCACCGAAAGATCGGCAAAGAGCTCGGCTTATTCCTGTTCTCTGATTTAGTTGGTCCTGGTTTGCCCCTTTGGACGCCAAAAGGAACGGCGTTGCGTGAAGCGTTGAATGACTTTGTGTGGTCTTTGCGCAAGCCGTACGGCTATCAACGGGTGACGATTCCGCATATCACCAAGCGTGACCTGTACGAAACATCGGGACATTGGGCAAAATACGCGGATGATTTATTTAAGATTCAGACGCGTGATGGGCATGAATTCGCCATGAAGCCCATGAACTGTCCGCATCATGCGCAGATTTATCATCATGAACAGCGTTCGTATCGCGATCTGCCGATTCGCTACGCAGAAACAACCATGGTGTATCGCGACGAACAGTCGGGTGAATTGGGCGGTTTGTCTCGCGTGCTATCTATCACGCAGGATGATGCGCACGTGTTTTGTCGAACCTCGCAGATTGCGCAAGAAGTTGAGTCTATTTGGCAGATCATCACGCGCTTTTACGGAGCTTTTGGCTTTGTACTTACGCCTCGTCTTTCACGACGCGATCCAGATAACCTGCAAAAATACCAAGGTGCTCTTGAAGATTGGGTGCTTGCTGAATCCTCTCTTCGCGATGTGCTGGAGCAAAAAGGCTCTTCGTGGATTGACGGTCCTGGGGAAGCGGCGTTCTACGGACCAAAAATCGACTTCATGGCAAAAGACTCGCTTGGACGTACGCATCAAGTGGCGACGATCCAGCTCGACTTTACGCAACCAAAAAACTTCGGTCTGACGTGTGTGAACGAACAAAGCGAAAAAGAGACGATCGTCATGATTCACTGCGCGATCATGGGATCGATTGAGCGGTTTATGGCCGTCATGATTGAGCATACGGCAGGTGTGTTTCCGCTGTGGCTCGCGCCTGTGCAGGTGGGGATTGCCTCCGTGGCTGACCGATACGCCGATACAGCGCATGAGATTGGCGCATGGTTGCGTGAAGCGGGTTTTCGCGTAGAGGTGGATGATTCTTCCGAGTCCGTGGGCAAGAAGATTCGTCAAGCTGAACGCATGAAACTTCCTGTTTCTATCGTGGTAGGCGAAAAAGAAGCGGCGGGCGAGCCGTTCACCTTGCGTATTCGTGGCGAGGTGGATCAGGTAAGCGTTCCACGCGAAGAGCTTCTTGCGTTCTTGCAAGCTCGCGTACAGGCTCGGCAGTAGCTGGCTTCGTGTAACGCGAGAGCGGGTTTCGTGGTATGCTATCAGCATGAATCTCGCGACGCGTACCCTTGGAGAAGAGGCTCGCCATGACCGCATGGATGCGCTGATGCGGTGGTGGCCGTATACCGACGGAAGCCTTCGTCAAACGGTTGAGGCCCTGATAGAAGACGCTCTCGCGGATCGTTGGAGTGATGCCGAAGAGCGGCAGTTTCTTGCCTGTGCTGAAGCCACGTGGGCCCCTCGGTGTGCGACGCGAGCCTTTCGCGAGCAACAAGAGGCGCTGATGTGGGAGTGGGTACTCGGAGCGGCCTTACCGACGACGCAGGTGCTTCTTCGACGGATCGCTGCTCGTGAAGAGACGGTGTCGCTTGATCGAGTGCTCCGTTCGCCCTTAGCGGACTTCGCTCTTCATGAGGCAGAACGTACCGAGCTTCAGCTCCTGCTGCCACAGCTTGAGGCACGTTTATGGAAAGAGTCTCAAATGGCCATACGAGAGCTTCTTTCTGAGTGGGAGGTACGTCGCCAAGAGCTTGAGCGAGCGGCAAAAAAAGAAGGTTCTACGGCTGCGAAAAGCGCCTATGAACAGGCGATGATCTTCGCTCTTTCAGATGCGACGGCTAGCCACGTATAAGAGAGGAGCGGCGTTGAGAATTTGATGTTATTCTTGTACTATAGAGTGTATATGAACCTGATTGAATCGATTGACCATGACATGAAAGAGGCGATGAGGGCTAAAGAAGAAATCCGGCTTTCCACGTTGCGCATGCTGCGCACCGCTCTCAAAAATAAGCAGATCGACGTGCAGCACGAATTAAGCGATGAAGAAGTGCAAGCGGTCATCAAAACCATGATGAAACAGTACCAAGACGCGCTTCGAGACTTCTTTGCCGCAGGAAGAACAGACCTCGCAGATCGTCAGCAGGCGGAGCTCACGATTCTCCAGACCTATTTACCACCAGCGCTTTCTCCTGAGGAGCTTGAAGCCATCGTGCAAAACGCGGTACAATCCTCTGGGGTTACGGACAAAGGAAAAGCGATGGGTATCGCAATGAAAGCGGTGGCCGGTCGTGCTGATGGCACGGACGTGCGCGCCGTCGTGGAACGCCTTTTGTCATAATACAGATTTTCTCGTTCGTTCGTCCCTTTCTCCTTCTCATTCTTGAATCTTTCTCCCATGCTTTGGAAAGGTTCCTTGTCGGTTCTTTGGCGCAGCCCCTTGTCTATCCTTCGATGGCTTGGGGCATTTGGCGTTGGCGCTATCGTCGCTCCTACCTCTGTCTTTGCGCAAAGCGCCCTTGATGATGGGTCGATCGATGCCACGGCTGCCGCGGCGGGTATAGATGCTTCTACGGATATCTTTGCGATCATTGGTAATCTCATCAACATTTTTTTCAGCGTTCTTGGGGTGCTGCTCCTGCTGTATATTTTATACGCAGGCTATCTTTGGATGACGGCGGGAGGCGAGCAAGAACAGGTCGAGAAAGCAAAAAGCTACATCAAAAACGCGGTGATCGGCTTGTTGATCATGGTTTCGTCGTTTGCGATCTCGCGCTTTGTCTTAAATCTTCTCGCGGGGGAAGGGTCTGGCATCGGAGGGGGAAGTAGTCAGGTGGCGGGCGGTCCTCGCGCCCCAGGAAGCGGTTTTCCTGGGTCGGCCGGAGCGTTGGGAGCGGGGCTCATCGATTATCATATCCCTGAACGAGACGCACGCGCGGTACCTCGCAATGCTTCTATCATGATCGCCTTCAAGCAACCTATCGATCCGGCATCGGCGCTGGTTGGATGGACCGATCAAACGAGTAGCACGGCTCGCGATGTGAGCGCTGATGCGATTCGCGTATTTCAAACAGGTCAAGAGCAGGGAACGACCATGCGACCGCAAGACTTTGAGGGTTTTGTTTCGCCTGATAAGCAAGTGCTGATTTTACGACCAAAAGCGCTCTTGGGAAATCCAACAAGAAGCTCGGATTACACGGTGCGTCTAGCGGCTGGTCAGCGTGGTATGCGGCTATGGTCAGATAGCGGGACAGGTCCCTCGATCTTTAGTGGAATAGACGGACGACTTTCTTCTGAGGGTGGCTATTCCTGGCGTTTCGAAGTGTCGACGGTGGTAGATAATACGCCACCTCGTGTGACCTCGGTGGTTCCTGTAGAGAGTGGGCAGTATGCTCCCAATATTGTGGTGCAGGTGCACTTTGATAAACCGCTTAATCCGCTGTCGGCATCTGGTCTCGTGCGCGAAGGGGCGGGATTTCAAAACATCGAAGTTTCCGCCACGCCGCTCACGGGTACGGGTTCAAGCCGTCCAAACGGATTATTTACGCTGTCTAATCAGTTCCGTACGGTAGAATTTGTGACGAATGTGTCGTGTGGGATCAACTCTTGCGGCCGTCAGGTCTATTGCTTGCCGTTTAGCTCGACGATCGCTGTACGCGTAAAAGCGGCAACGCTTTCTGAGGTTCCTCCGCAAGCTCGCGTGATTCAAAGCGGTGGTGTGACGTTGTTTGACGGTATCGTCGACTATACGGGTAACTCGCTTGATGGAAATGCGAATGGCGTCGCGCAGGGTCCCGGACAGGACGACTATTCGTGGCGTTTTCGTACGGATGCACGTCCAAACCTCGCTCCGCCAAAGGTCTCGCGCGTGTCACCAGAGATTCGCGCAAGCAACGTTCCGCTTGATGCCGCGGTCTACGGAGATTTTGATTCCGCGCTTCAGTCTTCCACGATCTCTTCGGACTCGGTTCTTCTCAAGACGAACGAGCCTGAAGAGTTACGAGATACGTTTTGGTGGTCGGCTGCCCTCCGTCCATTGCGACAAGATGGTGGTTTGGCAGCACCGGGGGATCGTGTAACGCGCTCGCGTATCGATGTTCTGCATCGGCCTCTCTTGCCAGTGCAACAGGTCCCCGCAGGAACGATTTCCCCAGAGTACGCTCCCTTCTTTACCTCGAGCGTCCAAAATATTTATCAGAACTGCTTTAATCCAGCCTCTTCTGATCAGTGTACGGGAAGTCCGTTCTGCTGTGACGGTCAGCCGTCTTCACAAGCATGCGCTATCCCGGGAACGCTTCGTACCGTCCCACGATCCTAACCACCCCTCTTCTCCTGTATGTTGACCATTCTCCTTGTCGTCCTCTCGCTTCTCGGCTTTCCCGCGATCGCTTTTGCGCAGTCGCAGGGAATTGACCCTGGGCTGAATCAGGTGGGCGCCGTTGTGCCTCTTTCAGGAGAGGACCCACGGGTGATTGTGGTGCGACTGATTAATGTCGCGCTTTCGGTATTGGGGATCGTCACCCTTGTTTTAGTGCTCTACGCAGGGTTTACGTGGATGACCTCAGGCGGAAGCGAAGAAAAAGTGTCTCGTGCAAAAACCATTCTTCGTAATGCGGTGATTGGGTTGGTGATTATCTTAAGTTCCTGGGCGATCACACGCTTTATTTTGACGTCGCTGACGGATGCGGTGAATGGCCCCGGAACGGGAACGCAACAGGGCGGTGGAAGCGGCGGTCCTGGAGGGTCATTCGGATCGGGAGGCGGGGCAGCAGGTTTTCGTCTCGAGGGCATCGAGCCAGCAGGTTCGGTGCCTCTGCGCAACGTTCAGGTGCGTTTTCTCTTTTCGCAAGAAGTGACGCCGCAACAAGCGTCCGAGCATATTCGGGTGGTCGAAGCAGATGGCGGCGCAGCTGTTCCGGGCTCGCTTCAACTTGATGGTCGATTGGTGACGTTTACGCCTACGGAGCCGTGTCCCGCTCCCTACGCTGATCGCTTTTGTTTTGATGCCGACACGGCGTATATCGCTCGTGTAGCGACGGCAATGCGTTCGGCAACAGGTCAGGCGATCGGGTGTGGTGGCCTTGGCGCTTCCTGCGAGCAGCGATTTGTGACGGGTTCACAAGTTGACGCAACGGCCCCGCAGGCCCTCTTTACCCAGCCATTTGATGGGCAGGCGGTATCGCAAAACGCCCTTGTTGAGCTTGGGGGTATTGCCACGGATGATTCAGGTATCTCGCTTGTTGAGTTTTCTGCGGATAACCAATCAGTCACGCGCGTTACGCCAAGTCAGGGGACGTCGCCTCAGCGATTTACGGCTCGAGGCTTTTGGAATACGCAAGGTGTAAGCTTGGGTCAGCATACGCTCGCAATGACCGCTTTTGACGCAGACTCAAATAGAGTGACATCAAGCCCTGTGCGCGTGACGGTGCGACCAGCCTCCTGTTTTAACCGTGTGCAAGATCCGGGGGAAGACGCCATTGACTGCGGAGGATCCTGTGGGGCGTGTACGGGGGGAACCTGTCAGGGGGCGTCGGACTGTCGATCGAGCGTGTGTACGGCGGGTCGTTGCGTTGAGGCTCCGGTGATCACCGGCATGGCACCAAACGACGGAACGGTGGGAACGTTTGTGACGATCTCTGGTTTGAACTTCGGCGCTTCGGCGGGAGAGGTCACATTCACGGGTGGGGTCACGGCCCGAGTGCCTGCACGATGTGCCGAATTTGGTTCTGGGTGGACTCCAACGGCGGTGGTTGTCGAGGTGCCTGTAGGGGCGCAGACGGGTCCTGTGACGATCAAAAATGGCACGTCGAGTCTTTCTGACACGACAAACAACACCAATGGACCAGATATTGGAGTATTTACCGTTTCCACGACAGCGCATCCCGGCTTGTGCGCCGTTACCCCCGATCGAGGAGCGATCGGTACGGTCACGCGTCTTGTTGGTGTAGGATTTGGAGCCCAATCGGATCGTGTATACGTCGGTGATGCGCTTGTAACGGCGTTTCGTTCATGGACGGATCAAGAAGTGGGATTAGCGATTCCTCCAGCGATCCCCGGATTCACGTCTGTGCGTGTTCGTGTGGGTGACCGATATTCCAATCCGGTGCCATTTCAGGTGCAAGAAGTACGTAGTACCGAGCCACCGATCATTCAGACGCTTGAGCCGGCACGTGGTCCAATCGGCGAATATATCACCTTGCGCGGTCGGAATTTTGGTTCTCAGGCGGGGTCGGTGCGTGTGTTCGCGAGTAATGGCGCTGAGGGATTGGCGGACACGACATTCCCTCCGGCGTGTGATGTGGCGACGCGGTATTGGTCAGATACGGCAGTCACGATCAAGATTCCTGCGACATTGCGCGCGCAAGGCTTGGGTGGAACGACGCCGGTCACCCCCGGTTCATATCAAGTGGCGCTTCAACGTGCAGACGGTTCGGTGATGAGCGGACGGGCCTCGCTCGAGGTGATCGCGGGAACGCCTGGTCCAGGTTTGTGTGCCTTGGCGCCAAATACCGGTCCTGTCGGTACCGAAGTGCGCTTTACGGGAGAGCGCTTTGGAACGCAATCGGGAACGGTACGCTTTACGGGAGAGGGAACGCCGGCTCCCGCCTTGTCGATTGTTGAGTGGACGGACCAATCGGTCCGCGCCATCGTCCCTCCGGGGGCACGTACGGGAGCTGTGTCTATTGAGACAAGTGGTCAATCATCCAATCCATTGCCCTACACGGTTCGTAATTGTAACGAAGATACCTCGATCTGTTCTGAAACGGAGCGATGTTGTGAAGGATCTGGCGTGTGTGTTGCGCAGGCCGGTGGTCAGTGTCCGCTCCTTTCTCGCGAGGCGCATTATGCGTGGCGATTTTCATCAGGAGAGATACCGGTGTATCCAGAGGTGGTTGAAGAGTGTAATCCTTCAAGTCGCCGTCTCGCTTCGCCAAGTCCGTGGGCGGGTCGTCCAGGAGGTACTCAGGCTTGTGTGAATGCGGACCTGGTCATTCGCTTTACGACGGTGCTTGATCCAGGAACGGTAAATGGAACGACGGTGATCGTTCGAGCGTGTCCATCGGCTGACGGCGATTGTTCTTCGGGAACGGTGGTGACGCCGGCGACGGGCTTCCCTCGTGTTGAGAGTGCAAGTACCGATACGAGCTTAATTCGCTTTCGTCCAGGGACAACCGATGGTAAATGGCAAGCTGCTTCGCATTATCAAATTACTCTCACGACGGGCATTCAATCACCGCGTCGTTTAGCGATGCCCGCTCGTGAGCAGGCATGCGGAGCGGGGAATGCCTACTGTTTCCGCTTTTCTACCCGAAATAGTACGGCTTCATGTGCGATCGGTTCGGTTCTGGTGAGTCCAGGAGTCTACGGATTTACGGATGTCGATCAATCTACGGATGTGCACGCAAACCCTCTTGCGGCGGATGACACCTGTCTCCAGCTCAATCCAGAAGGGTATGCTTGGACATGGACCGTTCGCGATGCGCAAGCTCGTACCGATGGTCGTGTAAATGTGACCCAACTCGCTGGACCACAGGGGCACTTACCTGATCAAACGGCAACCTCTCGCGCAGAGGTACCCGTCACAGATCCTTCGCGGGTCACGGCTTCGGTAACGGTGGGTCGTGCGACTATCTCCGGGTATGGCGAAATGACCGTTGCTCAACGTCCGTTTATTGTGGATAGTTACGGTCCAAATTGTGATGAGGCGTGTATTAATGCAGCGGCGTGGGCAGCGATGAGCGTGGCCGTGCGTCCAGAATCTGTGACACCAAGCACGGTAGAGCTGCGTCGCTGTGGAGACGCGCGTTGTACCACCATGGATGAGCCGCTTGTGCTGAGTCAGGGGGGCTTGCGTGTGGTTGGTTTGCCCGAAGTGGCGGCGCCACAAGGGTTGGGACGCCTGATCTTGATCGATCCAGGCGTGCCGCTTCGAACGGGGCAGTACTACCGTGTCCTGCTCAAGAGCGGGGCTGGTGTTCCTGGCCAGGGTATCGTCTCTACGCGTGGTCAAGCAATCGCTTCTCTCAATAGCGAGGGAGGATTCTCGTGGACATTCAAAACAAAAACAGACAACCAAGGCCTGTGTACGGTGGATCGTGTGTTGGTTGCTCCAGATGAAAAGATTGAGTCTGAGATTGGGGCGCGCCAACGCTTTACCGCGCTTCCGTTTAGCGCTCCTGACCGGTGTTCGACCTTGGGTCAAATGCTTGGAGGTACGCGTTCCTATGCGTGGTCAAGCGTGCTAGATAGCGGTTCACCAGATACGGATGTGGCGCGTTTGGTATTGCGCAACGATAACACGCCAGCAGCGGGCTCGACGGCTTCGGTACCGTTGACGGATCAGGCGGCGCCTGTGCGTGCTGGGGCATCGACCTCCGATCAGCAATTGGTCGAGATTATCGCCTCCCGCGATCCTGGCGAAGGCCAAACGCGTGTCACGACGAATATTCGCGCTACAACCGAAGGGAAGACTGGAAGCGCGGTGTATGGATTGCAGTGTGGCTTGCGAGCTGAGTCGGCATGTCGTGCGGGGCACGGGTTAACGTCGGGTGGATGCTGCGCGCCTCGACCAACGATTGTTTCGCGCTATCCAGCGGTTGCCGCGACGGGAGTGTGTCGCAACACAGCTGTATTTGCTGATTTCTCGGTGCCGATCAATCAAGAGTCCCTTGAGCAAAAAATCTTTCTTGCGGAGCGTGTTTCAGCCGTGACCTGCCCTGCACAAACACGAACGATCGAAGAGGTGTTGCGAGGAACGCAGACCTCGTGGCTTCGTCGTACGTGGCTTCGCGTACTTGGAGTGATTCAACCTTCGTCGGCGACGGCAAACGTCTGGTGCGTGGGAGCGGTTCCAGCTCGTCTCACGGTGAGCTCGCGCGGTTCTGGTTCTCGTGTCGAACTTTCGATCGAACGCGCCCTCAAAGCGAGTACGGAATACCGTGTATATGTTCGTGGAGAAGCCTCGCTTTCGTCGCCAACCCGACAAGGTATTCGCAGCGATCGTCAGGTACTCATGGAGCAAGAGGTTACTACGTGGACGTTTACGACGGGAACGGGTATTTGTCAGGCGAATGCTGTGACGGTGACAGATACAAATACGGATAGTCCATATCTCTTTACGAGACATCCAGAATCACACACCTGGTCGGCAACCGTGACAGCGGCTGGTCCTACGGGTCCAGCGCCAATCGTTCCGGTCGTAGAATACGGGTGGACGTGGCAGGATTGGGTGTCATCTCATACCAACGTGCTGAATCTTGCGGCGGTGGATGGGGGTGATCGCACCCGTTCGCAGGTACAAACGCAGGCGCGTAACGGCCGATCATTGGTTGCGGCGCGTTTGCAGGTGACGGCAGACACTATTAGCACGCCATCTACCGTTGGACGTATCTTTGAAGGGGCGGAATACGGAACGGTGCGTCTGTGTGAACGGCCTTGGCCTTCTCGCGACGTTGGTCCATTTACCGATGCTCCGGGCTCGGTGAGTTTGCGCTTGATGGCACCAGCCTTGGCCGGTGGTCCGTTCTTCCATTTTTCCACGGGATACTGTCGTGATGCGGGTGATCAGGGTGATGTGGGTGACCTGCCTGAGCTTCGATTAGCCGCCGCGCCAATTGGACGAGCGGAGGCGGATCAAGGCATTGTTCGTCAATATTTGTTTACCTTCGAAGATCCGCGCTTCCGTGGAGATGGTATTGGTATTCGTATTGCGGACAACCCAACGCACTTATCAGCGCGAGATTGGTATGCTGCTCGTGGATTCCGCGGCACGCCACAGGCGGTCACGGTTGATGGATATGACGCGATTCGTGATGGAAGTACCGTATATATCTCTGCAAGCAACGTCGATGTGACGGGTCGAACGGTGTCTTCGACGGTGTATATCGTGTCTCATAATCCAGGCGCCAAGGCCGAGACGGTGAATATCGTCAATCAACTTATTGAAAACTTTAGCCTGAATGTGAACGTCACACGTTCAAACGGGAACGTCTGCGTGACACCATCTGCACAAGGAGGGGAGTCGCTGCTCAATAACCGAGCTATCAGCTGTTCCGCGGATTGGGAGTGTGCGGGGATCAATCCGCTCGCTGTTTGTGCAAGTGCCAAGGCGAAACTTCAGCGTGACCGCGTACGTATTGGCGACTTTTACGCGATGGGTCGTTCCTTGGATGCCCTCAAAACCAGTCAGGGCAAGTATCCAGTCTTGCAGTCGGGTTCGTTTGTGGCTGGGATGAGTACGAGTCGTTGGCCAAGCTGGAGTCAATCTTTGGCTGGAGCGGGCTCTCAAGCGGCGTTTCCGGTAGACCCAGTCAACCGTTTTGTGAGTTGTGGCCGCTGTCAGGCGGCGGACGGTACGTTGGGTAAGCTCTGCTCTGAAACGAGTGAATGCGGTCAGGGGGAAAGCTGTGTGAGTCGCACGGGAGATGATCCAACGCGTAATGGCTTTGATCCAGCTACTTGTTGGAATGCGCAAGATCAGCTCTACATGTGTCCAGCGTTTCCGCGTGGTGAAGGAGTTCCTGCGCAAACATCACATGTCTATCAGTACCGCTCTATTAACGATGGTGCTCGATACGAGCTCTCCACGATTCTTGAAGGGTCTACCCCATCGGCGTATCGTCCAGCGCTTCCGACGGTAACGATGCGTCGTTGTACGAATGTGGATCGTGCCTGTGCGACGGATCGTGATTGTGGTGTGGGTACAGCTCCTGGGCCAACGGGCTCTTGTCGTGCTGCGGGGGGAAGCTGGAACTTTGCCGCTACGTGTGAAAACACCCTGTATACCGCTTCAGCTGCGTGTACTATGGGCGCGCCGCTGGCCTCTGGTCAGGTGTGTCGCTTGGGTCAAACGCGTACCGAAGCGTGTCAGGTAAATGGCCAAGCGGGAACCAAGATTCAAGTCTGTAGCGATTGCGCAGAGTTTGTGGACGGTCCGCAGACCGTCTGTACGCCAAATGTCCAGTGTGGGAATGGACGCGTTGACGCTGGTGAGGTGTGTGATGACGGTGCGAGAAACGGTCAGTATGGCTTCTGTTCGCGTACGTGTCAGGCGCCAGAAGGCGCGTGCGGTGATGGACTGATTGGAACCGGGGAGATGTGTGATAATGGCTCGCCAGCCGGTCGCGCGATCAACGGAACGCCTCCAGGCGTGAACGGGGCATATTGCGGTGTCGGCTGTACGGTGGCGCAATCGTGTGGATTGGATTGTCGTTCTCGTGCGCCGCATTGTGGCGATAACGTGGTGAGTGGTCCTGAGCAGTGCGATGGAAATACGCAACAAACGCAAAAAGCGCTCTGCGCGTATCCAGACGGAAGCTTAGGTGATGCGTGTGACGATCAAAATCCTTGTGCGAACGGCGGTGTGTGTGGCGGAGATAACCCAGCGGCACAATCTTGTTCTTCACGAGTGACGATCCGGCTTTGTTCGGGTGGAGTACGAGATGGTGCGTCTTGTACAGTAGATGAAGATTGTGGAGCGGGTGGTCGATGTGTCTCAAATAGCTATCCAACGTATCACGTTCGTACCTGTAATCCTGCTGGTTCTGAAGCGCAGTGTCGGTTTGCAACATGGTCGGCATGTCGTCCGTTGGCAAGTTGTGGCAACGGGGTGATCGATCCAGGATCTGGCGAAGAGTGTGATGACGGTGTCAGTGGAAACTCGGGTAGTGGACGATGTACTCCGCAATGTCGCTTAAATAGGTGTGGGGATGGGTTTGCGAATGCCGCGACAGAACAATGTGACTTTGGAGGACGCAACGGCGTACAACCTTCGGAAAGCTCAATTCCTTATGGATCTGTTGGTCAGATGTGTACGCGTGAATGTCGTCTCGCAGCGGTGAGCGGCGGATATTGTGGAAATAATCGGCTGGACCCAGGAGAGGCGTGTGACGGTACGGTGATTCAAGAAGGGACGACCTGTCGAGCGTTGGGCTTTGATTACGCCTCGGTGACGGCTCAAAATGGGGTGGAACGGCTTTCGTGTAGTAATCGTTGTCAGGTAACGGGGTGTGAAGTGTGCTCTTCGCGCCTCGCTCCAACGCCAGAAAATACGATCTCTGCTGTGGTACGCGATGGTATTTTGCAGAATGTAGGCCTTCGCGGAGCGCGAGTGATTCTTCGCTATAACGGTTCACCGGTGGCAGAAACCACCACGGACAGCGAAGGGCGCTTTAGCTTTGCAGGACTTCACATGAACGCGGCGTGTGGTAACTACACCATAGCGATTGGGTTGCAGGGAGTTCGCATGACGTACGAAGCGCCGGCTGGTTCTCGTCAGCTGGTGGCAAGTACAGATCCAAATAGTGGGTACTTCCCGTATACGTCACCATCGTTCAACAGAGCGCCTCGCTCGAGCGGGAACACGCAGTCTTTCGAGGATCGCGTCGGTATGCTTTCGGGAGCGGATCGAGTCATCCTCTTGATGCCACGTCCAGGAACGGGAGAAACGTTCGTGATTCGTGAGTGGGAAGGACCAGGTGGTCAGCTGATCGACCCGCAACTCCTCCTCCCGGTTGGTATGGGATATACCTACGCGCGAAACAGTACCCCAAGTACGTACACGCGTTGCGCACAGCAGAGTTGTGAAAAAACGATTAACTGGGCACAAGATTGGAGTAATCCTCGTCGCTTTGATCGACGCGGATCGTTAAACCTCGGCGTTGCGCCACATGCGGGTCTTGCGTGTTATGAGGTCGACGGATCGAACACCTGTAGTAGTCCCGCCGCTATCGCAGAAACCATTCTCTATCGTCGCTTTCAACCAGTGGCGGGGGTGTACCGCTATTTCTTGGTAGATTACATGGCTACATTGGATGATATTAGTCCTGCGATAACTGGGGATCCTGATAGAGTGGCGGCTAGAGCAGCGGCGAGAGTCCGACAGCAGAACGACCTAATAAACGACGGAGAAATAAGCTCTCCAGCATTACGTAATAAGGTGCGTATTGCGTGGCGGGATGCAGCGGGAACGGAGCGGTATCAAGAAGTGGTTCCTCCAAGTGTACAAGCGGGCGATCCGTGCCAAAAGTACTGGTATGTCTTTGATCAGGATGCTGTTACGGGGGCTATCAGTCTCGTTAATCGATTCATGTGTGATCGTCATGGGATCACGGATAACAGTCCGCAAAGTTATGTTAATGTGAATGGTACGTTTGTTCATATAAGCGCTCTGCTTACGGATACACAACCAGCGCGTTAAACCCCTATGTTCATCTCTCCTTCTGCTGCGTCTCTTCCTTCGCAAAGCGGGTCCTCTTCCTCGAGGGCTTGGCTTTGGGTGCTTGGCGTGTGTCTTGTGGTGGCAGCGGTCGTTGGCGTGCTAGTGCTTCGCTATCGTGACAGCGAAGATCTTCTCAGTGATACGCTCGTCCCTGCGCCGCGTCAACAAGCGTCACAAGCGCCTCTCGACCAGGTAGGGGAACCTCCTGTGCTTGCGCCTGATGCTGATGGCGACGGCCTTTCGGACGAAGAAGAAGCGCGTCTTGGAACGAATCCTCGCTCGCATGATACGGATCGTGATGGTATCAGCGACCGTGAAGAGGTGATGATTCTCAAAACCGATCCAAAAGCACCGAATGCTAGTCCGTTTACGCATCCACTCGATCGCGAGCGAGAACAGGGTACGGTAACGCCTCCCGCGGTGAATCCATAACGTGGTATACTGCCTCTATCTATGTCTGACGTACCTTCCAACCTTCCCTTTGATCCGCTTGATGAGGTAGATGCGGCTACGCCACCGTCGCTCGGGAGCGACGTGGTGCCACCTGCTGCGCCACGGTCGCTCGCGAGCGACGTGGCTGTGCCGAGCGCACCTGTCCCACCGCCGCCAGCTCCCGTACCTCCGCCCGTTGCTCCTCCTTCGCCCGCAGTGCCCCTTGCTCCGAGGCCAACGCCTCCACCGGCTCCGCGACCTGTACCAAGTGCCCCTGCTGCGGGAGCATTGGATATGTTTGCCGATGTACAAGTAGCACCTCCGATCAAAACAAGTACTGCGCCAACACCGAATCCTTCAGTGATGCCGCCACTACCACCGCCTCATGAAACGCATAAAACGGCTCTGATCGCTGGGATTGTGGCTGTTGTGGTGTTGATTTTGGCGGGTGGTGGTTGGTATGGGTATATGGTGTGGCAAGAGCGCGCTGACGCGGTTCTGCCTCCATTGCAAGAGCCGGCTCCTACGCCAACAGAGCTCCCGATCCTCCCTCCGCCAGCCCAAGAACCGACGCCTGCGGACTTGTTTGGTAACGAGGTAACTCCTCCTTCTGGAGAGTATGTTCCTTTGCCGCCACCAGTCACCACGCCGCCAACGGGGGTAACGGTTCCAGATCCGGTGCCGGTGAATCCTGATGCGCCGGTGATGCCTACGGCGCCTATTACGGGGGTGAGCGATGGTGTGTTGGGCGAGAATCCTGTGGGGACGTCGCCGCAAGCTCCCGTGGTGGAATTTGATATGGATGGCGACGGTCTTTCTGATGCTCGCGAGCGCGAGCTGGGCACGGACCCCGCAAAGGCTGATACAGACGGCGACACGCTCAATGATGGGGCGGAAGTTACGACGTATGGAACGAATCCACTGGACGTTGATACGGATAAAGATGGATTTCCGGATGGGGTAGAGATTGGTAATGGATTTAATCCACGAGGAACGGGTCGTTGCGCGGATCCTTCGTGTCGATTGTAACGTCTTTTGTATGGCTGCTACCGCTCCACAACCGCCAAAAGCTCCGGGTCTGCCTCCTACGGCTCCCGCAACGCCGCCTTCTCCTCCCACACGGGAAGAGAAGATCGTTGTGATACCTGAGAGTTTTTATGGAGTGGCGCTCACGATGCAGCCACCGTTTCCAACGGACGACGAGTTGGTTCAAGTCCCGAAGCCGGTCGCGCCTACGCCTCCACCGGCGCCAACGGTGGTCGCGGCACCCATGCCCCTCCCAACGCCTCCCGAGCATCATTCTCGTCTAGGGTTAGTGGCGTTGCTGCTGGTAGTGGTGTTGGCGATTGGCGGTGGGTGGGTGGCGTGGAATCGCGAGGCCTTTTTTGGGACGCCGTCAGCTCCTCCGGTGGTGGTTGCGCCTCCTGCAACGCCAAACGCGCCAGAAAATCTCGAAGTAACCAGTACGACGCCAGGCGCGGTGCGTATCACGTGGAGTGATCGTAGCGAGTCTGAAGCGGGTTTTCGTGTTGAGCGAAAAACCGCTTTCGATACGGTGTTTACGGTTTTGCAAACGCTGCCAGCAAATAGTTTGACCTTTTTAGATACAACGGCTCCGGCTGGCGCCCGTGTTGGGTATCGTGTGGTCGCGTTTAACGCTTCGGGAGAGATGTCTTCCGTTGAGCAAGAGGTGGATGTTCAAGCGATGCCTGAGGTGTCTGCGCAGCCAACGCTTCCTCCTGATGGTTTAGACTCCGATTCTGACGGTCTAACGGACACAGAAGAGGGGGTGTACGGGACGGTAGGAAATCTTCCCGATAGTGATGGAGATGGGTATCTTGATGGGAATGAGGTGTTTAACCTGTACGATCCGAGCATTGCCGCTCCGGCGACACTTCTTTCTTCTCTGGGTATGCGCACCGTCTCAAGTACGGTCGGATGGCAGATGCTCGCGCCTCGCACATGGATGGAAGAACAAGATCCTTCGGGAGAGGTACGTCTTCGTGTGCCGACAGGCGAGGTCTTGCGTGTGTTTGTCGAAGCGGCGCCGCTTCAGGGGACGCTTTCTTCGTGGCTTACGCAGCAAAAAGGATGGCCGGCCGCTCAGCTTGTTGAGATGTCGAGTAATAAATATCGTCTACCATTCGTGCTCAGTCCCGATCGTCTCCAGGCGTTCTTTGTGTGGAATGATCGCGTGTTAACGGTGAAGTACGAGCTTGGAACGCAGACGTTTGTGAATTATCGCCTCACATTTGGTATGATGATCAACGGTTTGCGCTTTGAAGGCGCACCACTGGTGCCAGATCTTGCTTCGCCTGTCGCTATTCCAGAAGATTTTCAGCCGTCGTCTTCTGGAGGGAGTGCTTCTGTCGAGCAAGCGCCGATGAGCGACTCTGCTTCGTCCACGCTTCCAAGTCCTGAAGTACCAACCGGAACAGTGTCATCACTACAGCCATGATCTCCTTTTCTCGCGTGAACACGATTCCAGGTATCCCTTCTGCGTGGTGGGGACTTCTTGGCCGTGAAATAAGCCGAACGCTTCGCTATCGTCGACCGCGAACGGTTGGCGTACAAAGCCTCTCGTTACAAGAGATGCAGCATATCAATAAACAGTATCGAGCAAAAGATCGTCCAACGGACGTACTTTCGTTCACGTCAGAGGTGCAGGGTCGAGGCGAGGTG
>JAGOUA010000043.1 GCA_018061485.1 Patescibacteria group bacterium
AAGCGATGGACAGGGCAAGAACTGCGTGCGCAGGCGCTAGAATTGATGGATCGTCGTCGAGATCTCAAATCTGGCATGGATCCGGTCTTTGTCGCGCTCCTTGCTTGGCAAATGGTAACGGCTTCCGTTCCGAGTGTTTCTACGCCATCGGTTTCTGCGCATCTGCCGCCTATGGCTCCCGCTTCCGCGCCTAAGTCTCCTGCGCCTGTTGTTGCACCAGTTCTGCCGGTTGTCATGCCCGATGTTTCTGTGCCTGCTTCTGAGTCTGTGCCAGCGACTCCTGTTATTGTGCCGGTTTCTCCTGAACCGCTCCCTCCTTCCGTGCCTATCCCTGAGCCGGCACCAGCGCCTGTTTCAGAGCCCGTGGTGCCAGCGCCCGCGGTAGAAGCGGCAGCCCCCGTGATGACGGGCGGAGCGATTGATATCGTCGAGATTCGTCGTCGTTGGAATGGGTTTATCCGCGCGGTAGAAGCAAAAAACCACTCGTTACCGTTTATTCTCAAAATTAGTAAGCCTGAGCGCGTTGATGGAACGATGCTCATCATTCGTTTTCCGTACCCATTTCACCGCGATAAGGTGATTACGGACGGGAAGAATCTGCGCTTGATTACCGAATGTGCTCGTGAAGCGTTTGGGTATCCGACGCTTACCGTGGACGGCATCGTGGTAACGCCAGAAGCCTCAGAAGAGGCGGGAACATCGGGTGATGTCGCGAGTAGTATCATGAAGGCCTTTGGTGGAACGGTGGTAGAAACGCCCTCGTAGGTATGACGTCTCGCGAGGCAATCTTGGACGCGATGGCGTGGTACGCGGCTTTGTGCTTTTGCCCCACGCGAAGCGAGCTATGGCTTTGGGTGCGTGGTACGCGTGATGACGCAGCTCTCGAGGCGCTTGTCCAAGAAGAAGTGCTCCTAGAGCGTGCAGGAAGATTGTGCCTCTCTGGGCATGAAGCGCTTTTTAAGGACCGTGATGCGCGCGAGCGGGCGTTTGCTCGTAAATGGGAGCGTCTTCAGCGCATGGGAAGGGTCCTTCGTTGGATGCCGAGCGTTCGTTTTTTTGCGATTGGGAATACCACCGCTCTCGGAATGGCACGTGACGAAGCAGACATAGACGTTTTTTTGATCACGCACGAAGGAACGCTGTGGTTAACGCGATGCTTACTTGTTGGATGGGCGTGGCTTTTTGGACGACGTCCTCATACGCAAGAAGATGAACGTGATGCGTGGTGTTTTTCTTTTTTGATAGACGACATGGATCTGAATCTAGAACGCTTCGCCCTTGCGGAGTCTGATCCCTATTTAGCGCATTGGGTGGTTCGTTTGTTGCCCATCGTGGACGATGGTATCGGGCAAGAGCTCTGGTTACGCAATCGGTGGGCATGGAAAGGACGCACGAGCACGTGTCCATGGATGTCGTGGCAACGCAAGAAGCGTTGTTCTTGGCGTATTCCTGCGTGGGCCAAGCGTTTTGATGTGTGGTTTGGCGAGTGGCAATGCCACCGAGGATCTCGCGCATTGCGAGAAGCGGCTGCTATGGAGGGGACGAATGTGGTGATGAACGCGCATGTGTGTAAAACACACCTCGACGATCGTCGCGCGGACTATCGTGCAACCTATGACGCTCTCCGACGTTCGTAATATCGCCCTCGAGGCCGCGTGGCGGTTATCACTGATCGTGCTCCCTTGGCAGATACGTTTCTTTACCGAGGCGCTGATCGATGGAAAGCCGTGGGAGCAGGGCAGGCTCTCCTTGTATGCATCCATGCTCCTTATGGTGGCGGTTATCGCTTTAGAGGGATCGGTACTGCGTGATCGTCGCTTCTGGCGTGTGGCCGGCATGCTGCTCGCTCTTACTATTCCAAGTCTCTTTTTGGTGACGTCGTGGCAATGGGCTTTGTGGTCAGCTCTCTTGATCGCGTGGGGGATAGCGATGCGCCGAGTGGCACCGTGGCGTGAGCGTGAAGCGTGGGTGTTGGGTTCGCTCGCGCTTTCAGCTTGCGTCGGTCTTCTTCAGGTGGCTATGCAATACATTCCACCGATCACGCTTCTTGGTATGGCGGAGCAGATTCCTGCAACGTCGGGCGTGAGTGTGATCGAGACAGGGGTTGAACGATGGCTTCGCGCCTACGGGCCGTTTCCGCACCCAAATATCTTTGGGGGATGGATGGCGGTGGGGCTTATTCTTGCGGTTCGGCGATGGATGGATGGCTCACGCGCGTGGTGGTTGAGCGCTTTCACCGTACTTTTTACCCTCGCTCTGTATGGATCGTTTTCGCGAAGTGCTTGGTTGGCGGTGCTCGTCGGTCTTGGATGGTTGTTTGTGACGATGTGGCGCCGTTTGGTGGATTGGCGAAGCGCTCGACCATATCTCTTGATCGGCTGTGTCGTAGTTGGGGCGGTATGGCTTCGTCCAGAGCTCTTATTTACGAGGCTTGCCCCATCTACACGCCTTGAGACATGGTCCGTCAATGAGCGAATAGCGTCTCTCGAACAAGGGATCGAGGTGGTCCGCGCGCACCCCTTGGGAACGGGCCCGTTTGCCTACCGGTTGGGGCTTGAACGCGTATGCGTTGATCGCTCCTGTGTCACCAAAGAACCCCCGCACAATGTGTTTTTGTTGATGCTTGCCGAGCTTGGCTGGGTGCGCCTAAGTTTTGTCCTCTTGGGGTGTGTGTTTCTGTTGTTACGAGGGGGTATTTCGCGTCACACGCTTCCGCTTGTGTTTGCGCTTACCGTGATAGCGCTGCTCGATCACTACCTGTGGTCGGCATGGTCTGGAATGGGGCTTATCGCCCTTGTATGGGTGCTTGACAGCGAACGGGCTTCGAGGCACTCTAACGCCATGGATTAGCACTCTCTTGTGGAGAATGCTAATACCACCTTTCTGTATTCCTTTATCACATATGCAACTACGTCCACTTCATGATCGATTGATTGTTCAGGCGGCTTCCAAAGAGGAAGTCAGTGCATTGGGTATTATTTTGCCGGATACAGGCGGCAAGGATCGTCCAGAACAGGGCGAGGTGGTGGCCATCGGTCCCGGAAAGCTCCGCGACGATGGAACGCGCAGCCCGATGAGCGTACAGGTTGGGCAAAAGATCGTCTTTAAAAAGTATTCACCTGAAGAGGTAAAAATCGGTGAAGACACGTTCTTGATTTTGTCTGAATCCGACGTGATGGCGGTCATCGAATAAGGTTCGTGAAGAGATTTACCTAGTTATTTTGTTCTTGATGTATGGCAAAAACCATTTTGTTTTCAGAAGAAGCGCGTCATGCGATGAAGCGTGGCGTGGATCAACTCGCGAACGCGGTAAAGGCAACTCTTGGGCCAAAAGGCCGAACGGTGGTGATTGATAACGGGTTTGGCTCGCCAACGATTACCAAAGACGGAGTAACGGTCGCAAAAGAGATTGAGCTTGAGAATAAAATCGAGAATGTTGGCGCGCAGCTGGTGCAGCAGGTCGCCTCTAAAACGAACGACGCGGCTGGGGATGGTACCACCACGGCAACGGTTCTTGCTCAAGCAATGATCGCTGAGGGTTTGAAGAATATCACCGCGGGCGCTAACCCACTCGCTGTGAAGCGTGGCATGGAAAAGGCGCTCGAGATGGTTGTAAGCGAGCTTCGCACAAATGTCTCGCAAAAAATCACGGGAGATAAAATTGAACACGTCGCTTCTATTAGCGCGAACGACCGTGAAATCGGCAAGACGATTGCAGACATGGTCAAAGAGATGGGGCAAGACGGCGTGATTACCGTGGAAGAATCGCAAACCTTTGGCGTCGAAAAAGACGTGGTAAAAGGTATGCGTATCGATAAGGGCTACGCTTCGCCCTACATGGTAACCAATCAAGAGCGTATGGAAGCGGAATATGCTGATCCATTCGTGCTTGTAACGGACAAGAAAATCGGTTCTATCCAAGAAATTTTGCCACTTCTCGAGAAGCTCTTGAAGGTTGGGAAAAAAGAGTTGGTGATTATCGCGGACGACGTTGAGGGCGAGGCGCTCACGACGTTGGTTCTCAACCGTTTGCGCGGCGTGTTTCATGCGCTCGCGATCAAGGCTCCAGGCTTTGGTGATCGTCGTAAAGAGCTTTTGCAAGACATCGCGACGCTCACGGGTGCGGAATATATCAGCGAAGACGTGGGTCGCAAGCTCGACTCCGTAGAGCTTTCGGACTTGGGTTCGGCGCGTAAGATCGTCGCAACAAAAGAACATACCACCATCGTGGATGGAAAAGGGGATAAGACCAAGATCGAGGCTCGCGCGACGGCCATCAAGGCGCAGCTCGAAAAAACGGACTCCGCTTTTGATCGCGAAAAGTTGCAAGAGCGCCATGCAAAGCTTATGGGTGGCGTTGGTGTAATCAAGGTTGGTGCAGCTACGGAAGTCGAAATGAAGGAAAAAAAGCATCGTATCGAAGATGCGATCGCCGCAACCAAGGCTGCAGTCGAGGAGGGCATTGTTCCTGGGGGAGGTGTGGCGCTGCTTCGAGCGATGCGCGTGCTTGATGCGGCCTCGTTCGAGGGGGAAGAAGCGGTTGGCGCCCGAATCTTGCGCCAAGCCATGGAATCGCCTCTTCGTACGATCGCGGCAAACGCCGGAAAAGATGGTTCCGTGATTGTCGAAGAGGTCAAAAAGCAGACGGGGAGCATGGGATACAATGCCGAGCACGACCGTTACGAAGATATGCTGGCTGCGGGTATCGTTGATCCAACGAAAGTCACGCGCTCTGCGTTGCAAAATGCGACCTCGGTTGCCGCGCTCTTCTTGACCACGGAGTGCGTGATCACCGAAAAACCAAAGAAAGAAGAGCCAGCGATGCCAGACCAACACGGTCACGGCATGGGCATGGGCGGCTACTAGAGCGGGACTTGCCTGTTCGGCGATCTGCTAGAGCTTCGCAAAAAAGATCCTCACCGCACCGCCATTCTTCGCCAAGGCTACGAATGGTCCCCCGTAGCTTCATGCGAAGGGGGATGCGCTTCCGGTTCTTTTTTCCTCCAGCTCGTCGCACCTCATCCAAACAGGCAAGCCCTTGGACTGCTTAATTGAACCATAAAAGAGGCGATAAGCCTCTTTTATACTTGACGAGATGAGATAAGGTGGCTATCGAGTAAATGGTCAAGTAGATACGCTCTGCTATCTTGCCAAGGGGTGGGGCGTCCCGTACGGTACAGGCATGCTTCTTCTTTGGATCTTGGTCTTTTGTGTATCTCTCGCCGTGTTGGTGAAGGGGGCGGATTGGCTTATTGCGAGCGCTGAGCGTATTGGTCTTGCGCTTGGCCTTTCGCCGTTTATTATCGGTATCACGATCGTTGGGGTGGGGACGTCGTTTCCTGAGCTTGTTTCGTCGCTCGCCGC
>JAGOUA010000044.1 GCA_018061485.1 Patescibacteria group bacterium
GTGCCTTCTGGAGAACGTGGTTCAGCTAGCGGAGCGACAGGCTCGTCCGTCGTGAGTAAAGAGGGCGCCGGCGTCTCTGGGGCTGATTGCGCCACAGCCTCTTCCGCCATCATCAACCGTTGTTGCGGATGCGCTTTTCCGTAGGCTGAACGAAGCACCATACCCGCCGTCCACACGCCCGCGAGCTGCACCAGTACTCCCAACAAAAACCGACCATTGCCCAACGTCTTGAGACCCTCCCAACCGCTCAAGTACAGCGTGAGGCCGCCCTCCCATAACACCGCGCCACCCACAACCAGTCCCATCGCCCAATACCGATACGCCGCTTCTAACGAAGCGATTTTTTGTGTACGGCGTCCCAAAAGATATGCTACCCCAAACAAGGCGATAAACACACTTATTGGCAGCAGGATAGCCGGCAACGGAGAAACCTCGAAATTTACCTCCCACACACGCAACGCTACCCACGCCACAAAGAGCCAGAAGCTCATGAACACCGACCGAAGGACAAAAGAGATCATACAAGAAGCCAAGAGATAAGCTGACTCGACATGCCGAAGGCGAAGAAGAAGACCACCGCGACAGCGAGACCGAGAGCAAGCGGCTCACGATCTTTTTCCGCCCTCGCGAGACGCATCATCCCGACGAGTACACCGTTCGCCCCACTACAGACCGTGCCCAAAATGGCCGCAAGGGGAATAAAGCCTCCACCCATCACCAAGGCAAGAACGAGCGGGGGGAGAAGCGTCACCGCCCAAGCGGACGAGTCACGGAATCCATAATCACGTCGCCAGCTTGTTTCAAGATCTTCTCCCGTTGTCACATACGAGGTCCCAATGGCGAGTAGACCTAGTACCGGAATCGCGAGCGCACCCCATCGTGGAAGCATCATCACCAAGCTCTGCGGGTCAGACGTGATCGCTGTACCCCCATAGCGCGCAAGAACGATCGCGAAGGCCCACATAATCGCGGCCGCTATCAGCGTACCCCCTACGGCCACGACTTGCGATCGACGAAGGTTTCGCTTACAGAGCTCCACCACCTCACCCATGACAGGCAAGCCCGATAAAGAAAACAGCACGATACCGAACGCCATCCATGAAAATCGGGGAACAAAGAGGGTTGGCGCAGCAGGCAGTGTCGCCGTGGCGAAGGTCACGCCGACAAACACGAGGATCATGAGCGCCGTTGCCCAACTTTCCAACTTAGCGACGCGATCAAGCGTTCCACGAACAACCGTAGAAAGCACCAAGAAAATCATCAGAATTCCCAAACGTAAGGGGGCGTTCAATCCAAGTGTTTGAGCTACCGCCTGTAAAAACGCCCCACCAAGTAACAAATAGGCAATATGCGATCCATACACCTGAATGGCATGGGTGAAAGTCGCGATCGCTCCCCAACGCGGTCCCAAATGCGAACGCACGTATCCGGGCAAGCGATGCACCCCCTGTACACGCACAATCACCTCGACAAACTGCTTATGCGTCAGCGCCACAAGACACGCAATCGTCCAAAAAACCACACTTCCCCACCCAATACCCATGCGTGCAAACAAGTGCGGCAAGGCAAATACCCCCGCGCCGATAATCGTTCCAATCAGAACAAAGAAGGGAGAAAGAACAGAGCGTGACATACCCGCATCATACAAGATACGCGTCTCTCATTCAACGAACACCTCTCACAGCGCAACACCCTCCAGACACGATGCATAACGCCCGTAACCAAAAACCCTCTGTAGTAGATGAGATGCCTGGTATCACAGTAACCAAAAACCCTCCAGACACGATGCATAACGCGCGAAACTAAAAAACCCTCTGTGGTAGATGAGATGCGCCGCGCTGGAGCAAAAAAGAACCGGAAGCGCACTCATAGGTGCGGTGAGGATGTTTTTTGTGAAGCGCTAGCAGATCGCTACTACAGAGGGTTTATAGCTCAGGAAGGAAGAGCATGGGATTAACCGGTATCCCATCCTGCCTCACCTCAAAATGCAAGTGCGGACCCGTCGACAACCCCGCCCCCGGGTCTCCTGCTTTACCTCCCGAATAGCCGATAATCTCCCCACGCTCGACGTAGGTACCTGGTTTTGCACCAAATCCCGAGAGGTGTGCGTACACCGTTGCAATCCCGCTTGGGTGAATCACCATCACATAATTCCCATACTGTTTTCCGCGACGATTCCACGCCACGTATCCCCCAGCAGCAGACCGAACGGGTGTTCCGACGGGAACCGGGACATCTACCCCCGTATGCTCAAAAAGCGTACGAAAGGGATAGCTCATATCGTGAAAATAGGCTGAGATGCCCCGCCGCGTAGGCACGGGCCACGAAAGCAAAATGTCCCCGCGAGCGAGCACCTCGTCGGAACGATCGAGCGTGTTTTGCAAGCGCGTCCGCAAGGCATCCAACGCCGATGCCTCTGCCTGCTGTTGCGCGGCGATATTCGCCATCAAGCGACGATATTCCTCTTCGCGATTCTGTGTTTCGGCGATGAGATTCGCTTTCGCTTCCTGATCTTCTTCGAGTTGATGGGCTAATCCCTCCAAACGGATCGCCTCTTCCTCTTGTTTGCGCTTCGCTTCTTGTTCGGCCGCATACCGCTCTTCGAGCTGCGCACGCGTTTCACGCACCTCTTGCGTGAGGCGTCCCAATTCTCGCTGAAGCGACCGCCATTCCTCGCGTTCAGACACAAACGCCGACAAGGAGCGACGACTTAACGCCGCAATGAGCGGAGACGACCGATCGCGTGAGGCAAGCTGCACCAACACCCCCTCAAGCAAGGCTCGTCGCACGGTAAGGGTATGCGTCGCTTGTTCGATCTGCTGTTGCAAGAGGTCGATTTCGGCCGCTAAGCGCTCCCCTTCGGCCTTAGTACGCGCCTGACTCGCCTTTACTTCCTCCATACGTGCATCCAAAAGCGCCAGCTGATCTTTGAGCGTTTTTGCCGTAGACGCTTGTTGCTGCACCTTTTTGCGGTATTGATCCACAACCTCATCAAGAGCCTGCACCTGTCGTTCTTTCGAACGAACTTCATTTTGAATCGCGTCGAGCTCGTCTTTCAGGCTCTGCCCATCAGGATCACGGTCTTCTTGTACGGGAGATGACGTCGCTTGCGCGAAGACAACAGGAATCGCAGGCGCCACAAACGCCATCAACGCGAGACACATTCCCCACCAAGCAAAAGAGCGCTTCATGCGCTCATTATGCCAGATGGGCAAGGGCTTCGTCGATACGAGCGAGCCCCTCCTCTTTTCCAACCAGGTACAACAGCTCAAACGGACTTGGAGATTGCTTCGCCCCAGACAGTGCGGTACGCAACGGCCAAAGCACCTCACCATTCCCCCATCCACGTTCAGCGATCCACGCTTTTGTCGGTTCTTCGATAGAGGAAACACTTGCAAAGAATTCCTCGGAACAAGAAGCGAGCCACTCACGCACCGCCGTCAACCGTTCGCGCGCGTCAGCGACTGTCTGCGTCTTCCAGAGAACGAGTTCTGCTGTTGCGATGGGACGCGTCAGCCATGGCATCACGAGTTCCGGCAAGAGCTGCACACGCGTTACCCGATCGCGAAACAACCGCGCCGCCCGCACAAGCCGCTCTTGATCATCCATCACCGTGCGTAAAACCGGTTCTGCAAGAGCAAGATACCGCTCTTCGCTCATCGTCTTGAGATAGTGCCCATTCAACCATTCTAACTTTTCGACGTTCATCACCGCACCGGACGGATTCACCTTGGTCAGATCAAAGAGCGGGGCAAGTTCTTCTTTGGTAAAGATTTCGCGATCACTTGTTGGATTCCAGCCAAGCAACGCCACAAAGTTGATCAGCGCTTCGGGCAAATATCCCTTCGCGAGATAGTCCTCGACCGCCACATCGCCTTGACGCTTAGAAAGCTTAGACCGGTCTGGGTTGAGAAGAAGTGGAACGTGCGCGTACGTTGGCGGCGTCCATCCCATCACCTGCGCAAGATACAGATGCTTTGGCGTAGACGAAATCCATTCTTCGCCACGAATCACCTTCGTGATCCGCATGTCATGGTCATCACACGTGGCAGCAAGATGATACGTCGGATAGCCATCCGTTTTGATGAGCACCTGATCATCCACCTGCGCCCACGGTACCTCGATACGTCCACGAATCTCATCATGAAACACGCAGGAACCTTCAAGGGGCATCTTGAGACGAATCACGCACGCATCGCCCACAGCAGCACGATTTTCGGCCTGCTCCTTTGGAATAGCTCGACAACGACGATCGTACATCACGGGCTGTTTGTTCAGTGTCTGCGTTTCGCGCATCTTGGAGAGGTCCTCTTCAGTACAAAAACAGTAGTACGCGTGATCCTTCTCGATGAGTTCATAGGCGTACTGTAAGTGACGCTCGCGTCGCTCGGACTGAATATACGGACCCACCTCACCAACCTGCGTGAGCGCCCCCTGCGCATCAAGCATCACCCCTTCATCGGGTAAGACGCCACACAATGTCAACGTACGCACCAAGTTCGCCATCGCATCATCTACCAAGCGCGAACGGTCCGTGTCTTCGATACGCAACAAAAAAGCGCCGCCTGTTTTACGAGCTTGTAACCAGTTATATAAAGCGGTACGGAGTCCGCCGATATGCAAATACCCCGTTGGGCTGGGGGCAAACCGTACACGATCAGGAGAAGCAGACATAGGAGAAAATTACCCTTAGCCTAAACAAAAAAGACTCTCGATGCAAGACAGCATGGAGAGCGTAGACTAGTTCACAGAACGATGGTCACCTGGGTGACTCAGCGCGGGGGGAGAAGCGAGATCCGTGAGAAAGACGAGGACCACCGTCGCCTTGGCGACAAGATGACTCCCAAGCGAGATCTCCACCTGTACTCCGTCTCGGATGATGGGTTGATCAGCACCCAAGAACAGCGTGACGGAGAACGCGGGGTTGAGCTTCGAAGGAGCCGACCACTGCCGATCGGAGACACTTGCTGTTTGCCACCCAAGCAAGCGATCCTCATGTATGATCAGCGCCTCTTCCAAAAGGAGGGATACACACTCGGCAAGAAGGGCACGGTCACCCTCTTGACGCTCCATTCCAACAAGAGGCACAACTCGAATACTCTCAGGAACAACCAGAAGACACCTAGTATCCATGTTACTTCCCCCGCCGATGAAAGTACCACCGCCGCGCCCCCCGATCCCCTGTCCGTTTCTTGAACGGGCGGCCCTCGAACGCGTAGACGCACGGGAACGGGATGCTTCTCGAGGGAAGAACCAGGGCACCGCGCCTCCAACAAGCGATCTGCGCGTCGGAGGGCTGGCCCTTGGTCCACGCCGCGTAGGGA
>JAGOUA010000045.1 GCA_018061485.1 Patescibacteria group bacterium
TTAAACAACCACCCAACCACGGGATCGTGCGGATAGAGACGAACGTTCTCATTCGTCATGAGCATATGCGTCTAGCATACGACATCTACGCTCGACGTGGTAGAGCGCCTCCTCTTCATCTCCTGTAACAACTCTCGTATGATGCATAGCATGATCCGATCCGCTACTTCGCGAGATATGCTTTTCCCAGGCGCGTTTCTCCTGATCGCCTTGGGAGCCACCCTGTTCTCGTTCGAGCCATTCTTTATTGCTGCACAGCTTAGCTGGATTGCTTCCCTTAGTTGGTGCATTCGTGACCGTCTTGGCGCGTCGTCGACATCCCTCGGACAGGCATTTCTTACTATCGCCGCATCCCTTTCCCTTGTCTTGACGGGCCTCTATTACGCTTCCGTTCCTTTTACACCGTGGACACTGCTCGGCGCGCAACTTCTCCTCACCATCGGGACCGGGGTGCTCCTAATCACACGATGCACCAGCCCCTCTCCCTCGCCGGATCAACCCCCGTCATCATCAAGAGGCATCGCTCTCTGGAGCTGGTTTGTCGCCCTGCTTGGCGTTGGATCTGTTGGCGCGATCCTTCGTCTCGCCATGACACGTGCCACGCAAACCAGTATCCGCACCCCATGGCCCCTACTCCCCGAAGGCGTGTTTCTGCTGTTTGCCTGCGCCTTTGTGGCGTTCTTTTTAGTGAGCTGGCAACACAAGGCCTCGTCCGCGGCGCGTCTTATCACCGGAGGATCGGTCGCCGCCTCTCTTGGATGGCTCACCCCGCTACTCTACCCGCTCGGCTACGGTTTTGACGGCTTTATTCATCGAGCGAGCGAGCAGGTGCTTTTGCAGACGGGCGTCCTTGAACCCAAGCCCCTGTACTATATCGGGCAATATGTCTGGAATGGGTGGATATCTCTGAGCACCACCCTCCCCCTCGGGAGCGTTGATACGTGGCTGGTGCCCGTCGGTATTGTGATTGTTTTTTTGGCGCTTATCCGTCGATACGCTCACGGACATGACCGCCTTCTTGCTTGGTTTGCCCTCCTCCTGTTTCCGTTTGCCGCCGTGAGCACCACCACCCCCCAAGCGTTTTCGTATCTCGTGGGGCTTCTCGCCTTGCTCTTTCTTCCTCAAGAGACGGATGAGGTCGCGGCTTCTCCCCTGAGTCACTCCTCCTCACTCCTACTTGCCGCTTGGAGTGTCAGCGTTCATCCGTTAGGAGGCCTCCCCTTTGCGGCGCTCGCTGGCGGACGATGGCTGCGCTCGTGGGCAACATCCCCCACATGGCGTGGACTCTGGAGCACCCTTGGCGGTATCGGCGCCGTTCTTGCCCTTCCACTCGCCTTCGCTTTGCAAGGACACCTGCTCGCCGACACGCCCATTGTTTGGGATCTTTCGTGGGTACGGACCCTCTCCGTGAGCGATCTCTTCTCTCTTGAAACGCTCATCCCTCGACAAACGCTCTCGTCTTGGCTCGACGCAACAGAATGGATCGAACATCTCCTCCCCCTCATCGTGGGCGGGCTCGGTCTCTGGATCGCTTTTCGACCGCCCGTTCGACAAGATCGCCTCCTGGCTCTGAGTGGCCTCGGCCTTTTTGGCATGAGTGCGTTTCTTGAACGCTCTGCCACCTTCACCTTCTTGATCGAGTACGAACGACAAAACTATATCGATCGTCTCGATATTCTGGCGATCATCCTGCTTCTTATCCCCGTTTCTCGTCTACTGAGCCGTACCGCCCTTCCGCTCTTTACCCGAACCCGTCTCGTTGGAGGACTCCTTGTGCTTGCCTGCGCCGCTACCTGGACCACGCGCGTGTACTCCACCCTTCCTCGACATGATGCCGCACAAGCCAGTAGCGGCTGGAGCGTAGGCCGTGGAGACAAGGAGGCGATCCGGTGGATCCATCACGCGCAACAAGACACGCGATACGCCGTTCTCGCGAACCAAACCGTTTCGGCTGTCGCGCTCGAAACCTACGGGTTTTTCCGCTACACCGACAACGTCTTTTACTACCCCATTCCAACGAGCGGACCGCTCTATCAAGTCTATCTGCGAGCCGCGACTACAAACGCAACACGCGCCGATATGCAAGAGGCCGCGACACTCACACAGAGCGATCGTGTGTATCTTGTACTCAACCACTACTGGTGGGAGTTTGACGCGGTGCGAGAACACCTTGCTACGCTTGCGGATCGTTCTCTCTCATTTGACGATGGTCGCGTCATTGTGTTCGTGTTTGACATGACATCGCCTGAGAAAACACCTCTCGCCAACCCCGAGCTACCGCTGGCGCGCTAAACCGCTCTCGCTCGCGTTCAATACCAGATCGAAGCTCTTCACGAAGCATCGAGCCGTGAGCAAGGACCTCGCTCCACGCCTGCACCTCTAACGGGAGACAGACGCCACCCCTACCCACCGTTTCCGGAATGCCTCCTACGCGTGAAGCGATCACGGGAACACCGCAAGCAAATGCCTCGAGAATCACCGTTGGCTGATTTTCCTGCGCTCTTGATGGAACCAACACTCCGCACGAAGACGCCATCAGGGCAAGCACCTCTTGCCGCGAACGCTGACCCAAGCAACGAACATTCGACAATCGTTCAAACTCGCTCTGTAACACCCCCTCACCAATCACTGTAAAATGTTCATTTGGACAAGCGCGCGCTACGTCGAGAAGAAAGTCCGCTCCTTTTGACGCATCAAGCCTTCCTACAAACACCCACGCATGACCTGGCTCGCCCTCAACGGGCAACCCCATAATGGGCGCAGGATTCGGTACCACCTGCGACGTCACGTCCACAAACCATCCACGTCGCGCATGCGCCTCAAGAAGCCACTGCGTCGGCGACACAACAAGGCTCGGCACACCAAACAACGCACGCCGATACCACGACCACCCACGCTGCCACCACGTCACTCGATCATGCATCACCAGCCCAGAGGGCTCAAACAGCTGCACATCATGCAGAACGTGTATCCAAGGCATCGCCTGATTGTTCAGCCATCGTCCAATACGCAAAAGCCCCGCCCCCGTGAGGTTGTGCGTCACCACCACGTCCGGACACCATACCTCAATCTCTCTGGCGTACGCAGGCAGACACCGTTCAAGGGCGAGATGTCCCACAAGACGCGTGATCACCCCGCCGTGCGTCCACGCTGCGCGAGAGGTCCAAACCCGCACCTCATCACCCGCCTCGCGCCATACATCCACCAAGTCGCTCGCGATTTGACCCGCACCTCCCCGCGCCTCGGGAGGAAAGGCATTCGTCATCACTGCTATACGCATACACGTTGATACAAGACTTCGAGCTGATCCATCACTCGTTCTTGGCGATAGCTCGTTCGCGCATAAAGCGCCGCTCGTTCGCGAAAACCCGCCATGTCAGCAGGATGAGACGCGATCCAGCGTAAGCGTTCTACAAGCGCAGGAACATCCGCCGAAGGAATGAGCCACCCTGTTTGGCCATCTTGCACCACCGTTCGCACGCCCGGTAAGTTCGAAGCGATCACCGGTGTTCCACACGCCTCAGCTTCCATCGCCACCAGGCCAAAGGCCTCCGCGCTCGAGGTCGACGGGAACAACAAAACATCCGCTTGTTGATACGCTTGCACAAGCTCGCTCGTGGAAAGACGCCCAAGAAAACGCACCCGATCCTGAATACCCAACGCCTGTGTACGTGCTTCGTACGCAGATCTCGCGTCTCCATCTCCCACGATCGCTAAACAGGCTTCAGAAACGCGTGTCATCGCCTGAAATACCTGCTCTAACCCCTTAAAATCATGCGCGCGATCCAAACCTCCTACAAACAGGGCACGAACATGTCCCTCGCAAGACTCATGCGCTTGCGTAGGAAAAAACACCCGCTCATCAAAAAAGAACGGGATCTCATGAATACGCTCTGGTCGCTTCTCGAGCATCATCGCCAGAGACGAGTGCCGAGCATAATCCAGCGAACTCACTATGACGGCACTTGCTCGCTGCAAGAGACGTGGTTGTACAAAGCGTCGGTGCGCGTCAAAGACGCGCCCACGCCAATCCTTCGCCATCGCATCCATATGAAACGAGAGAACCACCGGAATAGGCGGCGGATTCCACAAAAGAGCTTCAGCCGTGCCGTAAAAAGGATAGTGCAGATGAAGAACATCTACATCCTCAAAAAGCGCTGGAACATCTGCCAATGCTGCCGCATTCCCCCACGCGTACCGAACCGGCCACGGACGTACCAACCCCTCAAACACCTGCCCGTCAATACCAGGAACGACCAGCTCCGCCTGATGTCCACGCGCTACCAACCCCTCTACCATGCGAAGCGCGGCGGTACCGATACCCCCTAACTTCGGTGGGGCGATGCACGCAACGTGACGAATCTTCATACACGAGGCTCATCATTCTCTTGTGAAGGAAGATCTCGCAACGCGAGCTCCCGAACCAAGCCCGTCATCTCGCGACGCATATGATCTAGGCTCAGCGCAAGCAAAAAGACAGCCACACCAAGCACGATCACCGCAAGATACAAAATAAAGTCCGCTCCACGACCGATACCAAAGAAGCTCGCCACGCGCGTCGTGATTTCTGGACGCCATAAAAGCACTCCTCCAGCAATCCACGCAAGCGACCAAGCCCCACCTTCAACCACGCCCAAAGCCCCCTGACGGACACGTCGCCACGTCAGAGACAGGAGCCAGGCAAACGCCACAGAACCAACAAGCGAGAAGAGCATAGATTAGCGATGAAACATCCCCAGCATCAGCTGCCACGCAATACGTGGAGCGTCAAGCGTCTTTTGCCCTTTCGCGAGCGTTTCTTGGGAGTAGGAAACCGGTACAGGCACCTCGACCCAACGCCACGAAGAACGCGTGATCACCCGCAACAGTTCTGACGCATGCGCCATACGATCTTGTCGAAACACCAGCGCCCGAGCGGCTTCTGCTCGCAATACACGAAAGCCTGATTGCGGATCCGTCACCCGCGCTGGGATACCTAATGTCCATCGGTTAAACTGACGAGCCGCCGCTAACAGCACACGACGCAGGAACGGCATCCCCTCGGGTACAACCCCCAGAAAACGAGACCCGATCACGATATCCGCTCGGTTTTCACGAAGCGGCAAAAGCGCATCCACGAGCGCTTCTGGGTGGTGCTGGCCATCCGCATCAAGATGCACGACGACATCCGCCCCTAAACGAAGCGCGGCCATGGTGCCCGTTCTCAGCGCCGCACCCTGACCACGATTCACCCCGTGACGTAAAACCACGGCTCCCGCGGCTTTTGCCACCTCCGACGTATCATCCGAAGACCCATCGTCCACCACCACGATCCGCTGCACAA
>JAGOUA010000010.1 GCA_018061485.1 Patescibacteria group bacterium
ACGCGAAACAAGGCGCAGCGCCACAACCTCTTGCGCGTCCGCCACAACATCCGTTACCGACCCCTGCCAAAGCAGCGCTCCCCCATCGTCAACGAGCGCCCAACGCGCCGCAAACCCCTCCGAAAGCGTGGAACGAATCACGCCACGGTATAAGCCAAGCGTACGCACAGGATCAATGGCTTGCCATGCACCCTCCGGAAAGGGTCGCGAGATCGGTCGAAGAATCTGCGTACGCTCATCAAACGCGCGCCACACGCTAAAGCCGTTTCCTTCGCAATCAGGCGAGGTGCATGCCGCAATCTCTGGAAGTGCGACGTGGGCATACCGCCCCTCGATAGAAGCGCCCAACAAAAAACATCCAGATCGCGCGGCGGTCTGTCCGACCGCTGTCCACGCTTTTTGCGAAAATCGCTCCACAACGCACGCGCTTGGCGATGACTGCACGCGCCAAAGCACACCTCGCCCCTCTTTTTCTGTCGGAGGTGTTACCAGCGCTTGATACTTCTGCCACCAAGCGACATCCTGCGCCGTTTGCTCTACTTGTGGTTCACGAATCTCTTGATTGACGCGCGTAGAACTAGGCGAAATAATACCTTCTCGCACGCGAGAACGTCCCCACGCAAACGCAACCCCCATCACCAGCGTGATGCCAATACCGATCGTCAAGATCGGCGTGGTACGCGAGTGATGGGTCATACGCCTTATCGAGCCGCTTCTTGGGTGCTTGTTGCCGCCGCCATCGCTGAGACTTCGTCAAGTTGTTGTTGCATAACACGCATCGTGTCGCGCATCGTCCCGAACGAGAGCAACATCAGCAAGATCACGGACGTCAAAACAGCAAGAAGCGTAATCACAAACCAGGACTCGTGTTGCGGAAGAGGCGCAGCTTTTGGCGTACGCACCGTCGATGAACGAGACTTGGTCGAAGAGGCGGAGGAAGTTGGCATAAAGAGCGAGAATGAATAACAGAAAGAAGTATACCAAACTCATCCGCTCTTGTCTTGTCCTAAAAATTGCTTTGAACGCAACGTTCGATGATAGGTAATCGCAAAGCGATGCGACTCGTCCCGTACACGCGTCAAGAGCACAAGATGTCGTTCCGCTGCCTGACGCACCGCCGCATCTTCGTCGAAACTCACCAGGTCTGTACGCTTGCGATCGGGTCCCTTAATCATGCCGAGTACGGGAATACTCAAGCCCGCTTCGTGCAACGCTTGGCGAGCAGCGTCTACCTGCGGCAAACCACCATCAATCAAGAGCACGTCTGGGCGCTTCCAATCGTGCGTAAACCGACGACGAATGACTTCGTATATGGAGGCAACATCATTGATACCGTTCACGGTACGCACGCGAAATCGTCGATACTCCGATTTTTGTGGCTGACCACCCTCAAACACCACCATCGACGCCACCGTGGCCGTTCCACCCACATGCGAAATATCAAACCCTTCAACACGCCCCAAAAGAGGTGCGTCTGCCGCCTTGTCACGAACGTCTTCTCCTGTAAGCTCGTCTTCGTGCTTTAAAAGCGCAATATCACGAATATGCTCAAGCGCAAACACCTGATTCCGCAAACGAGCCGCGCGCTCAAACGCCTCTTCTTTCGCCGCGCGACGCATCTCCTGCTCTAATCGCTTGATAATCACCTCTTTTTTCCCCTCAAAAAACGAGACAAGGTCTTGTATGATGCGCTGATAGTCCTGCGGAGAAATCGCCTCGATGCACACACCGGGACACAAGCCCAAATGGTACTCAAAACAGGCTTTTTTTTGCCCCGGTTCGCACGTCGACCACGGAAACACCGTCCGAAGCCAATCCAACGCCGCACGAAGTGAGCGCCCCGATGTATACGGGCCAAACACCTGTTTATACGCTCGACGATCACTCTCCAAATCATTCCCACGAATCAGTAGCGGTTTAGGATACAGCTCGTTCGTCAACACGAGATACAAAAAGCTTTTTTGATCTTTTTCGCGAATATTATACGGAGGTAAGTAGTATTTGATGAGATTCGCCTCCAAAATCAACGCCTCGAGCGCAGAAGGTTTTTGAATATACTCAATAATCCGTACTTGGCGCGTCATCTCTTCGATCAGGGCATTATGCGGACGGGCAAAATGCTGCCGCACCCGACGCGCAAGAGAGGTCGCTTTTCCCACATATAATACCTCCCCCTGGGCATCTTTCATGAGATACACGCCAGGAGTCTCAGGCAAGTCCCCTTGGGGGAAAGAAATATCGTGCGGAATCACCCAAAAAGTGTACCCCACAAGCCCCATGATTGGCGAGACAAGCTGGCAAGACACCTTCTTCAAACCGCAAAACCGGCGAACTTGCCTCTTACGGGGAAAAATGGGAAAGTTGGGCAAGTCAACCTCTCTATGCCTCACGCGTTCACCCCCCTGCGCACACATCTCCAGCTCCCCCAAAAGCTGGTCTTTGTGACAGGTCCTGAACCATCCCTCGACGAGCAGGCGGGCGCCCTCCTCTTTGCCTCCCTTGCTCGTGCGCAAGGACACACCGTAGACGTGGTCCTTCCAAGTCTTTCCGCCCCACAGCCGCCTCTTCCAACAGCCACCGTTCACGCTACACTCCCCGCGTTTCGTACCCTTGATATCGCCGTTCCCATCGTCAACGCCCCTCTTGCGGAACTCTCCTACCGCGTCGACCAAGAAGCTCTTCATATCACCATTACGCCAAAGCACGGAAGCTGGGACGCGCAAGAGGTGCGAGCCACGCCAAACACTCCACGCTACACCCTCCTGATCGCCGGACCAAGCGTCACACCAAAAACCCTCGCCGCACTCTCCCCTCAAGAATCTGAGTGGTTTCGCGCGATTCCAAGCATCTACCTCCAAACACGCGCTTCATCTAGTGAAAGTTCTCCTTGGAGTACGCATACACTCGCCGATAGCGCCTCATTGAGCTTGAGCGACTCATTGGTGACATGGCTCGAACAGGAGCATCTTCCCTTAACGCAAGAACAAGCGCAGATCGCTCTCACGGGTATTATCGCCGCGACAAACGGGTTTCGCGATGAACGCCTTGAAAGCGATACACTCGCTCGCAGCGCACGCCTCATCGAAGTAGGCGCCGATCGACAAAGCATCATGAACGCCCTCTGGCGAACAGAATCCGTGCAAGACCTCAACCTCTGGGGTCGAGCGCTTATGCGCACCATTGTTCACGCGTCTGCCGGCATTGCGAGCTGTCTTGTAAGCGAGCATGACTTTTTGCAATGCGGCGTCCAACCGACCGTTCTTCCGCGTCTTGGATCGTATCTCCTGACGAACTTCCCCGATTTTCGCGGTATCTGTTTTTTGTACCAATGGAATGGCGTGATTCGCCTTCGTGTGTGCGCTCGTGAAACGGTCAACACTGAACAACTCTTCGCTTCGCCGTTGTACACACGCGATCTTGAAGCTTCGGGCACAACCTATACCGTACAAGCGCAAGACCTTGTCGAGGCGCAGGCGCAGCTCACGAACCATCTCGCCGCCCTTCGCTAACACACATTATGACCGCACCCATCGTCAAACCACATCTTCTCGCGACGCATCTCGCCCTCATTCGCGGAAGTGTTAATAGCCAAGCCTACCGACATCTCTACGCCTTTGTTGATGGCGCAGAACAAGACATTGTGAAAGATGGCGCTCATGCCTGCGCGTTTTTTGTGACCCACATCTTACTCTGGAGCCAACTCTTGAAAGAACCGCACGCTACGGTGAGGGGAACGATTCGTGACCTTCTCGCTTCGGGCTGGGAAGCCACGCCTGATCCGCTTCCGGGAGACGTCCTCGTATGGGAACCAAAGGACGAAGCCGGCGAAATCCACGAACATATTGGCTTTTTTATGGGTAGTGATCGAGCGATCAGCAACTCCACAAGTCAAGCATCTCCACAAGAACATCATCTCACCTACGGCACGCAGCCGGACAGCTCTCCGGTGCGCGCCATTATCACCTGCTATACCCATCCACGCCTGCGTGAATAGATACGAGCGTCATCAACCCAAAGAATAGAGCTGGGTATTCTTTCAGAGTACGTCGTCTTTTTTTGCGAAAAAAGCGACTCATTCTCGGGGCGTCGCCTTCCGAAAGCCTCTTACAGAATATCCAGCTCTATCACTTAAAAACCCTTCGCATCGGACGTGTCCTTCGAAGCTTTAGCGAAGAAGGGTGAGAAACGCCGGGCTGGAGCGAAAAAGAACCGACATCACCCCTTCTAAAACCCTTCATACGGGATGCAGACCACGAAACGACCGAGGCTTTTTGTGAGGCGTACTATCTGTACGGTGAGCAAAAAACGTAGGGCGTGACAAAGGTATGCGCCCGTATGAAGGGTTTTACATCCCCATGGAACGGTCGGTGGCTGGGAAGGCTACATCCCTCGCCAACTCTGGCTTTTCTAACAAAATACCCGTCCCACGAACCACCGCAGTGATAGGATCATCCGCCACACGCACGGGAAGCCCCGTCCCTCGGTGAATGATCTCATCTATACCGCGCAGAAGTGCCCCTCCTCCCGTTAAAATGATCCCTCGCTGATAGATGTCCGCCACCAGTTCAGGCGGCGTAATCTCCAAAATAGACTTGATATGATCAACGATAAACTTTACCGAGCGAGCCATGGCTTCACGAATCTGCGTGTCATTCACCATGATTTCGCGTGGCAAACCGGTCACCAAGTCACGACCGCGCATAGATACCTCGAGTGGTTCGGCAAGTTCCACCGCTGATCCTACTTGCAATTTGATCTCTTCAGAGACGCGATCTCCCAATAGCACATTAAACACATCTCGCGCATATTGAGTAATATTCCGGTTCAGCTCTTCTCCCGCAACAGGAATACTCTTTGAGGTGACAATACCATTCAGCGAGATCACCGCGATTTCGGTGGTTCCTCCACCGATATTCACCACCATCGTTCCCACGGACTCAGAAATAGGCAGTCCAGCACCGATCGCCGCCGCAACAGGCTCCTCAACCACTAACACGTCACGAGCACCCGCGCCCATCGCCGCGTCACCCACCGCCTTACGCTCCACCTCGGTAACATCAAGTGGAACAGAGATAATCACACTTGGACGCGGAATGATGAGGGAATCATTTTGATGCACTCGATCAAAAAAGTAGCGGAGCATTTTTTCCGCGACTTCAAAATCAGCAATAATCCCTCGCTGCAAGGGCTTTGCCACGTAAATATGGGGCGGCGTCTTCCCAAGCATCACGCGCGCATCTTCTCCAACGGCCATCACCTGTCCCGTACGACGGTTTATCGCGACAACGGACGACTCATACACAACAACACCGCGCCCCTGCACATGCACAAGCGTTGTAGACGTACCGAGGTCAATACCGATTCGCTTGGTGAAGCGTGAGAGCAGGGAGCCGAACATACACCTCTATCATACGAAACCCGCGTGCAATGCGGAAGATCTCCCACCTGTCAAGGCATTACCCTCGTCGGAGACGGTCTAATCGAAGGGACAAGTACTCGAGAAGACTCACACTTCCAATGACCACCAGCGTACTCACCAGAGAAAATAGCTCTTGTGAAGCGAGAAAAAGCAAAAGACAGCCAGCAAACGAGAGAAGCGTCGCTTGACGAAAGGCGATACGTGCTTCACGCAGCACTACCGCATGGCGCAGCACTCCTACGCGGTACGCCATACTCGCCGTGGCAAAAACCCCCACTAAGCCCAAAAAGAGCGTCAAAAAAAACACGCTGATAGCAAGCCAGCCGCCCTCCTGTGGGTTCATTCGCGTCACGACTACTCCCCACGCCGCAAAAGCGAGAGCGCTCGTGGCAATCATGACGCTCGCGTACTGTCGAAAAGTCATGCCCGTAGCATACCACACACGCGCAATGCTATCATGAGTATCCACGCCAACGCACAATCACCTCTTTGATGGTTTGCCCTTGCAGCTCGCGATTGATGGCATTCTGCAGAGATAGCGCCTGAAACTTCAGTTCTTGGGCCGCAGCCCCCGTCTTAGCAAGGAACGTCAGTTTTCCCTGAACAAAAGACTCGACGCTGATAGCCTCCGCCCGTTCATCAGGCCACAAACGTCGAACCATCTCCCCCGCTAAATGCACCACACGCGCCGCCACAAACTGCTCGCGAATCGGTGCGCGATCCACGTGTTGCGGCATCACAAACCGAATGGGTTGAAGGGCCATATTAATTCAGTTTACGGAACTCGCAGATCGACTTAAAGTCACAATACTTACACACAAACGGCTCGGGCGTCGGAGCAAAATTCGAAGAAGCGATTGCCTCCATTCTCCCCTCGATCGTCTCGAGAAAACTCGTGCGTTTTTTGTCGTTCATAGGCTCCACTTCGGCGATCTGCCAATCCATCACGTAGACATACATCAGCGATGTGACGCGGTGTCCTTGCCCCTCGAGCGCGAGTTGATACAAGTGCAACTGTTCCTTGTCCTCGGTTTTGAGCTCGTCTTTTGCCGAACCTGTTTTATAGTCAATCACGCGTAAAGAGCCGTCCGGCAATTGGTCGATGCGGTCAATCGTTCCCTTGATGGAATACTTGCCAAACACAAGAGTAAAGGGTTTTTCTACAGCCAATACCTCGAATGGCTTGGTGCGACATTCGTGTAAAAAGTAACGTACAGCTTCCCACCCACGCTTTTTGTACTCATCATGTTTTTCTCGATCTGGATACCATTGATCATCCCACGTTTCCAGATAGATCTCGCGCGCTTCATCGTCCGTGACCGAAAATCCCGCCGAAGGCATGGCTCGCATCCCCTCAAACATATTCCCCTGTTGCGGAGCATTACGCGACCTGTGTAGAGCAAGAACATGCTCAAACGTGCGGTGAATCGACTGCCCAAAGCTCTTTTGATACGTCCCGATTTTTGGCAAACGATAGATGTGCTCAAATTTGTACTGCAGCGGACACTTACGAAACGCCGCTAACTGCGTAAAGCTAAAGCGCTTTTTGAGTTCGTAGTGTACCAAATCGCTCACCGGCTCATCTTCTAAGGCTGGAGCCTGCGACAGACTATCCAAAAAGTGACTCGACCCCGTTTCTTCTGGTAGTTCAACGGCAGCCTCGCCAAAAAAGATCGACGGCTTTTTATCCCGCGTTCCACCGTAATTTCGCGCCCCCGTGAGCGTCAGCGACTCTTTCGCGCGGGTCATCGCCACATAAAACAAGCGGCGCTCTTCTTCGATGTGATGATCACCCTCTGGAAGACGCTCGGTCAAAAGACCGTTCGGAAACGGGATCGCCTCTGGACGAGCACGCGACGGAAAGCGCTGATCAACCATCGATACTACGTAGACATGCTTGTACTCAAGCCCTTTTGACGCGTGTACGGTGAGAATACGCACAAACTCCGGACCAGCCTCCGCGTCAAAAGTAAGCGCCCCCTCTTCACCCGCATCCAACTCCAAACGAAACTCCTCCAAAAAATCACGAAGATGCGGATCTTGCACCGCTGTCTCATAGCGACGCATCCGTTCGGCAAAGCCGTTCAAGTGCTGAATACTCTCTTGTTTTTCGCGCTCGGTTCCTTTCATGAGATGCGCTAAATATCCCGTTTCTTGCAAAGCCGCTTGCAGTACTTCCGTTGGTGGACGTCGCCGTGCTACTTGCGCAATTTCTCCAATATCCCGAACCAGCCGACCCACTCGCTCGCGCCCAGCATCACTTACCTCACCCATCTTCCCGCCTTCGGCGACATTCACTAGCGCTTGCCACAATGAGACCCCCTTACGACGAGCCTCATGCAAACATTCTGCGCGATCTTTTTCGCTGATCGCGTACGATGGTAAACCGAGCACACGCCACACCGCCGCCGATTCGTGATACCCGTCTACAAGCGACAAGATCGCCTGCATATCCAATACCGTTGGTTTTGTATAAAGCCCCCGAAGCGCCAAAAACTGAAACGGAATGTTTTGACGCTCGCACGCGCGGACAAACGGCGTCGCCCCATCATTCGAACGAACAAGAATCGCAAAATCATTCCATGTCAGCGTCGTATCCGCCTGCTTGCGTTTATGAATATCACGCACCACCTGCTCGGCCTCTGCCTGATCTGACGCTGCCCAAATCGCCCGTACCTCGCCCCCTTCTCCTGCCATTGCTCGCAGCTCTTTATCGATACCCAAACGCACTTCTAGGCGATTGGGATCGTTTTTGCGAATCGCGGTATACGCCGTGGTCAGAATCTCCTTTTTTGAACGGTAATTTTCTACCAAAGCGACGGTTTTCGCCTCAGGAAAATCATCACGAAACTGCAAAATATTTGCCAAAGACGCACCGCGAAACTTATAGATCGCTTGGTCATCATCGCCCACCACCGTGATATTTTTCTGCTCTCCGGCAAGAAGCTTCACAAGTTCATACTGCGCCCAGTTGGTGTCCTGAAACTCGTCCACCATGATATGCGTAAACTGCTCCCGATATTCGCGCAAAATACGGGGACGTTCGCGCAATAACCGCAACGTCTCTAAAATCAAATCACCAAAATCCAAAAAGCCTTGCTCACGCAATAATCGCTGATACAAGCCGTACACAGCGGCTAACTCACGCAAACGCTGACGCTCCGTATCAGCCTCTTCGCCCTCACCAAGATTCGCCTCTTCGGCAAATGCGGCGTAGCGTTCCGGCGTTATTCCTTCATCTTTTGCGCGCGAAATATGGCTCATGATCGCTCGCAAAAATTTAGTAGGATTACCCAGCGGTTTGTAATACTCAAGCGGTAATTCGTTGATATGACGCCGCAACAACAACCAACCCTCGGTACCCGTCAAAAGCTTGGCATGCGTCGGTAAGCCGATATCTAAGGCATGGGCCTCAAGTAGACGCTGACAAAATCCATGGAAGGTCGCAATCCAAAAATCATACGCCCCGGCCGGAAGAAGCCCGAGCACGCGATCTTCCATTTCGCCCGCCGCTTTTTCGGTAAACGTTAAAGCAAGTACCCGTTCAACGGATGATCCAGGCTGACCAACAAGTCGCGCGTATCGCCGTGTGAGCACGGTGGTCTTTCCTGTGCCTGCGCCAGCCACAATCAAGAGCGGTCCCGCATCATGCTCGACCGCGACACGCTGGGCATCGTTCAACCCTTCAAGAAGCTGCTCCATATAGCCTCAGTCTGGCGAAGATGCACCGGACGAGCAACCTACCAAAAAAGTGGCGTAAACTCGCTATTCTTGGTCGATACCACCCTGATCGCTCTCGTATTCGTGCTCATGATCACAAGCAGCATCGTGCTCATGCGCGGACAGAAGCTCTTGAATCACCTGAGCAAGCGCCTGACCCTGATCCGTTGGAAGCACGTCTTGCGCATGATCCACCGTTCTTCGTGCAAAGGCAGGATCTCGAAGATACCGCTCGATTGCCCGCTCTACTCGTTCAGCGAATGCGGAATCACGCTGATCCAATACCAAAGCCCCCTCCGCTTGCGTAAATGGCCGAGCGTTCGCCTCCTGATGGGATTGCGGAATCGGTACAATCACCATCGGCTTGCGAAGCTCCACCGCTTCAGAGATCGTCCCCATCCCTCCACGACACACCACAACATCCACCGCGGCGTACACGAGCGCCATTTCGTGCGGAAGGCAGAGCTCCCGCTGAACGACGCCCACATGAGCCAACGGGGTCTGGTTCTTGCCCCTTCCCGTCAGGTGTACGAGTTGCCAGCCTCGGGCTAACCATGATTCATAGACCTGATCAACCAGCTGATTCAGGGCCTGCGCCCCCGTTCCTCCGCCTAGTATCAAGATCGCGGGCTTTTGCGGATCTAGCCCAAGTTCACGCAAGGCTCGTGCCCGCGATGGCAATCGATCAAGAGAAAACTGCACCGGCGTAGGCAATACCTCTGTGATGACGTCCGATCCAAACGGCGGACGATCATAGGTGAATGAGGTACTCACAAAGTCACACCACGGCGCCGTAAAACGACTGGCTAACCCAGGAAGCGCATCCAGCTGATGCGCTAAACAGGGAATACCCAACCCTCTCGCGGAACGAATCACGGGAACGGCGGTAAATCCACCCGCGCTCACAATCAGGTCTGGACGTTCTTTCCGTAAAAACCGACGAGCGCGCCACCACGCACGGGCGTATCGCCATGGAAAGGCGACCAAGCCCCATGAAAGAAATCGCGGGATCTTCGCGACGGGCAACGCAAGAAACGCGAATCCACGCGCGCGTACAAGCTCCCGTTCAGGACCGTCAGGCGTTCCCACCCACACCCCCTCGAGAGCAGGGTCTTCTTCACGCAACCGATCCCACACCGCAAGGAGCGGCGTCACAGGACCGAGCGTTCCTCCTCCGGTAAAACAGATCTTCATACGCGACGACTTTGTTCACGAGGAATAGCGGCTAATAATCCCATCAAACCCAACAAGATCGTCATGGCCGAACCACCGTGCGAGACAAACGGCAATGTGACTCCCGTCATAGGAAGCAAGCCCGTCATCGAACCAACGTTTAACACGAATTGGATAAACAGCATGGTACCAATACCGGCCGCAAGATACATCCCAAAGGGATCACGAGCCTCTCGAGCAATGCGCACCGCCTGATACACCAGAGCGCTATACATCATGACAAAAAGCACGATACCTATAAAACCAAGCTCCTCGCCAATGACGGCAATAATCGAGTCCGCCTCCACTTCTGGAAGATATAAGAACTTCTGTCGAGACTCTCCATACCCAACCCCCATCCACCCACCCGATCCAATCGCAAGGAGTGCCTGGTTGATGTGATACCCCTTTCCCATCGGATCAAGCTCTGGGTAGAGAAACGTCATGAAACGCGCTGCACGATAGGATGACGTGCGGATCAAAAAGGCGATCAATCCCCCGCCAGCGAGCGACATCCCTAAAAACCATCGAATAGGCGCGCCCGAAAGAAAGTAGAGCACGAGCGCCGTTCCCAAGATCACGGCCATCGATCCCGTGTCGGGCTGCATCACCAAGAGCAGTACCACCGCGCCCACCGATCCCGCAAAGGGGATCACCCCTTCTTGAAACGAGTGAGCATCCGAGCCCTTGCGAGCCGCAAGCCACGCTGCGAGGTACAGCAAAAACGTGAGCTTTACCACCTCCGAAGGCTGAAACCCTAAGGGGCCAAGCGCGACCCAACTCAACGCTCCTCCGCGCATCTGACCCACCCCCGGAATATAGACGAGCAATAATGCCGTAATAGACGCCACAAAGGCCGCAAACGCAAACCGCTTCCACACTTTGTATTCCACGAGCGCTAGTACAGCAAACAAGCCCAATCCAGGAAGTACGCCGTTTAAGAGCTGTCGTTTTACAAAGAAGTATGCCGAGTCTCCATGTTGCGTAGAAGCCGCCGCTGTCGCCGACAGAAGCATGACTAACCCAAACACTAACAGGGCCGCGGATAATGCCACGGTTCGTCCATCAAGCCCCTGTATCCTACGCCACAACAGCGACATGCGCGTATTATAACCGATCAACCAATGCAATGACACCTCCGATACCAGCGCACATAAACGATAGCAGCCATGCACGCATCACGATCTGTGGTTCGGGCCAACCAAGCGCTTGAAAATGATGATGAATCGGCGAGCTATGAAACAGCTTTTTGCCTCCACGAAGTTTTTTACTGGTCATCTGAAGAATCACCGAACCGCTTTCCAGCACAAAGGGCAACCCAATCACCAGCAAGAGCAGCGGCTGATTAGTCATCAACGCCACAATCGCAAGAAGCGTCCCCAACGACATGGCGCCTGTATCCCCCATAAACACTTTCGCCGGATGAATATTAAACCACAAGAATCCCACCAAACCACCGATCACCGCCGCACAGAGTGTGGCGATATCTGTTTGACCCTGCGCCCATGCAATGATGGTATACGCCCCAAAAGCGGCAATCAGTGGTCCGCCCACCAACCCATCCAAGCCATCCGTGAGATTCACGGAATGCGAAGTCGCCACAATCGTCACCAAAAAGAAGGGGATATACAGCCAGCCGATCTCGAACGTTCCCATAAACGGAACATGCAGATGCTCCCATCCAAGCTTGCTATAAAACCACCATGCACCAATCACCGCCACAAACAAGTAGGACAATAATCGATGACGCGCTCGCAATCCGCCGCCCTTTGGGCCCCAGCGACGAATGTTCCAGTAGTCATCCACCAGTCCGATCAAGCCGGCGCCAACCAACGAACCGAGAGGAATCCATGTTTGCTCACGCGATAAAAACGACAAGCGACACGCTCCCGATTCTGGAAACAAGGCACAACCGAGCGCAAACGCCAGCGCTAAAAAGAGGGCGACGCTCCAAATAATCACCCCACCCATAGTAGGCGTTCCTTCTTTTGCTTTGTGCAGTTCCGCCATGATAGGGGCGCTTGCCGCATCACGAATACTTTTTCCCATTTTCTTTGCCACCAACCATCGAATCAATACAGGCATTCCCGCGAACGAGAGCAATGCTGCTAGCGCCATCACCGTCAAAGGCTGAAGAACCGAGAGATACACCATACGAAGAACAGGAAGAATGAAGAGGGCAAAACAGGTCCATCCTAGCACAGGCGCAAGAAAAAACCATAAACCCTCTCTAAAAAACGGCTACGGCACCCTGCATGACATGATCCTTGCCATCATCCGCCTATTACAACGCGGCGATCTCTAGGCGGTGGGAGTATTCACAAGAAGGAGATAAAGCAGCGCTATACCCCAAGGAAGCGACCACACCCCAAGCCACACTAAGATCGCCTGAGCGAGCATGGCATCACGTCGAAATACCCCATACGCCGCTAATACCCCTCCGATACACGCCACAAGCCACACAACCGGCCAAGCAAAGACCCAAACCCACGAACGAATATCGTCGATTCCTGTGTAGACATTCGTATGAAACACAAAGGTGGACCCACGAACATACGGGATCACACGCGCAAAAAATACCCCGGATACTACAGAGACAACCGTCACCAGAGCGAGAGAAAATGCCCGAAACCAAGGCTTTTGCCAAGCGAAACGCGCCGATACGCTCCAAGCTTCCTTTTGCATAAAAATATCATAGCACATCTGGCGAAAGCCTCCGCAACTACCTACCCATCTGCTAGGGTGTTGGTATATGCGTATCGGTGTGTTCGATAGCGGCTTAGGCGGGCTCTTGATCCTACGAGCACTTGTTCACGCGATGCCGGAACACGCGTATCGCTATCTTGGCGACACAAAGCGCGTGCCCTATGGCGATCGTTCTCCAGAAACCATTCGCACCTTTACCCACGAAGGCGTAGCTGCCCTTGTTCAACAAGGGTGCTCCGTGATTCTCCTCGCCTGCAACACAGCGTCCGTCCATGCACTTGCGTTTTTACAAGCGCGATACGCTGATTCGCATCCGCACGTGCGAATATTGGGCATGATCGAGCCCTCGCTTCAAGCAATCCCCTCCTTTCGTCAAACAAAGATTGGTATTCTCGCCACCCAAGCTACGGTAGATTCTGGGTTTTTCGTAGAAGCGCTGCGACACCGTGGATACACCTCTATCAAGCAACAAGCCGCACCGCTTCTTGTTCCCGCCATCGAGCAGAACATGCTTCGCTATAGTCAACCCATCTTGTATCACTATCTTCAACCTTTTGCGGGCAAGATCGACATCCTCCTTCTTGCCTGCACGCACTATCCTCGCGTAAAAACACGGATCCGCGCCCATCTTGGTCCAAAGATTCGTGTTCTTTCGCAAGATGAGTTCATCGTACCCTATCTACGCGAACAACTCCGCAATTTCGAGACCCCTACCGACAGCAAACAAGAGCCCCCTGTTATTCAGGTAACGGATATCACCCCTTTATACAGACGCCTCACCAAGCAATGGTTTGGTGCAACAACTGTATTGGAACACGTTACCCTTGCCCCCGTGTGTACACCTCTCCCCCAAAACCCGAAGAGCGCGTCAACCGATAGTCCGGCGTAAGACAGGCATATTCAAACGCCCACATCGCCTGTAGACGAGCTGGATCCGTCAAAAAGAGCGCGGTCGCAAGACCGTCTGCCATCACCGCCGTATCTGCCTTCACCCAACTTGCGAGCAGCATATTGGGAGATGTTTGGGTAAATGGATCAATGATATGGTGATACGTTCGCCATCGACGACGGTTACCTGATGATCCGCACAAAGCTTGATTGCGAAGCTCCACCACCCCAATCACCTGACTAGCGTCCTCTGGATGTTCCAACCCTACGCGGGCTGACGTGTCATCATTCGACCAAAACAGAATATCCCCGCTCCCATTCACCAACCCCTTCTCTACCCCGGAAGCCTTGAGCTGCTCCGCCAGGCGATCCACCATATACCCCTTTCCCAATCCCCCCATATCCAACAAGCAGGGAACATGCTGGATGATGCGCTCGTCGTCCACGATCGCGATCGCCTGATCCAGTGCGGGGGCGAGACGAATGCGCTCCCGCGGCGTGAGAGAATACTCCGCATCATAGCCTAAATCGCTGATCGTATGCCCAATAAGCGGCGTAAATTTACCCTCTGTGACCCGAAAAAACCGCTGATAGATACGCAATAACTCCACGCATTCGCGAGGAACCGCAAACTCTCCCGTTCGATCCGCGAGCTGCCAAATAAGAGACGTTTTTTTAAAACGCGAAAACGTCGCATCAAACGCCAAGCACACCTCACGAACAGGCGTTATCAAGGCATCCCATGCCGTGTCGGACATAGCGTCCCACACTTGCACCGTCCACGCGCACCCCATCGCCTCCCACGTCGCTTGTCGCATACCCTTAGGCGAATCCGGGGAAGTAATCCGTTTTGACACGACGTTTTGGCACTCCAGCCTGATGAACCAGCCCCGTGTACGCCGTCACCATCCCGCTTGGACCAGAAAGAAAGACGGTCGCCTTATCCAAAAAAGGCGCATGCGCTCGCAAGATGTCTGGCGTTAAAAACCCTTCTACGCACGTCGCCCCGCTAAGAGACTGTCCCGCTTCAGAAAACAGATAGACCGTTCGTAAGCCAATCTCTCGCTCCGCACGATCAAGTACTTCGCGATACGCCACGTCTTCTGCACGCGCATTCGCAAAAAAGAGGACGATGGTCCGACGCTCTCCGCGGATCAGTAACTCTCGCACCATACTGATAAACGGCGTGATACCGATACCGCCCGCGATCCACACCATGGGCGTCGATACTTCCGTCGGAAGGACAAAATCCCCCGCTCGTTGGGACGCAAACACCGTACCACCGACAGGCAATGCCTCAAGTGCACGCTTAAACGAACTTCCATTTACCGCCGCAAGACGCACCCCTAAACGAATCACCTCCTCACTTGGGGCAGATGAGATGGTAAAATAGCGCCTGATGCCACGCGCGTCAGGATCAACATGCGGAAGCGTCCATTCAAGATACTGCCCCGCAAGAAACGCCGGTTTATAGGGCGTCGAAAACGTGTATTCCACCGTATTTTTCGCGAGCTCTTGTTTAGAAACCAGCGTGAGCGTAAGTCGTTGCCGCATACTCACACCAAACGCCACAAGATTACCAAGGAGCAGCGCTAGCTCAGGACTCGAGAAGATCGGCCCGACATGAAATGGCACCGCCGAAAGCGCCCCAACCCCCGCCCCGTACGCCCACTGTTGCCAGCCTCGCCCCGGAGCGGTTTGTGGCTCTGTCACCATCACCGTCGCAAAAAAGAGGATCGGCCAAGACAATAGATGCCCCGTCAGCGCATCCACCACTCCCTGACCGGCCATGATCGCTCGCACAAGCGTCACTGTGATACTCGCAAGCACAGCACTCACCGCCAAGCTCGGACGACGAATCTTCCACACAATCGCCCCACCCACCAGTATCACCAACGGCAACATCCATGGCGTCCCCACCCACCACACCGCGGCAGGAAAGCCCATCAGTCCAATCACAAACACGCCAAACGCCACCGGATTCACAAGCGGCTGTTTGCGATATGCCAGCACATACTTACTCGCGATCGCGAAGACGCTCGCCAGCGCAGCAACACCCATATCAGACCATGTTGCTTGCGGCCATAACAAGAAAAACGCAATAAGAGCCGTAATCAAGGTAGATGCGTCGTTGCGAGGGGCGCCCAATACGCGAGCAAAGAGCGCGTTCGCCCCAAGCGAAACACCCACTACCGTGACGAACAGCGCCAAAAGATCCGTTGGTCGCATGAATACTCTCCCGAGCACACCCCCCAAAAAGGCGTGAAGCGCTAATAGCAACAGTCCGCCAATCACGACTTGGTACATCGTTTGACGGTTCAGCCATCGTTCAAAGAAAGATCCCATGCAAAGAGCTTAACGAAGCCCATCACGATAGGCAATATGGTGGAATGAAAAAGCGTCTCGACCATCACTTCTGCGAGAGAAGCGAGACCGAGACGCACAGAAACCTACATGCTACGCACTACCCACAACGAACGGGAAGTCGTCCCCCGCTTCACGAGGCGGATTCGTGGCAAGCACTTCGAGGACGGCGGGAGATGCCGTCACGTTCTCGACGGCGTGAGCGTATCCCGCCGGAACGACCATCCACACGAACTCTTCACACGTACAAATCCCGACCATCGGGACGCACGTGACGCGGCTTTCTTACCAAAAACTTGGCTTTTTTGCAAGGCTCTTTAGAGCAATCGACGAACGACGCTCCAGTATGCTCGCATGAATGGATTACCGATATAGGTAAGGACGGGGTTTTTAACCGACTCCTCTTGAAACGCAATTTCCGACACCGAAAGGGCTAAAAAGGCCGATTCTGGCATGACTCGCTTAGCCGCGATACGGGCCCGAGCGGCGCGAATCCACTTCCAAAAAGCGGGGTCAAACCACTCTTTAAACATCTTCCACTTCATATCAGACCAACCACGGAAGAGCGAGAATACCCACATAGCAAGCTCGAACACGACAAGCAAAGGCGCGAGCAAGATAAGCGTCTTCCACGAATAGTACATGAAGAGCAGTGCGTAGCGGTTGCGCTCCATCCAGTAGTAATTCATCTTCGCTTTTGCGAATTCGTAGTAGTGATACATCACCGAAGTCGGTTCAAGAACCACCTTCCACCCCTGTATACGCGCACGCAGCGAAAGATCGGTATCCTCGTGATACATGAAGAACGCTTCGTCAAAAAGCGGACCGATCTCTTGTAGCATTGATAACCGCACTAACTCCCCCGCTCCAGAAGCGTAAGCGATATGAAGCTCCGGATTCTGCTGACGCTCTTTGGCGAGCCACATCTCAAATTGCGCCGTCGTCCAGCGATACCCGCGCGAATACCCCACGCCCAAAATATGCCAATCATTTCCACAAGAGTTCAAACGATCCCGCTCTTCTCCCAACAAGATCAAGGACTGCACAATACCGATCTTGGGATCGGATTCTGCGCGCTCGACGGCCGCGCGTAAAAATCCTGGTTCCGTATCCGTATCTTCGTTTAGCAAATAGACGTAGTCACACCCAAGCTCTTGTGCCGCTTCAACCCCAAGATTATTGTTCCCCGCAAAACCAATCCACGCATCACGAAAAATATAGGTGATTCTTGGAAGCGTTACTCCAGACTTTGGCATCCATTCGCGTTCAAACCATGGCTGTACCGGCTCTTTCTTTCCTTTTGATTCAATGCAAATCAACTCAATACGATCCATTGGGTAATCGATCTTTTCGAGGCCGGCTAAACAGCGTGGAATATCTTTTTCCCAGTTTGCGGTTGGATACGTGAGGTACAGAATACCAATTTTTGGAAGCATAGAAGCAGATGTTTCAGGGGGTGGAATAAGGGCTAGCGTACAGGATCGTGCCAAGAAGCGATGAGTGTGCGCGCAAGAGCTCGTCGACTCTTGAGAAGATCGGGCGCATCTCGGAGAATCTCTCGCCAAGCGCGAACAAAGAGCTTTGGAGAAAGAAGAAGAGCGAAAGTACGCAGAAGCTCCGCGAAGACCGTTTTGCCGAGACTGGGCCAGTGCGGCGGACACGAAGCGTGTAAAAGGTAGATCTTCCACTGATTCGCATAGCTCGACACGCGCACCACGGGAGACCGTCGAAACTCGTCCTGAAAGCGTGCTATCAACCCACGCCGACCGACACTTCGAACGTGCCAGGATCGCGCCGCTGGCACAAGCTCCGCACGAGCGCCGCTACGGTGTAGGCGCAGGGCTAATTCCACGTCTTCTTTGTATAAGAAAAATCGCGCATCCATAAGCGAGCCGTCCAGCGAAGCGCGCATAAGAGACGCTCGGCGAAACACCGATGCCGCGCCAGAAACACCGTATACCGAGACAGGATCGCGTCGATTCAGCCAGGCCTCTATGGGTGATCCGGCTCCCGCATCACGAACATCTCCCAATCCACGAACCTCAAGACCGAGCGAGTCTATCCCTCGCGGATCATCTGGGGTACCACGCAACAACACCCCTTGCACCGCCCCAAGAGACGGATCCGCCTCTAAGCGAGCAACGAGCGCTTCATAGTACGTCGGCTCAGGCATCAGGTCTGGATTCACCAGCGCGACGTACTCGGCATCATGTTGAGAAAAAAGCGCATTATGCCCACGCGCAAACCCCACATTCTCCCCTATTTCAAATTGATACACCAAGCCTGAGGCCTGCAAAAGCTCTTGCACGCGGGCTTGCTCTGTTGCATTGCCCGAATGATCTCGCACAAACAGAACCCGATCCCGAAGAGTTTGGTCGGCCAACGCCGGAAGAAGCTTCACCAAGTGCGGTGAGCTATGAAACGTAACAAGTTGCCAAGCGAGCTTCATACGAAAATAACGAGAGGAACTAGACGAACTTCACCGCTATCCAGACCTTTGCCAGCGCAAGAACCACCAAGCGCGTTCCTCGCAACAGTGTTGCCTGCCACCATGGTTGCCAGAGCGTAAAATACTGCACCATCGAGCGCGAAAACTGCGCCAATTTCCAATACGAATCACGTTGCGCAAAACTTTTTCCAAACGCATCATGCGCCACAATAGAAGGAACGTGCATGATTCGAAGGCCGTACTCTCGAACCTTTCGACAATAATCCACCTCTTCGTACCAGATAAAATACCGCTCATCCAAGCCACCAAGGACACGTAATGCTCGTTCCGTCAGACAAAAAAACGAGCCTCGTACCGATTCCACTTCTTGTTCTTTGTGCAAATCAAGGTCTTCACACAAATAGCGCGAAAGAGCTTTTGGCCACGCCTTGGCCAGCTTCGTCAGGATGAGCCACTGCGACCAGATGTCAGGCATTCTACGCACAGACGCCAGTGGTGAACCATCTTCTTGTAATAAAAGACCGCTAAACACGCCAACATCGGGATGATCCTCGGCGTACGCCATCGCCTTTTCGAGCGTATCTTCTTGCACGCGCATATCCGGGTTCAACAGCAATACATGACGTGAGCACGTTGCCGCCATTCCTTGATTACATGCCGCGGCAAATCCGCGGTTTTCTGCATTCGCGATCACGTGAACCCAAGGAAAATATTCCTGTGTACGCTTAACGGTATCGTCTTTTGAGGCGTTATCCACCAACACCACCGAAGCACGAAAGGATCCGCGAGATTTGGCTAAGGATCGCAGATTTTGCTCCAGAAACTCCGCCACATTCCACCCCACAATCACGATCGCAAGGTCGTGTGGAGTTTGAAGGTCGGCCTGCACCCATTCTGGCGCGGGGACCCTTGACAGATTCCCCGAATTTTGGTTGTTTTCGCCCTTTTCTGGTGCTAGGCTCGACATAGATCTCCTAGGAGACTAGAACGAACGGCGCATCGCGTCAACCAACTCTTTTGCCTTCTTTATGCATATTCTTGTGACGGGGGGATGCGGCTTTATCGGAAGCAACTTTATCCATTATTGGAGAAAAGAGCATCCGCTAGATCGTATCACCAACATCGATGCCCTGACCTACGCCGGCAATCCGCAAAACCTTGCGGCTATTCCTGCGAATGATCCAACCTACCGCTTTATCCATGCGTCTATTACGGACCAACAAGCGGTACACGAAGCCTTTGAAGGCGTTGATGTTGTCGTGCATTTTGCGGCGGAAACGCATGTAGACCGTTCCATTCTTGG
>JAGOUA010000046.1 GCA_018061485.1 Patescibacteria group bacterium
TCAGAACGAACCTCGTCCATAGAACCAGTATCTCTCATCCACTCGTAATACGCACGCGCTCGACGGATTCTTTCAGACTCAGTACCCTATACCCATGTCTTGGCTATTCGAAAAAAAGCGTATTTCTTCAGAAAAAAACGGTATGGTTGAGGCAACACGCCTCTTTGGGCGATGGAGCGTCTGGAGTGGCGGCAACGGGCAAGCTTCTTCGTATCTTCGTACCCTGTGGAAACACGCGCTTGCTCGGCATATCCCCGTCGATCTGCATCCAAAAAAGATTTTGATTCTGGGCTTGGGGCTTGGCGATACGCTCCCTTTGTATAAAAAACGCTTTCCTGAAGCGCATGTCACGTTTGTTGAAGCTGATCCGGACATGGTCGCCCTCGCGAAAACCCTGATGCCAAAAGGCTTTTTTGAGACTGTCGATATCCTGATCGGAACCGCCCTGGAGCAACTCACCAGCCTCACACAAACATTTGACCTTATTATCGTGGATATTTTTGAAGGAAAGCGCGTCGCTCGCGATGTACTAGATCCTGCATTTTGGCCGCGTGTTCATGCACGACTCCATCGGCATGGCGCCGTGATCTATAACGCTTTTCGCGAGCCAGAACACGCGCAACATATCCTCCCCCATCTTCACATTGTCGAGACATGGAAGTATGTCGCGAATCACGTGGTTCTCCTACGCCCAGCGACAGCCGGCGTCGTCGGAGCGCCTCTCCCCACGGGCTACACACGCCTTTTTGCCACACCAGCGTTTCTTGAACGCGACCTTTCCGCGCGGCGAGGCATGAATATCGCCCGAGCGGGCGACATGGTCGGCATCGCGCGGAACATCGGTCCGATACGAACCGAGATCTATTTTGGTGACACCGAACCCATTCTCGAACCATCAGCGCAGCATCGCCTGGTCTTTTGGCATCCAACTACACGAACACAAGCGCCCCCCGCATGGAAACGCATGCCGCTTCGCTCACATCGTCGAAAAACTGGGTTTCACCATCTCATAAACGATACTCCGTATTGGGAAAGCTGGTCTTCACAAGCTAAGCGCCAAAGGCAAGCGTGGCACAAACAAACCACCTACACCCTTGTCGAACCAACGCTCGAAGCCTTTGTCGAGGCGTATAAACAACAGCCAAAAGACGCCTGGCTCACCGCCGTATTCGTTGACTATATACACGGTTATCGTCGCGCTCATGGCGATCGCCTGCATTTTTACGCCGCGCAAAACTCCGAAGGAAAGCTCATTGCCGGCTTTGTCGCACTAGACATCCCTGAATCCAATCAATCCTTCCACGTGACGTCGTTCTTGTTGCCCGAAGCACGTAATACCCCCTGTGGCGTGGCCGTGGTTGATGCATGGTTTGCCGATAGCCAAAGAAAGGGCTTCTCCTTTTTGGACTTTGATAGCTTTTGGGATACGGGCGATAAGAAAAACTGGAAAGGTTTTACGGCTTTTAAAGCACAGTTTGGCGTCCATTTTATCCGCTACCCCCACCCGTTTGTGCGGTTTATCCCCAAGAACTCACGCTAAAGCCTCCGCTATCCACAGCTTGTCCCCATGTGTCGCAAGGACGCGGGGTAACTGGGAATGCAAGGGCGAAGGCAGTGTATCGCGTGTAAACCATTGCACCTGCTGAATCACGTCCGGCTCCCCCTCTCGCACCGTCGCAGGATCAATGCGCGCGCGAAAATCCAGCGCGATCCAATGCGTCGCCACCCCATTTTGCACACGATGCACATCGCGATAGCCTAAAAATTCACACGCAAGCACCGTTGCGCCGTACTCTTCCGCGATTTCGCGCCGTACCGTTTGTTCTGCCGTTTCGCCAAACTCAAGCGCTCCCCCGCCGATATCCCACGTACCGCGCTCATCGCGCGCCTTTTCACTGCGCTTCGCCATGAGCACACGTCCTTGCCCATCATGACAAAAGAACACAATCGCTACGCCGATAGTGTCTACGCCTTTTTTGATGAGGGTTTGCATATCTGCACACACGGTACCGAATCTACTAGGGAGAGGCAAAGGTCGAGCCGCCCTATCCGTATCTATCCACCAAACGCATACGAACGCGCGTTATACTCCTGCGTATCGTAGACGCACACGCCCGCTTCGTGCCAAAGCACAAATTCCGCGATACCAACATCAAGCGCCATTTTGCTACAGATCGTGCAGTAGGGTTCGCCTGCCCGCATAGGCGCTCCCTCGCTATCCAGCCGAATAAAATACAGACGTGAACCAGCAAGCTTTGTTGGATGTGTGCGAAGCGCGTCCATAATGGCGCGTTGTTCGGCATGAACACAACAGGTTTTATCCGTCACTTTTGGATGATAGCTCGCTTTTTCGCGCGTGCATCTTCGCTCGCGTTCATCATTCTGCGGAGGCGTATTCCATCCTTTGCCGATGATCTCTTCTCCGGCAAACACAATCACCGATCCGCATCTTGAACGTTCGCATGTGGCGTTACGCGCAAGATCTACGGCGTTTTGTATGTAGGCGAGCGCCTGCTTTTCGTCTTCGCCGGAGAGGATGGTCATATAGCATCCCACTATACATTTTCCACAAACGAAAAAATACCCTCGTTTTGCTGGTATTTCATACGCGATAAGGAGCTCGTCCAAACCAGTCGATAAGCACTTCGTGCCTCTACCTCGATGCTATTCATGATGAGTACGCAAACGCATTTTTTATATAGTCGGCACGAGAGTATCTTTCTGCTGCCGTCTACGAATTTTGTCGATTTTTGCTTCTAACGCTTGTTTAACATCAATATCAAGAGATTTCGCTAAGAGCAACGTGACGATCAAAACATCCGCCACCTCATGCGCAAGATTCTGTCTATCATACGCGACAAGCTTATCTGCACGTTGATCGCCATTTGAGGCCAAGACCTCGTTCGATAGCTCGCCGAGCTCCTCCATAAGCTTAATCATGCGCGCAAAGACAATTTCGTTCTTGGTCGAGACCGTGTGCCCAAACCGCTCGACAAGGTATCGATCTTGTTCATTCACGAATCCAAGAAGCTCGTTAAAAGTCATAAGAAGAGGACTGCATAACCATCAAGCTTTTCGCAGTCGACGAGAGATGAACTCAGCCCCCATCAAAAACACAACACCCATCATCACTCGAAAAAGATAGGCCGCAAAGCCAAAGATGCCCATACCGATAGAAAGCGCGCGATCATCCGCAACAAAGCTATTCGCTTGCCACAGATAGATCATGACTCCTGCTTGCGATAGCGCGCTGCTTATTCCGTCGATAACCATCAAACTCCCAGCAACCGCAATACTTAAAGGGAGAATCTCCTTCGTAAGATCCTCTTTATAAAACGAGGCATAATGCCGCCACACAAGCCACAACCCTAACGTGAACAAGGCCACTACCGCGGCGAGAGTACCAAGTCCCCATACACTCGACGCGTATTCAGGGGCCCTACCCTCCAGGAACGAAAAAGCGATCGTCGGCGCCATCTGCAACGCGCGCATCACGCCATATATTCCAGCTATCGTGAGAGCAAAGCTCTGTAGGGGTTTAGACATAGAGAACTACTCTAAAAAATCTCTCAGGAACAAGCAAATGCCCTGAGGGTAAACAACAAAAACGCTACTTAAGAACAATGCTCTCTCCGATTCTTTCCACCGTTTCTTTGATCATGGGATACGCGTCAGCTTGCCATCGATTCATTCCTGTAATCCGAAGACGCTGATCTGGAAACAGGATCGAGAGCGTAGAAAATACTCCTCCGTACGCCCCCACCTCACCCTCTACGGACGTTATAACCGCGTTTTTTCCATTGATGATCGCCTTGCTGGTGCGAGCCTTCGTAAGATCATTCATCCAGTGACCAGCGGAGCTATCCTCGAGAAGGCATAGCTCTATCGGTTCAACATATCCTCCTGCAAACTCACTGAAAAAGATCTCTCGAGGACTCATGTAGACGCAGGGTATTTCGGTATCCGTTTTATCAAGCAAAAAGAACGAGGAAGGATACGAAAACGAGATATCGCCCCTCTTGGTGGAATGAGTCCGCCACTCCCCCTCCTGGCCCTCGACTGGACGCACGAGACCTTCTTCTGGTGGAAGATCTTCCCCTGGCACGATAGCTGTTGTGGATGTGGCAACAGAAATGCTCGTAGAGAGCTCTCGCCTCATAACAGAGCTCCTCCAAACACCAAATGCAAGTAATATACCTCCTACGAGACACAATCCCAAGAGGGTGCGTTGCCATTTTGCGTGGATCATATGACGGCAGTATAGAGTATACTCATCGGTATAGGCAATGAACGTCATCAAACACAAAACCCCAAAATCACTCGTTCAAGACGAGACTCTGCCTAATCCTGTGTATAAGCGGAACAGAGACTGAGCCGCTCTTTTTTACCGCGCTTTCACGTTGCCGTGCAGCGAATTCATGTACATAGGCCTCATAATAGACGAGCTTATACGGTCGATACGGGGCGGATGAACGCACCGCACCCGCATTGTGCTGAAGTAACCTTCGCTCAAGATCATTGGTTGATCCTTTGTAAAAATGCTCGGACGTTTCACTTTTAAGGATGTAGAGGTACCACATACCCACTCCGTTCCAGAGAGCGCTCTTCCCGTCAAGGCCTTAATACAAACACCCACCAAAAAGGTGGATGCTTGGGTGCCACTCGCAATCAACGCGGCTCAACCAATAAGTTGGCGGAGCCACGTCGCTCGCGAGCGACGTGGCGGAGAGGGAGGGGTTCGAACCCTCGATACCCTTGTGGGGTATACCAGATTTCGAGTCTGGCGCCTTCAACCACTCAGCCACCTCTCCTTGGGGGTCTGGAACGGCAAACCGTTCGCGCGAATAGTACCGTATTCTTGCGTTTTCGGTCAACCATCCGCCTTTTTCCGCTCGAAATCTTCAAACAGACATCCTGCTAACCACCACAGCAGCACAAAAACCACCGCAAGATCATTCTTCCAATACGGTACATCTACCAATCCATGCACCACGATGGCGATGAGTGGCGCGACCCCTATCACCCACCCCGCAAACACCCGACTCCCCACCCACGCGCGCCACGCCCACGTGCCGAGAAGCATCAAGAAGAGCATGAGTCCCACCAA
>JAGOUA010000047.1 GCA_018061485.1 Patescibacteria group bacterium
CCACCTCGCTTGCCTGCAGCAGGCGAAAGGTCGAAGCGCAGGCCTCGACGACGTGCTTCTGCGGAATATCGATCACTTCAAGATAGCGATCCCAGGTGTGCTTGATATCCATAGCGACGTAATCTACTAAGCGATCAGCGAGAAGTTGCTCGATAAGGCGCGGGTGCACGCCGTTGGTATCGAGCTTTACCAAGAACCCCTCTTCTTTAAGGCGCGTGATGAATGCAGTGAGATCCGCCTGCATGGTGGGCTCGCCTCCCGTAATACACACGGCTTGCACCATGGAGCGGCGCTTGCGCAGGGTGGCGAGCACTTCGTCTTGCGGAAATAGGCGGGTATTGGGCGCGGGCGTTCGAGGAATGAGTTGCGGATTATGGCAATACACACAGCGAAAGGCGCACCCCTGCGTGAACAGGATCGAGCAGGGGTGGCCCGGATAGTCTAGAAGGCTTAGGGGTTGAACCCCCGCGATCATCATACGGCGATGGGTTCGGTGCTCACGGCGCTCGTAACGGGTTGCTCCTGCGTGTGTCCCGTCCCGCAAGCGTCGAGCGCGTATTCGACACGGTCTCGATACTCGCTCTTCTTTCCCTTGTTCCACTGGTCAACGGGGCGGAAGTATCCCACGATACGAGACCAGACTTCACAGCTGGCTTGGCATTGTGGGCATTGGGCGACTTCTCCGGCGATATAGCCATGCTTTGGACAGATGCTAAACGTGGGCGTGAGGGTAAAATACGGAAGGTGATACGATTCTGCCACATTTTTGACGAATTGCGCGCAAGTTTTCCAGTCTTGTACGCGCTCCCCCAAGAACAAGTGAAGAACGGTTCCGCCGGTGTAGCGTGTTTGCAGGCCGTCTTGATGATCAAGAGCAAAGAGGGGGTCGTTGGTGTAGCTCACCGGTAAGTGCGTGGAGTTGGTGTAGTACGGTGCATCAGGCGTCCCTGCTTGGATGATGTCCGGGTAGCGAGCGTGATCTTCTTTCGCAAAGCGATACGTCACGCCTTCTGCAGGCGTTGCTTCGAGGTTGTACAGGTTTCCTGTTTCTTCTTGGTACGCAACTAAGCGGTCGCGCATAAACACGAGTACCTCTTGGGCGAACGCGGTACCTTCTTCGGTGCCGATGTCTTTTCCAAGGAGGTTGAGACAGGCTTCATTCATGCCGTTCAGCCCAATCGTGGAAAAGTGGTTTCGTAGTGAAGGGAGATAGCGCTTGGTGTAGGGTAAGAGGCCTCGATCAATATTTTCTTGTACGACGCGCCGCTTGATCTCAAGAGAGAGCTTAGCGGTATCCATGAGGTCAGCCAGCTGCGTAAAGAAGACTTCTTTTGTCTTGGCGAGATAAGCGATGCGAGGGAGGTTGATGGTGACAACGCCAACACTACCTGTCATCTCCGCAGAGCCAAACAAGCCTCCACCACGAGCGCGTAACACACGAAGATCTAGCTGTAGACGACAACACATGCTTCGGACGTCGCTTGGTTGTAGCGAGGAGTTCAGGAAGTTTTGGAAATACGGGATGCCATATTTTGCCGTCATCTCAAACAACAGCTTGGCGTTTTCGCTGTCCCACACAAAGTCTTTCGTGACGTTATAGGTGGGAATAGGGAAGGTAAAGATGCGCCCTTTGCGATCTCCGCGGGTCATCACTTCGATAAACGCTCGGTTAATCAGATTCATTTCTGGCTGACAATCGGCATAGGTGAATGGTTGTTGCTTGCCAGCGATTACGGGCTGTTTTTCTCGCAGATCTTCGGGAACGGTCCAATCGATAGTGATATTCGTGAAGGGTGTTTGCATGCCCCAACGCGAAGGAACGTTCAAGTTAAAAACGAATTGCTGAACGCCCTGGTAGATTTGTTCGTAGGAAAGCCCGTCGTTTTTTGCGTACGGCGCAAGCATTGTGTCGAACGACGAAAATGCCTGTGCACCAGCCCACTCGTTTTGCAGGGTTCCCAGAAAATTCACCATCTGGCCAAGCGCTGTTTCAAAGTGCTTTGGAGGATCCGACTCTACTTTTCCCGGAACGCCGTTAAAGCCCTCTTCGAGGAGTTGGCGCAAGCTCCATCCTGCGCAATAGCCCGAAAACATCCCCAAGTCATGCAGGTGCATCGCGCCTTGGGTGTGTGCTTCTCGGACAGACTTCGGATAAATCATGTTCAGCCAGTAATGCGCCGTGATTTTCCCCGAGGTATTCAAAATCATCCCACCAAGCGAGTAGCCTTGATTCGCATTCTCGTTCACGCGCCAATCCGATTGATGTAAGTACTCGCTAATGGTGTTTTCTACGTCAACAAGGACGCGTTGCGCTTCTTCTTTGGAGAGGTTGAGAGGAGAGGAAGGGGTCATAGGTGGAGAGGGTGATGAGAGTGGATCGTCGCGAGATGCGTGTAAAATAAAAAACTCACGTGAGTGAGCTTCGGGAGCTTCGTCGATTGAATGACTGCGGGGTGATTACGTTGTTGGTGATTTGGGCGTATCCCAGGCTATACGGTTTGGGCAGTGTTTAATAAGGCAGAGGAGAGGATTAGCATTACTCGCAGAGATCGTTTGCATGGTGTGACAACGCTTGCATTTGATCTCGAGCGAACCTTCAACAAGAAGGCCTTTAAAGAACAATGTCTGGCAAGATTTGCAACGGTACTCAGTGGTGCAAGAAGCCATAATTGGTTCCTTTAGCGTAGCGCGCAAAACGGGCTTGGTAAAGCCGTTATGAATACAGGGGATTTATGACTTATCCACAACATCTTGTGGTGAGAAAGAAGATAGGACACAATATGTAGTGTTGAGAGACATTTCTTGTCTTGCGTCTATATCTATGCAAACGCTCTTCAAAATCGGTGATCGTGTACCTACCTCTGGATGGTATATTTGCGTACCCTGCGGTTATGTTCAGCGGTTTGTACAAGGGGAGGTATTTATCACTTGCGAAGCGTGTTTCGCAGGAACGGGTGATGGTCCTATGGGCTACACGGATGAAGCGAGTGAATTTTGGGAGCTGCTGGAAGAATGTGCGTGATACTGCTCGATGCAGGTTTGCAGGGCTTCGCGCCAAAGGTGGGGCATGAATGGGGGGATAACGATGCTGCCAGGGGGCGCGGTTTCAGGGAGGGCGCCCATACTCGAAATCAGGCAAGGCGTACCAACGGCATGCGCTTCGTGCAGAGGAAGGCCGAATCCTTCGTACCAGCTTGGATACAAAAGAGCCGCCGCTTCTTGTAGGAGGGCGGTTTTTTGTTCCGAAGAAACATAGCCAAGCGCGCGGATCTTTGGATGAGGGGAGTGTGTCGTGCCAAGAAGACGGAGTTCCCATGCGGGATACTGCGCGCTCAGAGCGCAAAACGCGTGTATGACGACATCGAGATTCTTGCGCGCATCTCCACCGCCAAATGCCAGAAAGAATGGTTGTTTTAGGCGCTTTGTGGGCGTTGGTTGGGGGATGGTGGTGAGATTGATGAATTGTATGCGCTTAAGGGGATAGCCGGTGAGCGCATGAATGTCCCGCGCGCTGCGTTCAGAGACGGTAAAGACGCGTTCAGCCGCACGAATCAGCGCTTTTGGACGAACAAGCGTGTGCCATACGCGGCTTTTTGTGGAAAACCATGAAGGGTGGATCAAGAATGAAAGATCATGAATACACAGGTCGTACGGCACGCGTGGAATGTGGGTGATGTTGAGATTCGGCAAGAGGAGGCGCGTCGCTTGCGGAATCCAAAAAGAGAGATCTCGCCCTGCAAGAAGATGTGTTGCGTGAACGAGTTTACTCGGTAGAGAGATGTGCCGATGCGTGAAGGGGAGACTAGCGAGAAGAGGTGAGTCCGGACGCGTGTTTCCGTAGGTGACGAGCAAAGACGTTGTGGGAACTTCAAACTGCCCCGTGGTAAGGGCGTGATGCACGGCAACGGCGACGCCTGTAGGATGTGGTCCTTGTAAGCACGATCCGTCGATGACGGTTAGCGACATAGCGTGTCAACGGCTTGTTGTATGCGCTCATGAAAGCGCTCAAGGGCAAAAGATTCGACGCTGGCTCGCACGCGCACTGGATCAAAGGAGGTATGTTCCATCTCTCGCATGGCTCGTACCAGAGCGCTTGGGGTAGATGTTTTCAGAAAGAGGCCGTTTTCTTGGTGACGGATCACTTCTCGCGCGCCGCCGGCATGATACGCAAGAACGGGCGTACCACTCGCGAGGCTTTCGAGCATCGTCATGCCAAAATCTTCTACATGTGGATGCAGAAACCCGCGAGCGCCACCCAAGAGCACGTATTTCTGAGTCTCAGTGATGGAGCCAAGGAATTCGACGGTTGGTCCAGCTATGGCGCGCAGTCGGCGTTCTTCCGGTCCGCTTCCAAAGAGCTTGAGAGGCGCCCCAAGGGTGTTTGCGGCACGTATCGCGATAGCGAATCGCTTATACGAGACAAGACGTCCACCAGTCAGCCAGTAGTCTCGTTGCTCTTTGGGGGCAAAAGGGATGGCGACAAGATCTACAGGCGGATGAATAATGTCGGCGGATCGACCGTAATAGCGCGCAATGCGAGCTTGAGAAAGAGCGCTGTTTGTCAGCAGGACGTCGCTTCGTTGCGCGGCGCGTTCGTCCCAAGCGCGTAATCGATGAAAAGCCCGATCAATAAACGGTTGAACAAGTCTTGGCCAGCCGCGTCCTGAGGCGTAGACGTGGCGTTCTTCCCACAAAAAACGTGTGGGCGTATGCAAATAACAGAGGGTTTTTGTCTGCGGAGGAGCGATCACTCCTTTAGCAAAACTAGAAGAAGAGATGATAGCGAGATCAAAGCTGGAAAGATCCAGACTCTCTGCCGCCATGGGCATGAACGGCGTAAGGAGTGGGAAGAGACGAGGATGTGGAAAGAGGGTTTGGAGCGATGAGGGGGTGATGGCGCTCGTGGGTATACCCGGAGGAAGGTGCGCGGGCGAGTTCAATAAGCAAAAGATCGGAGCATCAGGAAAAAGGCGGTGTAGGGCAAGGACTACACGCTCAGCGCCACCATCTTGGACAAAATAATCATGAACGAGCGCTATACGCATGGGAAAAGACTAGCAAGGAT
>JAGOUA010000048.1 GCA_018061485.1 Patescibacteria group bacterium
GTTGTAAAGGTGATCCCTCCGAGAAAACGCTCTCCAGAGGACAGGACAGTATACCCATTTTTTGGGGTTTTGTCAAGCGCTTCTAGACGGGTTTTTGCCTCTTTTTTGCGAAAAACATCCTTGAGTGACGCTTTTTACGCCCCATTTTCCCCATAGATAGAGCGAAACCTTCTCTCAAGCAATGATTTTTCGTAAAGAATAGGTTGACAAAAGCGTATTTTTGGGGTATCCTGCTACATTCTTTTATGGGTAATGGTGCCTGCAAAAGACCGGTCTTCGACAATTTTCTTCTCAACAACAAAAAAACGCTCGAGAAATCGAGCAGAAAAAGGTAGGTCGATCATGGCGAAGTCTAGTGGTGCCACTGGTACCGGTGGTGGAACTCATAAGACTGGTGGCCGCGAGGACTCCATTTCGGAGCTCGTGGCGGCGCGTTTGCTTGGGTTCCTTTCCCAGATTCTTGGGGGCTGGATTGGGACGAGTTCTGGTCTCAAGGAGAGTCTCGAGAGGGTTGGTGGTGGGAATGTCGTTAGCATGCTTGAGAAGGCTCGTACAGCCTTCTGGTTCGCCTTTGGGGGTGATGAGGCGAATCGTTCGACCTCGGACGGCTTCTTTACGGGTCTCATTGATGCCGTTAAGGATGCCAAGGATCCTGCGGAGGCGAACACTAAGATGGACGCCTTCTTCAGCGGTCCCGTAGCGAAGGCGTTCATCGATAAGAAGGATGTACTCGGCAAGCAGCCGCTCATGTCCTTCGCGGACGCGCTCGCCGCCATGAGTGAAGGGGATGACAAGAAGGAGATTAGGACCCTCATTAAGGGGCTCAGCGACGCCGATCTCGCTTCAGTGATGACGAGGCAGACGACTCCTGCGCAACTTCATGGCTTGGCGCAGATCGCCGCCGCGCGTCCCCCCAAGGATGCGTGGAAGCTGCTCCTCACCCTGCCCGAGCCCCCCAAGAAGGGCGCGGACAAGGTGGCGAGCGAGGCTCAGCAGGCGTTTAAGGCGGTGAAGGATCTTTTGGATCTCCTCAAGTCAGAGGAAGACTCGAACGATCCCGCCGTGCAGGCCGATCGTGCCAAGCATGAGGAGGCTTTGCGCCTTACTCGGCGACGGGCGAGGGGTATGCGTCGTGTTCGCACGATACTGGGGCAGAGGGAGTCTTCGGGTTGGTTCGGTCGACTCCTCTTTGTGCTGATCGCGCTCGCCATTGCCTTCTTGGTGGTCTGGAAGCTTTCGTTTCTGCGTTCCTAGGTCGGCCACTTTCAACGTTCTCGTGTAACAAAAACGAGAGGATTCCTCTCGAGAAAGAGAAGTCATGGACTTCAGTAAGTTTGTGGACTGGCTCGCGCCCATCGCGGCGCTTCTGCTCGCGCGTGAGCATGTTGCCACGCTCGAGGCCGCCCTGGAACGGGGCAAGACTCGCCTCGAAAACATCCGAGCCAAGCTCGAGAGTTTCTTCGGTCGGGATCTCCTCATCAGGCTCCGTGCTGCGCGCAACACGCAGATGGTGCTTGAAGGGGTGATCCTCGCCCTGGCTTTCGCGACCTGGGTCTTTGGTATTTCGGGGTACTGCGGGCCCTTTCAGGTGCCGACGTTGTACCTCTCGGCTCTTGTTCCGGCGCTGGCCATGCTCGCATGGTCCGCGTGGGGGAGCTTCCAAGATCGCACGGTCCGCTCCGTCCCCCTCCGTCTCTTTGATGGCGAAGTGCACGAAGAGGATGTGTGGCGGGGCTTGCGTCTTCGGCTCGTGCACGTAGATGCGCTGAGGACTACGGGAACAGCGATTCTGGACCCGTCTGTGGAGGCTGACCAGGCCACGCTCGCACAGATTATCGAACGGATCGGTGGTCCAGTGACGCGCTCTCCCAAGGCATATGCCTATGAGCTGGTGTTCGGTCCGCTGGTGACGTGCACCTCTCTCCTTCTGTTTGTTGTCCTCATCGGACAACACGGTCTGTTCTCGCTGAACGGCGTTCGCCATGCTTGGCTCGTTGCTATCGGCTCTCTGCCTATCTTGGCGGCGATGCTCTCTGGCGCGGGGTACAAGTTGGCTGTGGGCGTCGCTCGGGCGATCGCTCTCGTCCTGGTTGATGGATCTGCTGACATCCTCACGTCGGTGGTCCGTCTGATCGCGACGAGTGTTCCCGGTATCACCGAGGAAAACGTGGAGAAGAAGGTTTCGCCCATCACGGGCGAGACGGTAAAGGCGCTCGCGAACCTCACCGAGGGGGTTGAGAACCGCCCGATCGCCGCCCTGTTTTCGCTGGTGGTCATCGGTTCGCTCTTTCCGCACCCGCTGGTGGTTCTGGGGCTGTTGGGCGCTGGATTCATCACGCAGATGCGGTTCGGGAACCTCGAGGCAAACGAGGATGCCGACGCAAAGAAGATCCGGCTTGCCGAGGTCAAGAAGCTCGACACGAAGCTTCAGTGGGCAACCACGCTCGTGGTCGTGCTCGTGATCGGCGCCTCGCTCTTCCGTGGCATGTTGGTTTATCTCGCACAGCTTGCTGTGGAGATCGTCAACCTGTTTATGCGGTTGGGCGTTCCTTCCTCGGTAACTCCGAGCGGTTGGGACTGGGCTGGTGCCATCGCTGTCGGCATCTTGGTGATGTTGATCGCGGTCGCGTTCGGATTTGGCGCCCTCGCCGCCAAGTCTCTCGGCAAAGGATCCAAAGCGGTCATTGCGCTTCTCGCTACGGCGGTGGTGCTGGTGATTGCGGGGAACTGGCAGCGTCGGGCGGCGTACATCATTCGTCCCGAGTGGGTGGCGGCCCAAGTGGGTTGCCCCGTCGGTCCGGGTGATGTCGCTCCCACGACCGAGGCTTCATCGCCGCTCATTCCGCCGCTCTCCGCGGCTCCTTCCACGCCCGTCGCGGCGGCACCGCCGGTTGCGCCGCCAGCTCCCGTCGCTCAGGAGCGACGGGACCCCGCTACCCGTCCCTCGCGAGCGACACGGTCGCGCCAAGGTCGTTCCGCGAACGGCGGCGCCTCCTCCCGCTCCGCTGGAACGGTGTCCAGCTGGACAACGGAGGAGTGTGCGACGCTTCCTGCGGGCACCCCCGGGTGTCCGTAGACAAAAACACTCAGCTGAGATGCTGAGGTCTGAGCCCCTGGTTCTCGTCCTGAGAATCGGGGGCTCTTCTATTTGTAAAAAAAATCTAATGAAAAATACCGTTACTCACGCAACAAACTCTCTCGAAGCATCGTACGATGCCCACAAACGCGGTGGATCAAAAAAGAATCCGTTCCTCTTGTAGAAAAAATCTTTCAACAAGAACGAGCGCGTTCGTTTGTTGCGTGAGCAACGATACTTTTTTCTTTCTAACAACATCCACGACAAGGCGTCTATTTTGTACCATGCGTGGTTTTGCTTCCACAAGAGATTCGCGTGGATAAGTGGCGAACCTCCGCCTTTGGCGATCTGCTGGCGTTTCGCATCGAGTCATCCGCGCCGTACAGATACGTACGCCTGTGGTGACTCTTGCTCCAACGCTTCGCATCTCATCCAAAGGCGGAGGTTCAAGTATTTCTATAACGTTGCTGGTTGAGAAGGTCCCTCTGGCTCTTCATCATCACGCAACAACTCTTCAAGCGACGGTTCTCCCCAGAGATTTAATTCACGAAGAAGTTTGTCGATCGCGTCTTCTGCCTCATCAATGTCCATCATCTCGTCTAAAATCAACGTGTTGATCATCGCGGCACGACACGCTTCTTTTGGTTTGAGCGTTCCATGCTCGTCATAGCACAGATTTTGCAGAGTCTCTTTGTTTGGCATAGGCTTAGCAGGAAGTATGCTCTCTCGTGTTCATCTTGAACAGGCGCTCGTGTGGGGATGTATCGCGCTTCCGTGGCTCGCGCTTGGGTATGGCGTACGTTTTTCGCTGCTTGGCCTGCCGACCACCGCACTCGAACTCGCTCTTGTGGGGTTGTTTGGGGTGTTTACGCTCGCGCGAGGCGTCAAGGGGTGGCAAGTGGCGTGGCGTGATCTTCCGTATCGATGGCTGTGGCTCGCCTGGGTCTTGGTAGGACTCGTGAGTGCGCTTGTCTCTCCTGTTCTCTTAAAGGGGCTTGGGGTATGGCGTGCGTTTGTTCTTGAACCGGTGTTGGCGCTTGTGTTGGTGCAGACTGTTTTGCGTGAGGCCTCGCAACGCCGTGCATTGGTGATGTCGCTCTTTGGCGCGTCGCTCTTTGTATCGATGTGGGCGTTGGCGCAGTTTGTGACGGGGTACGGTCTACGCGAACCGTGGCAGAATGTGGGATGGATGGATCGTCGCGCGACGGGGCCGTTCAGCTATCCAAACGCCGTCGCCTTATTTGTGGCACCTATCGCTGCTCTTGCTGGCGCGTATGCTCTTCGCACGCTAGCCGAAGGTAGCGCGTGGATGAAGGTGTATATTTGGCAAACGCTGCTCAGCATCGCGACGGCTATCGCGGGACTCGCGGCGTGCTTTGCGGTGAAGAGTGACGGAGGGATGATCGCGCTGATTGCGGCGTGGGGCATCGCGTTGTTGGCGTATCGATGGGGAAGGTGGCTCCTTGGCGCGGGTACGCTCGCGGCAGGAACGGCGCTCGCGTTTCTACCAACCCTCGCCGACGCGCTCTGGAAGAACCTCGCGTTTCAAGGATGGTCTGGGCGTGTGCGTGTGTGGATGTGGACCGATACCCTCACAATGCTGCGCGAACACTGGCTCTTGGGCGCTGGTCTGAGTGGGTATCCCGTGGCGTTCGATGCCTTCCACACCAAGCGCTTTATCGAGATCTTTCAGTATCCTCACCAGATTCTGCTCACCGCATGGAGTGAAGTGGGATTGGTGGGACTCATGCTCTTCTTGATGCTTCTCGGCACGTGGGCGTGGCGCGCGTGGGTGGGGAGTCGGGTGTTTGCGGGGTGGGTGATAGGGGTCGCGCCACTCATCGCCATCGTGGTGCATGGAT
>JAGOUA010000049.1 GCA_018061485.1 Patescibacteria group bacterium
GTCTTACTCAACGCTTGCCACGCGCGTTCTTGCTTGGGATAGCGTTCGTGCAAGATCTTGAGTGATCCCGCCTGTAAACGTTCGTTGTAGGCGCTCAGGAGACGTTGATTGCTCTCGGTTTGAGCTTTTTCTTCACGCAAACGCACGCGTTCCGCTTGAATAGACGGAGCTGCCACGCTTGCGAGGGGAGGTATTCCCGTACGTGTTGGAACCTGTGCTGATGCGGGCGCTTCAGAGGTGGCTTGCTTGGTTTGAAGCTCCTCGATAGCGGCAGCGAGATCATCTGACTCGGTCTCGGCTTCCGTGGTCTGTGTTCGCGCTTCGGCGGGGGCTTCATCGGGCAACAGGTCCGCATCGGTGAGCTCTTCGACGTCGTTCGTTGGTGTCGCTTGCGATGGCGTCGCGGGACGCCGTGGAAGCGGTGGAGGAGCGACAACGCGCTTTGCTTGAAACTCCTCGATAGCGGCGGCGAGATCGTCGGGTTCTTCCGGTGAAGCGCCTTCCTCGGGTAGTAGGTCTGTTTCGGTGAGCTCGATGGTCTCGTCTGGCGGTGTTTGTTCCGAAGAAGGCGCTTCGGCGGAGGTTGTGGGTCTTGGTTGAGATGTTGGAGGCGGGGTGAGTGGGGCGCGCACCTTTGGGGGTGGTGGGACTTGCGCGCGTTGAAGTTCCTCGATCGCTTGATCTGGGTCATCGGGCGTGACAGGGAGGGCTTCGGACGTAGTTTGTGCGGCGGGCTCGGCTACGGTGGCTGGGTTTGTTTGTCGTTGTGCGGCCGCTGCGCGAAGCTCTTGTGACGATGTTAGAGGCTCTACGCGCTTTGGAGAAGCGGGTTCTTGAGTGACGGCAGCTGGTTCGGACTCGGTCTCCGCTGACTCGTCCGGTGCCGTGTCTCGTGGTTTCGGAGCTGTTTTGACCTGAGGTTCTTGCGGGGGTTCCACAGATGAGTCATCCCGGCTTTCTTCCTGAGTGCGTTCTTCTTCTATATGGGAAAGGCGCTCCACCGCCCGCTCCTTAGGTTCTTCGAAGTCTCGCAGGGTGCGTGTTTCAAGACGCTCTACCGTTTCTCTGGTCTCGCTGACTCTGTTATGGATGTGGCGAAGTCTTTCTGCCCAGGTAGTGTCACGTCTATCGTAGAGGTGACGAGTAAAGGATCCCAGTTGTCCGTCTATGTCGTCCAGCGCCTCTTTCGCTGATCGTAATACGGGAGCGACCGAGTGCTCTATGTTCTCGATTTTTGAGATGTATCCACGCAAAGCTTCTTCCGTGTCTTCTCCCGAGATTCCTTCCTGTTCTGCATAGGTCGAGTAATCTCGTTTAATGCTTGATCGCAGCTCATCGAGTTCCTCCTTCGCTTGCCAGAGCGGAGAAGAGATGGTGTGAGCCGCTTCTACGAGTCTTCTTGTTCCCGGTATGCGTAAGTTCTCTCCTACATCATTTGTTATTTCGTCAGTGATGGAGGTGGCGACGTAGTAGACTTCCTCGGTTTGCTTGCGAAGATTATCAAGAATGTCCAACGAGCGAGAAAAAAGCTCTTCGAGCATTGAGTGAGACGGGGAGGAGAAAGAACCATCAGCCATGTGAGTAGTCTAGCAAATGAGCGATAGATGTGCGACAGCTCATAAGGTGTGTGCAATGCGACTACATAAATACGCCCACGAGAGTGTAGGATCTACTCATAAGGACGTATGTATTTGGATGAGATGCGATGTGTTGGACAGAGGAAACACCGCAGACGTATCCCCCTTCGCGTAAAGCTACGGGGGACCATTCGTAGCCTTGGCGAAGAATGGCGGTACGTTGAGGATTTTTCCGAAGGAAACACGAGCAGATCGCCAAATGGGTACGTCCTTGGGTGGCTATTTGAGAGCGGGTTGTTCTTGTACGAGAGTAAGCTTCGTTGGTTTTTTGCCAACGGCTTTTCGCAAAAGATAGCTTACAAGAACACTTTCGATTTCTTGTTCGACGATGCGTCGCACGATGCGCGCGCCTTGTCGAGGGTCTTTCTGCGCTTTTTTGATGATCCAGCTCGAGAGGACGGGGTCGATCTTCAAACGCTGTTCGTTCTTCGGAAGACGTTGGAGGAGTTCACCTAGTTCATGCTCGACGATGGCTTTGAGCGCCTGCTCTTCAAGAGGGCGGAAGAACACGAGGCGATCAAGGCGGTTCAAGAGCTCAGGGCGAAACGTCTCACGAAGGCGTTCGCGTAACCGCTGTTCTGACGCGTCTGTGGAGAGCGTGCCAAATCCAAGGGGAGAGGTGTTGTACAGATCCGCGCCCGCATTGGACGTGAGAATGATATACGCTTGGCGAAACGAGAGGGCTTTTCCTGTCGAGTCTTGGATCGTACCATCCTCGAGAATTTGTAGGAGGAGGTTTTGGATATCGACGTGCGCTTTTTCGAACTCATCAAACAAGAACACGGCATGTGGACGCTTGCGAATGGCATCAGCGAGGCGATTTTGCTCACGGAAACCGACATAGCCGGCGGGTGAACCCAAGAGCTTGGCGACGGAGTGTCCTTCGGAAAACTCAGACATGTCCAAGCGTACAAGCGCGTCTTCGCTGCCGAACAATTCTTTGGCGAGTTCACGAGCGAGGGCGGTTTTACCCGTACCTGATGGACCAACAAAGAGCCAAGAGGCTTTTGGTCGGCGTGGGTGATGCAATCCAAGGCGTGCGCGTTTGACGAGATCGCTCACAGCTCGAAGGGCTTGCGGTTGTCCAAAGACGTGCTGACCAAGGCGTTCTTCCAGCTGTTGCAACTGCTTTTGTTCGGTGCGAGCAATACTCTCTAGCGGCAGGCGAGCAAGACGAGCAACAACGCGTAAGACGTCTTCCTCTTCAACGACGAGTGCCGCTTTTTCGCGCAACGAGGCGAGGGTTTCTTGAACCTTTGCCTTTTGCTTCAAGAGCTTTTCTTCTTCGCGAGCTTCTTTAGCGGCCTGCTTAAGGTCGTTTGCTTCGATAGCCGTCTCTTTTTTGGCGCGAACCTGTTCCAGTTGGGTGTCGATAGCGCGCCATTGGGCGACTTCTTTTTTGGAATGCGTTTTCGCCGACACGTGGGCCGCCGCTTCATCCAAGATATCGATCGCCTTGTCCGGAAAAAAGCGATCCGTGAGATAGCGTTCCGCGAGACGCACGACCACCTCTGGAAGATGCTTGGCAAAGCGCACGTGATGAAACGCCTCATAGCGAGGTTGTAGGCCGCGGAGCATCACAAGCGTTGCTTCTGGAGTTGGTTCCTGTACGTCTACGGGCTGAAAGCGTCGCTCAAGAGCGGCGTCAGGTTCAAGATGTTTTTTATATTCTGCCCAGGTGGTTGCGCCGATACAGCGAATATCGCCACGGGCAAGCGCTGGTTTAAGGATGTTCGCCGCATCAAGCGTCCCCGAGGTGGATCCAGCCCCCACAAGCGTGTGAATTTCGTCAATAAAGAGAATGATCGAAGGATCGCTCTTCACCTCTTCGACGAGCTGCTTAAGACGAGATTCAAACTCTCCACGATACATCGTGCCTGCCACCATCAAGGCGAGGTCAATCGCATACACGCGCTTGCCTTGCAAAACGTCTGGAACGGTGCCTTCTACCAAGCGCTGCGCCAAGCCTTCCACGAGCGCGGTTTTTCCTACGCCTGGTTCACCAAGGAGAATGGGGTTGTTCTTCGTTCGACGACACAAGATCTCGATCATGCGCGTAAGTTCGGCATCACGACCGATCACCGGATCAAGAGTCGCGGCCGTATCACGCTGAGTAAGATGTCGCGCAAAAATATCCAACGCTTTTTTGGAGGCTTTGGCAGTGGGGGAGGAAGCTGGGCCTTGGCCTTGGCGTGGGGCGTCTTCAGCTCCGCCTTCGTGCGCGCTGGATGCTTCGCTTGAACGAGCGCCGGAGAGATCCGGAAACTTGCCGCCGGACGTCAGGAGCTGTTTGAGTTGTTCGCGGAGTTCGTCGTAGTGAAGGTCAAGCTCCTCAAAACAGGCTTTTAACGAGGCATCAGGTTGCTCGAGAAGAGCGTAGAGAAGATGCTCTGTACCGATGTAGCGGTGCTCGTACTCGCGAGCGAGTAACACGGCGCGTTCAAGCAAGCGACGGCTCGCTGGGGCGAGATCGGGTGCGGCGACACTTCCTGAGCGAACCGGTGTGGCGCGCGCCAAAAGCACCAGTAACGCCTCACCAGAAAGAGCGGTCTTTTGCAAAAGCTCCGCGGCAATACACCCCTGTTCTTGATAGAGGCCAACAAACAAGTCCCCCGGCTCTACGAGCATGCGCCCGTTTTGAATCGCAAAAGCGAGGCTTTTTTGAAGCGCTTCTTTGAGGTGGGTGGTAAAGCGGGCAAGTAAGTCGTGATCAAGCATAGATTTAGTGGCCCATGGTGCGGAGGGCGTTCACGCGTTCCTCAATGGGGGGATGGGTAGAAAATAGGCGATGCACAAGGGATGGTTTTTGGGTTCCATCGGCGAACGGTGAGGCGATCCAGAGGTGTGCCGTCGCATCCGACGCACGTTCCATGGGTCGTGCTGTTTGGCTGATTTTCTCGAGGGCGGAGGCGAGGCCTTCCGGATACCGCGTCAATAGCGCACCGCTCGCATCCGCGAGAAATTCGCGTTTACGGCTGATGGCGAGCTTGATCACCTGACCGATAATCGGCGCAAGAATCAAGAGAACGATGCCAACGATCATGAGAATAGCGCCGGCGTTCCCACTACGCTCGCTGCGTCGACCAGCGCCAAAGCGAAAGAACAGGTCGCTAAGAAGCGTGAGCGAACCAACTAAGACGCCGACGAGCACCATCCAGCGCGTGTCGTAGTTTTGGACGTGGGCAAGCTCGTGAGCAAGAACCCCCTCCAGTTCGACGCGATCAAGACGTTCCAGAAGTCCCGTAGTCACCGCGATAGAAGCGTGAGC
>JAGOUA010000050.1 GCA_018061485.1 Patescibacteria group bacterium
CCCGTTCTCAGCGCCGCACCCTGACCACGATTCACCCCGTGACGTAAAACCACGGCTCCCGCGGCTTTTGCCACCTCCGACGTATCATCCGAAGACCCATCGTCCACCACCACGATCCGCTGCACAAACGGCCGTAAACGCGCCAAAACCCCCTCCAAACGAGAGGCTTCGTTATAAGCCGGAATCACCGCAACGACACGCATAACTTCAGCCTACCCCATCTACCCGACTTTCGCCAAATACAAGCGCATTCATCTAGCAAAACGCTACGCCATACCCAGGACGCGCCTATTTGGATGAGGTGCGAAGTATTGGACTGAGGAAAAACCGGAGGCGCACGTAATCTGTCGGCCATTCTTCGCCAAGGCTTCGAATGGTCCCCCGTAGCTGGATAAGCGAAGGGGGATGAGGATTTTTCTGAGGGAAATACGAGCAGATCGCCAAATAGGTGCGCACTCCCTAGATAAACCGTTGGAACGTCAACAAGTGACGATTCGCCATGGTATACGCAATCGTTTCTTTGAGACCGTTTTCGAGCGTGGTAAGCGGCACCCATCCAAGGCGATCTTTTGCCTTCGCGAGGTTCGGCAATCCAAGCTGCGTCAAAAATAAGAGCGCTGGCTTAAACTCGATAGATGCGGTTCCGCCGGTCATCTGCAAGATACGTTTAGCGACATCAACAATCTTCATATCCACGTCGCTCCCGATATTGACGGCCCCAAAGCCTTTTGGCGCCTGCATGAGTTTGATCAGCGCATCGACAACATCCGAAACATACACGAGCGAGGTGGTAAATGTTTCATCGCCGTAGATCTCAAGCGACTTGCCCTCAAGCGCATTCGTAATAAAATCCGGGATCAGTTGCCCATCGTAGAGCGGCATGCGCGGGCCATACGTGCGAAAAATACGGGCAATTTTAACATCTAAATCATGCACTTGGGCATACGTCATGCTCACCGACTCGCCAAACCGTTTTCCTTCGTCGTAGCACGCGCGTGGAGACATGGCGTCTACCGATCCGATCTCCTCCTCTTGAAACGCATGCCCATCTTCTGGACGGTTTCCGTATACCACGGAACTCGAAGCGTACACAACTTTCGCCTTGTAACGAGCGGCTAAATCCATCACGAAACGCGTTCCCGCTCCATTCGCGAGCAAGGTCTGCATACGATACTGCTCAAACTTTTTTGGACTCGTTGGACACGCAAGATGATACACCTCTTGAATGCCTTGTACCTTGATTTGAAAACGCGCAAGCTCCGGAAATGATTCGAGGTCAAGCGGCTGCGTGATGTCATGACGGATGAACTCAAAATGGGGATGCTTGAGCAAATGATCGATATTCGCTTCTTGACTCGTAATAAACGAGTCTACGCAAATCACACGCCCTTCGCGTAATAATTCTTCGCAGAGATGCGAGCCGATAAAACCAGACCCACCCGTCACCAAAATATTCTTCTGTTCTACTATGGTTGAAACAGGCATACGTTAGGCAGAAAAAACGTTATATTCTTGTTGTTTTGACCGTGCGTACTCAATCACGTGGCGCAATCCATCGTCCAAGCGCGTGAGCGGAAGCCAGTGCAAGAGCTGCCGAGCTTTATCGATGTTTGGTACCGCGGAGACGCGACGCGATCCGTGCACAGAAAAATGGAGGCGAGAAGGCGATTGCGTGAGCTGAAGAATCCGCTCCGCGACAAGGCCAAGACGCGTTTCTTGATCCGAACCAATATTCATGACACGAATATCCCGATCGTGTTGCATAAAACGCACCAACCCATCCACGACATCTTGCACGTAACACAAGCTGAGACGAGCATCTTCGGAATACGGAAGTTCTACCGACTCATGTCGTAACGCGGCTTGAATCATGGTCGGTAGCAGCTGGTCATCTTGCATCGCCATGCGTGGGCCGTAGCTAAAGAATAGGCGTGCGATCTTGGCGCGGAATCCATACACGGAGGCGTAGGTGTGCAAAAGCGTCTCCTCGTATCGCTTTGCTTCTTGATACGCGGCACGCTCGCCAAAATGATCCGTCCAACAACGATCGCTCTCAGCGAGAAAAGGCGCGTCCTGCTCTTCGTAGAGCTCTGATGTTGAGACAAGGAGCACCGTCGCCTGATACTCTCTCGCTAGTTCGAGCACGTGCCGAAATCCCTCCGATCCTGTGCGAAGCATGCTCAACCGGTGCTGATCGAAGGCTTTTTCCGCCGAAGATGAGGCAAGGTGGTAGATCTGTTGAATGCCGTGAATACCGATCTGAAAACGACTCAGCTCACGATGCGCAGATAGATCCAACGGTTCGCTGATATCATGCCGCAAAAACTCAAAACGAGGATGTTGCAAGAGCTTTTGAATGTGCGCGCTCTGTCCGGTAGAAAAGTTATCAATACACACGACATTGGCGTGCTGAACCAGTACCTCACACAGGTGCGAGCCTAAAAAACCCGCTCCCCCTGTAACAAGAATCGTTGGAATGGACGGAGAAGACATGTGACGAGTATACCACACTCTCTCGCTCACAAAAAATGGCTCTGTTCTTGAAAAAAAGCCGCTTTTTTGGCATCATAGCAGGTATATGGCTCCCATTCGTTACCGCGTCAAACAAGCCGTCTTATGGATGGGTGATCTTGCCGTCTTCGAGCTCGCCCTGATCCCCACCCTGCTGCTCCGCTACGGAACCATCTCCCCCAGCACCCTCGAAGCGCACATCATTCCTTTTGGTATCGTCGGTCTTTTGTGGACGGGCACCTTTTACGCTCACCACCTGTACCAACTGCATTCGCAGCCCGCGATTCGCCTACTGCGAAGCTATCTCGAAGCCATGGTTTTAAACCTTGGCTTGGCGTTTATCGTATTTTATCTCTTCCCTTTTTCGATCGCACCCCGCACCAATCTCTTCTTCCACTTCTTATTCAGCCTGGTTCTTGGGTATGCTTGGCGCATGGTTTTTTATCGTCGCGTGATTGAGCGTCAAAAACCTACGCCGTTCTTGTATATCGGCTCAGAACAAGGCGCATCAAAAGCCTTGCGACTTCTGCAAAATAACCGTTTTCTGTACACCCTTGGAGGGCTGCACCGAGATCTCACCCCCATTGCTGAATCCCTGCAAGGAAAACCCCTCTTTTTCAGTACCCACGAAGCGCTCCAGGCGTATGAAACCGGCGCTATCCGAGGCATTCTTCTGGATCAAAAACACACCCTGCATGGCGATGCACGCCTGCTCGCTCAACGGGCTTTATTGGCGGGACTTCCCATCTTAGACCTTGCCGAACTTGAAGAGTCCAGCCACGGCTATGTCTCTCGCGAATCCCTGAGCGACGCTTGGCTACTGACGCACCTCGCAGAGGCTGAAAAAGCCTTCTATGATCGATGTAAACGCGCGCTTGATATCGCCGTTGCGTTGCCGCTTGGCGCTCTCACCCTCCTTCTGACTCCCGTGATCGCCCTCGTCACCAAGCTCACTTCTCCTGGGCCGCTTTTGTATACACAAACACGCGTCGGCTTGCGCGGAACCACCTTCACCCTGTGGAAGTTTCGCACCATGCATCTCGACGCGGAAAAACACGGTCCGCAGTTTAGCGGAGGCGCCACGCAAGATCCACGTGTGACTCGCTTTGGACGATGGATGCGTCGTTTACGTCTTGATGAACTCCCGCAGATTTGGAACGTTCTTCGCGGCGATCTTTCGCTGATCGGTCCTCGTCCTGAGCGTCCGGAATTTGTCGAGCCGCTTCTCGCCGAAGAGCCCTACTACGCGCTTCGCCACCTCACCAAACCTGGGCTCACGGGTTGGGCGCAGGTCCAGTTTCTCAAGCCAAATCAAAGCAACCATGACAACCTCGAGAAGTTGCAGTACGATTTATACTATCTCAAGCATCGTTCTCTTATTCTTGATCTCCTCATCCTTCTCAAAACCGCGGGGATTATTCTGCGGAGGGAGGGGGTTTAACCATGACTGCACCTCAAGTTAAAACCATCTCTTCAAGCGTAGGTCCAGTATACTCCGGAATACGAATACTCTTTCGGAGGCGTTCATACGTCTCGCTGTCCAGCATTCGCTCTATAGCGTCAACCCAAGCCAGCTCATCCTTGGGCGAAATCGGAATAAAACCCCCAAACCCCTCCTCCAGACCATGTTCAGCCGTAATCAGAACGGGGACCCCTGAAGCAAGAGCCTCGATAGCGGCGTTAGGATATACATCCGACAATGACGGGAGCAGAAGAACGTCCGTCATCTGCAAAACTTTTTTCACTCGATCAGCGGAAATACTACCTAGAAAAGTAATGTGTGCGGAGTATTTTTCCAGGATCGTCCTCGCTTCCGCCACTTGATCCCCATCTCCGGCAAAGGTCATGTGAAGAGGCCGCCCGTTCTCAAAGCAGCGCCGAATGACCCGCGCTAAGAATGCAATATTCTTGACACGGTACATACGCCCAATAAATGCTAGTCTCAAAATCGTAGTGTCTGCATTATCTGGTTTTGATTCCGATTTTATAGAAGACGCGCGATTGGGAACGATCTGGACCTTAGAGGCAACGCGAGGATCTATTTTTACCAAAATATCTAGCAGAAGACCCGAGGGAACGATAATACGGTTTACGGGGGTAAAAAGCCACCTATAATATAGCCGCGTACATCGATGAGAGGCACCGGAAGCAGATCCGCTCCAATACTCCCGTAATGTCGACTGCGTTTTACCCGATTGAACAGCGTCTTCCCATAATCGCTCCCCACCCAAACGAGCAATCAGGTGTATCTCTCGACGCAAATACGCTACCAATCGAGCAGCGAGCCC
>JAGOUA010000051.1:0-1776 GCA_018061485.1 Patescibacteria group bacterium
GTTCCCCTACCCGCGGCCAGCACGACCGCTTGCGTAACTTCAGGCATATCTCTCTCCTGATGAGTGAATGAACGCTTTTTCACACGTCCCCAGAATGAAGAACGCGAGAAAAAGTACGTCTATTCAGCCAAAAAATGAGCATTTTGTCAAGATATCTAGACGCTACATCTCTCGCTTGCTACGATGCTTCAACCTATTCTTTTCGTTCTTCTATGTCTGACACGCAACCTTCTTCGACGGGAAAACTCCTCGGTATTGGGGCAGCCGTTGTCGCGATTGGCGCCGTTGCCTTGCTCACCACGCGCTCTAGCACCCCAATCGTCGAAGCGCCTCTCATCACCCCTCCCGCAAACGAGCCAGCACCCGCAAGCAACGCGGCAACGCTCTATAAAAATGGGACCTACGCCCAAGACGGGCTGTACACCACCCCCGCCGGAGACGAGAAGGTCACGATTCAGCTCACGATTCAGGACGACGTCATCACCTCAAGTGCGTTTACAGGATATGCCACCCATCCTGCTAGCGTGCGTTGGCAAGGAGCGTTTTCCCAAGGTATGCCAGACCAGGTGGTTGGCAAGCGCGTCGACGATGTTTCGCTCACGGTTGTCAGCGGATCATCTCTCACTCCGAAAGGCTTTATGGACGCTCTCGCGAAGATTCAAGCCGAAGCACAATCCTAAAACCACGTTCTTCTCTCACAAAACCAAAACCCCTCTTTTGTAGAGGGGTATTTTGCACACTATGCACCGAATAGGACCTTTCTGTTTGGATGAGATGCGAAGTGTTGGAACGAGAGTCACCGGAGGCGCACTGATAGGTGCGGTGAGGATGACTCGATGTGAAACGCGAGCAGATCGCCAAACAGAAAGGTCCTTAGCTAGCGCGCTTGCGTTCGAATTCTTTGAGATAGAGCTTACGAATACGCAAGCTCACCGGCGTCACCTCAAGAAGCTCGTCTTCTCCAAGATATTCAAGGGCCTCTTCAAGACTCATCTCACGAGGTGTGGTCAATCCTTCAGAAACACCGTCGCCTTTGGAGCGCATGTTTGAAAGTTTCTTTTCTTTACACACGTTTACCATCAAGTCTTCTGCCTTCGCGTTCTGACCGATCACCATACCTTCGTAGACCTTGACCCCAGGACCGATGAAGAGGGCGCCGCGTTCTTGCGCAGCCGTCAAGCCGTAACTGTTCGATTCACCCGTTTCGAAGGAGATCAACGATCCATGTGGAGCGGCGTCGATAGGACCGATAAATGGCTGGTATCCAAGGAAAATCGAGTTGATAATTCCCTGTCCGCGCGTATCCATCATAAACTCGTTGCGGTAGCCGATAAGACCACGCGTTGGAGCCACAAACTCGAGATACGCCACACCGTGTTCGACGCGCATATCTTTCATTTCGCCCTTGCGACGACCCATCTTTTCAATAACGGATCCCGACGCGCCCTCTGGACACTCGATCGACACTTCTTCGAATGGCTCCGTTTTTTCTCCATTCTCTTCTTTCAAAATCACTTGTGGACGAGAAACTTGCATCTCGAACCCTTCACGACGCATACGCTCGATCAAAATCGACAGATGTAACTCACCACGACCGGAGACAACGAAGTTTCCATCGCCTGAACCCTGCTCAACGCGCAAGGCCACGTCGTTCTGCAACTCGCGCTCCAAACGTTCTTTGATGTTGCGCGAGGTCGTCATCGTCCCTTCTTGTCCAGCAAATGGCGAGGTGTTCACGCCAAACGTCATCTTCACCGTTGGCTCCTCAATCTTGAT
>JAGOUA010000051.1:1876-4497 GCA_018061485.1 Patescibacteria group bacterium
CCGCGTTCACGTTCAAGCTCGTTCGAGTCGAGAATCGCTTCTCCTTCGAGCGTTTGGTCCTTAAATGTTTCCGACTGACGCAAGAGCGCATCAGCAAGAGTGGTCTTTCCGTGGTCAACGTGGGCGATAATCGCGATATTTCGGATGGCAGGCATAGATACAAAAGACACCACAGATTGGTGTTCTGCGCCAATATTAGCAAAAAAACGCGGTCTTGTCTAGGGCGAAAGCCCCGTGTAAAACCCCGTTTTCTCGACAAATACCCCACCCTACAGCTTCACCGTATCAAAAATACGCGGAACGGTGGCCTCAATACCCAACTCCCCCTGAAGACGCGTCGCCAGGGCAACTGCCGCCCCTTCTTCGCCATGGGTACAAAACACCTTCTCCGGAAGACCCGCCGCTGTCTTGACCCACGAAACCAATTTGTTTTGGTCTGCGTGAGCGCTATACGCTCCGATACTCGCGATTTCTGCCCGCACCTGGATCGTCTCATCCAGTACGCGCACGGTTCGTTCGTGCTCGTAAAGCTGACGGCCAAGCGTCCCCTCTGCCTGATAGCCGATAATTAACACCGTCGAGCGAGCGTCCCCTAAATAGCGCACCAAGTGATGTAAGATACGCCCACCATTCATCATGCCGGATCCAGCAATAATCACCTTGGGACGCTTGGCGGCATTAATCTGCTTTGAATCATCGCGCGATAAACACACTTTGAGACCCGGAAAGTCAAAGAAATCCTCTCCCGAAGCGACCAGCTTTTTTGCCTGTGTGTCGTAGTACTGGGGGAAGTGTTTAATCACCTCCGTGACCCTGATCGCCATCGGGCTATCAAGAAAGATGTCCAGCGCGGGAATCTCCCGCTTTTGGACCAGAGCATTAAGTTCAAACAGCAGCTGCTGTGTGCGCTCAATCGCAAACGCAGGGATCAAGAGTACCCCACCACGTTGCGCGGTACGAATAATCACCTCGCGCAACCGCTTCGATCGCGCTTCTTCGCCTTCGTGAACACGATTGCCGTAGGTCGATTCCATCACAAGAGCGTCCATGTCGGCGAGCTGTGCCGTGTCGCACAAAATAGGCACGTGTTCATTGCCCAAGTCTCCCGAGAAGGCGACTTTTGCCCCACCGCGCTCCGTCAATTCGATAAACGCGCTCCCAAAAATATGTCCCGCGTCGCGAAAACGAAAGGACAGGTCGCCGATCTTGGTGGTCGTGCTATAATCTACCGTCGTTAAGCTTTTTACCGCTTGCTCAACATCTTTTACGCCATACAGCATGGGCTTTGCAAAGCGCTTAAAGTCTTCCTCAAGAATACGCACCGCGTCTTCTAACACGATTTGCGTGATCGGCGCCGTTGGAGGCGTCGCGTAGATCTTTCCGGAAAACCCATCCTTGATCAGCTTCGGCAATCTCCCCGTGTGATCAAGGTGCGCATGGCTGACAATCACGGCGTCGATCGTGGATGGATCGAACGTAAACTCCTGAAGGTTCTTTGTCTCACAAAACGAGCAACCTTGAAACAACCCGCAATCCACCAACACGCGTGTTTCTGGCGTTTCAACCAGGTAACAAGACCCTGTGACTTCGCGCGTTGCCCCATGAAAACTCACTTGCATAGCTAGAGCGCCAACCGTTCACACACTTCGATAAATACCCCTTGAGGCTGAACGCACTGCCGACCCAAAATATACTCGAGCAATGCTTGATCAGCCCCAGAAGACAGCAGAATATACAGCATAGCCACTGTTTCGACGATCAGTAAGATCGCCCCAGCGAACACCGCGAGGCGTAACGACGCGTCGGGACGCAAAAACACTTCGCGCCATTCATCGTGTTGCATCCACAACCGTTTTTCCATCACAGCGTTCATCGCTAGAACCGCCAAAACGCCCAATACCCCAATACCAAATGATGCCATCGCTGACACGGCGAAACTCGGCAAAACCAACAGGGCGGCGGGTAGCGGCAACAAACTGGCGATCGCCCAAAAGTACGTCGTTTGCGGAGTGTGTGAGAAAGAACGAGACATAGATACCTCTAGTGTATCACACCTGCAAACATCAAGCAGAGCACCCGCGATAAATATCTCTTGAGGGACATGTTCTTCGAAGCTTTAGCGAAGAAGAAAGCCCGTACAGAGCGGCTCCCATACGAAGACCTTCCAGATTGGATGCGCTGTGACGAGCTGGACCGAGAAAGAACCTAAAAACAAGCCCTCTTCTCACCAAGAACGTGCGCGGTTGGATGAGATACGACATCACGTCGCTCCTGAGCGAAGAAGAAAGCCCGTACAGAGCGGCTCCCATACGAAGACCTTCCAGATTGGATGCGCTGTGACGAGCTGGACCGAGAAAGACTCGGAGACGTACGTATCTGTACGTTGAGAATCTTTCTCGGGAAGCTCACACAGAGCGCCGATCTGGAAGGTCTTACGAGCCGTCGATGTGAACGGTGTCGGGTCCCAATATCATCTCCAACTCCTTCTCAATCAACTCATCAAACGCAATGCGAAATGAGGTCAAAATCCGTTGTTTTTGCCCCGGTACTTGTTCAAGATGAAACACGACGGGATACCCTCCTGGATATTTTTCGAACATGACGCGCAACTGTTCAAGCAT
>JAGOUA010000011.1 GCA_018061485.1 Patescibacteria group bacterium
CACGGACACCGCCTCCCTCGAGGACATCCGGGCCTTCGCGGCCCAGTTCGGGGCTAAGGGCAAACTACCCTCTTCCCGACCGCGGCGGTAACCCCCTCCACTCCCCCCGACACCCCACCCACGCCTCGCGTGCGGAAAGGGCGTCGGGGTCTTTTTGTACAAAATGGTGCAAGATGGGGCAAAAATCCATTTGTAAACATCTTCTTGACAAAAACACCCATCTTCGCTAGAATGCGCCATCAACTCGTGCCTCTTATACGTAGCAGAACCCGCTGTGAGCGCCGTTCGATCAAGCTTGAAAACACCCGTTTTCGACCTTGGTCGGACGAGCGACATGGGGTCGTTACGTCTGGGATTCAACGGTTGAACAACAAAAGAAAGGTGGGGGCCAACAACCCCCAGCAAGGTGAAGACCTTGGCAGAGAACAGCAAGTCGAGCGAGGCCACCCCCGTGGTGGACCTGACGGCCTTGGTGAGCACCCTCACCATGGCCGCCGCGATCGCGTGGCTCAAGGGATGGCTTCGCCGCCTCGAGGAGCTGCGCAGCGCCTGGGAAAAGTTCCCCGGCGGACGACTCCTCACCAGGGCGGACGCCAAGCTCCTCCCCTCGCCCAAGCAGGTCGTTGACCTGTTCACGGCGGAGGGTCGGCTGGTCTTCAACTGCGCCAGCGCAGAGACCAGTCACGCGGGCGATCTGAAAGCCGCTCTGCAGGGGATGGCGAAGGCCCTCACACAGGCCCACGCGCCCTCGCCCCTCCTTACTTACGGGGAGGCGCTGCGGCACGTGTTCCTGGTGCGCGGAGGAGTGCTTGCGCGAGCGTTCGAAACGCTCCTGTGCGAGTATCTCATCGAGCGTACGCTGCGCCCCGCAGTGCGGGGCGCCCTCGAGGCGCTCGAAAGGGCGGACCTCAAGCCCGACGGCGATACGCCGTCCCTTCAGGGGCTGTACCAGGTCGCCTATGCGGAACGATGGTTGCGGGACAACAGTCCCGAGATCATCGCCCATCGGCGCACCGTGCACGACTTCAACAGTCGACGCGCGAACCTGGTGACGAAGCTCTGGTTGGGGGGCGTCCTCACCAAGGATCGCCGGAACGCCACTTCGTTGGGCGTCCCGGACACGTTCGTACCCGTGCTGGGCATGGGGCGAGCGCGTGAACGCGCCGAGCTTGAGGCGACCGTACGCCTCGCGAGCGAGACGCTCACCCAGTGTGAGCAGAAGCTCCCCGAGCTGATCGCCGCCGTCAAGCAGGCGCGGAAGGCCGAGTGGCAAGACCGCCTCAAGGCGGCTCGCAGCTCGCTCACCGCGGTTGTGGCGAAGGAGATCGTGGACCACGTGTCCGCGTTCCTCGACGCGAACGACACGCCCTACCTCGGGATCCTCAAGGATCTGAGGATCGATCTGGGCCACGCACTGATCCTGGTGCATGAGTACAACCAGCGGTCCCCGCACGCCAGCAACGTGCAGCGGATCCTGGAACGGATGGTCGGGGGCCAGAAGATGGAACCCCGTGAGATCCGCTACGCCCTGGTTGGACTTCAGTACTGCGCCGAAGAGGCTGTCACCAAGCTTCGGGACACCCAGAGCATCGGCGACGACAGCGGCCTCTCGGCCCTCTTCGAGGAGTTGAGCGCGCCCGATGAGAGTGCGGCCGAGGCCCCCATCGAAGCGTGCGCCACCCCCGCGGTGAGCGCCCGTTCCCTTGGTGAAAGCGCCTTCCGCGCAATCATCAAGAGCCTCAACGCGGAATACGCGGGCGGCTACCCCAAGCTCCCGGAGGGTACAGGCGATCGCATCACCGTCATCTCCCCCTCCCCCGATCAGCCCAACGCGCCGTGGATCCTCAAGGTCACCGGGGCGTTCGACCTGGGCGGGCAGACGGTTGCCGTCGGGGACTACCCCTTCTACCTGAAGGCGATCCAGCCCAAGGAGAAGAAGTCCCGTCGCCACGACAAGAGCGAGGACACGGGCGGCAAGAAGACCGCTAACAAGGGCGCCGCCCAGTCTTCCAAGAGCAACGGCAAGCCCTCCAAGGCCGAGCGCAACGCGGCCCGCTATGGCGGCACGCTCGCCCAGCAGCTCGCTGCGGCCGTCGACCCTGCGGCCCTCCTGCCCGGCCCCGCCCCCCAGACGACGACCGGTGGCGGCACCGACACGGGCACCGAACTCCCCAACTGACAGACGTACCGCTCCGCTTCTTCCCGAAGCGTGGAGCGAGCGTCTCCCACCTGCGCCGACGAAGTTCTTTCGTCGGCCTTCCCCCACGTCTTATCACTCACACAGTGACGACCCGTGGGGGAAGTGATGGCAAAAAAACACCCTCTCATGGGTGTTTTTGCTTATTGATATAATGACCGTATTTCGTGCGCTATAGCTTGACAATCGCGCGTATATACGCTATAATTTGAGACTTTTTCTCTTCACAAGAGCTAAACACCTCCCGTTACTTGCTCACGCATGGGCGCGTAGCGGGAGAGGTTTCAAGGGATTTCAGTGCTGGATGCTCCAGAGGCTGACGTTCCTTCCCTACTCTTGATGGAGGGTTGAGAGATGAACGCTGACGAGATCTATCTCGTTCGTGGGTCGGATCACCGCATTCACCTGGTGCAGGGCCGTGCGGGCGGTCGGCGACACGTACTCTTCACGTGCGACATGAACCTCGCCACGATTCAGACGACCTACCGGGACACTCTCAAGGAACCCAGAGACGTGCACCAGGACCCCTTCGTGCGGGCGCTCCAGGCGGTACAGCTTCCCGAGACGCAGCAGGAGGTCTACGACCTCCCCTACGAGATCGTCGGGGGGTACGTCACCCTCTGGTGCCTCACGGAGGAGCGCTTCCGCGAAGAGGAGGGACTCTTTACGCAACGCCCATCGCCGGCACGCCTGCGTGCCAAGTGGTGGTACGTGGTCGCGGTACGGGAGGACGACGCATACTCTGCTACCCTTACCCTGCAGGGACTGATGCGCGGTGGGTTGGCGCGCCTCCTCAACGAGGATCCGATGGAATATGCTCGGGCTTGGAACACTGTCCCGGGCTACGCCGCTGGGCTGATCAAGCCTTCTCGCGTAGTTCCCCAATACGACCAACTCCGCTTTCGCCTTGAGGAGGAGCCTGAAGAGAAGCCTTTGCCGCTCAGCGTCATTCATGACGCGGCGCGTATGGCTCGTCATCGGGAGGAATAACCCCCTCCCCCGCATTACGGCGGATCCGTGATCTAGAGAAGGCCGTACGTCGCAGCGTCGCTCACAAGCGACCGCAGCGTCCCTTCTCGCCCCTATTGAACGCCTGACATCTTTTGTCGGGCATCTGAGGGGTCTCTATTCTCACCCCCCCCCAAGTAAAGCTTCTTCAGATTGGATGACCTGTGATGAGCTGGAGGAAAAAAGAACCGGAAACGTACATACTGGTACGTTGAGGATCTTTTTTGTGAAGCCACGTCGCTCGCGAGCGACGACGGTGAAGCTCGCGCAGGGCGCCAATCTGGAAAGCTTACCCACGCATCGATGGATGCTTGATCGCATACGCCCCCACAATCCCAATCGCGAGCGCATCTGCCGCGTCATCAGGCTTGGGAATCTCGTCCAAGCGAAGCAGTTTTTGTATGGTTTGTTGAATCTGTTTTTTTTCAGCTCCTCCCCACCCCGCGATCCCCTGTTTAATTTGATTCGGCGTGAGTTCAACCACAGGAATACCCGCATCCGCGATCGCCAGCAGAATCACCCCACGCGCCATACTCACACGGATCGCGCTCGAGACATTCGTTTGAAAAAAGAGGTGCTCGATCGCCACAGCGTTCGGTTGAAAATGCGTGATGGCTTTTTGTACCGCGTCTCGCACTTGCTGTAAGCGCTTCACAAAGTCATCCGTTTTTTTGGTTTGCAAACAACCATGATACACCCATGACGGTGTCGACCCAACAACATCCACAATACCAAAACCCACTCGATCAAACCCAGGATCAATTCCCATGATACGCGACATACGTCTACAATAGCACAGTCCCTTATAAAATAGGGATGCTAAGCTTGTTCAGGTACACAAACACCCCTTATAAGGGATGAGAAGCGACGAGCTGGACCGAGAAAGAACCGGAGGCGCACTGATAGGTGCGGTGAGGATCTTTCTCGGGAAGCTCAAGCTTATCGCCGTTATAAGGGGTGTCGTATTATTTACTTGCCTGATCGTGCTCGTCCGCCAACTCCTGAAACTGGTTCCCAACGAACCCTGTTCCGGTTGGAGACAACCGACCAATGATCACGTTTTCTTTGAGACCTTCCAAACGGTCCATGCGGCCCGTAAGCGAAGCATCGATCAAGACACGTGCCGTTTCCATGAACGAAGCTGCGGACAAGAAGGATTCCGTCGAGAGCGCCACCTTGGTGATACCAAGGAACAGCTGCTGAATCGTTGGAAGCGTCTTGTCTTCGGCGGCCAAGCGAGCGAGCTCTTCATCAGAACGCGTCTTCGCAATGACCTGACCAGGCAAGAAGTCCGAATCTCCAGCTTCACGAACGTACACACGCGAGAACATCTGACGAATCATGAGTTCCACGTGCTTACCGGACAACTTCTGACCCTGCGACAAGTACACGGCGAGCACTTCTTTCAAGATGTAGCGCATGACCGCTTCTTGTCCCTTCAAGCGGAACAAGTCGTGCAAGTCGAGCTGACCTTCGGTAAGGGCATCACCCGCCACTACTTCTTGACCGTCTTTGACCACCAAACGGTAGCCAGAAGGAATCTCGTGCTCCGCCAAGGCTTGCGCCTCAAACGCGTAGATCAGTTCTTTCTTGCCAACCGCGACGGTGCCCTTGTGGCTAGCGACCACCTCTTCACCATTTGCCATCAAGATCAACAACTGACCTTCTTTCACCTTTTGCCCATCTTCAACCTTCACGAGGTCTTTTTTGGTAAAGGTGTGCTTTTGCTGTTGCTTTGCAAGGTATGGGATGGTGACAATCTTCGAACCTGCTGTATCAACGATCTTTTCGCCCGTGGTAGATTGCAACACGCGCTTTTCTGCTTCGATCACCCGCACAGGGCCGGACACTTCTGCCACAATCGCCTTGTGTTTTGGTGAGCGTGCTTCAAAGAGCTCTTCCACACGAGGAAGACCCATCGTGATGTCGAATCCTGCCGTACCGCCCATGTGGAAGGTACGCATCGTGAGCTGTGTTCCCGGTTCACCGATGGACTGCGCCGCTACGATACCCACCGCCGTTCCCAGTTTCACGAGCTTGTTAAAGGCGAGGTCATATCCGTAACACTTTTGACACAAGCCACGCTTCATCTTACAGCTCATGAGCGAGCGAACCGCCACGTTGTCGATCGTACCCGCTTTCAAGATCGCGATCTGATCTTCGGCGATCATGGTGTCTTTTTTGACCAACACCTTCCCCGTTTCAAGGTCTTTGATGTCCTTGAGCGCGTAGCGACCGTAGATGCGCGAGAGCAAAGCCTCACCCACCTCTTCGGACTCTTTTTGCGTGATGATAACGCCATCTGTATCGCCACAGTCTTCCGCTGCGATCACCACGTCTTGCGCCACGTCCACCAAACGGCGCGTCAGGTATCCAGCGTTTGCCGTCTTCAAGGCCGTGTCGGTCAACCCCTTACGCGTTCCGTGCGTCGAGATAAAGTACTCAAGCACATCGAACCCTTCGCGGTACGAAGACTTAATCGGCAGCTCGATAATATCACCCGACGGACTGGATTTGAGACCACACATACCCACTACCTGCACCAACTGACCCGCGCTTCCACGAGCACCCGAGTTGATCATGGCGTAGACGGAACCTTCTTTGGTCAAGGCTTCGGTGGAAGCTCGCTGAATGCGGTCCTTCACATCCGACCACAACTGCACAATACGCGAGTGACGCTCTTTTTTGGTGAGCAACCCTTCACGATACTGATCTTCGATCTCCGCAGCTTTTGCGTTTCCTTCTTCCAAAATTACCACCTTGTCTACGTAAGGAAGATCTCCCAAGCCGTAGCTAAAGCCCGACTTAGTGATCAGCGACAACCCGAGCTGCTTTACCTCATCAGCGAACTGCGCTGCACGATCGAATCCACGGTGGAGAATCGTCGTTTGCATGATCGATGCCAACTGCTTTTTACCGATGACCTCGTTACGGAAGCCAATCTCTTTTGGAAGAATGCGGTTCAAGATCAAGCGACCCACGTTCGTTTCGATAACTGGTTCATTTGGACGAACGCGTGTCTTGATACGATCACGAATGTCGAGGTTACCCGACTGGTACGCGTAGATCGCCAAGTCAGCAGATCCAAACGTCTTGACCACACCGTCCACCGGTTCACGCATGGACGTAATGTAGAAACATCCCCAAGCCATGTCTTTATCCGGCTGCACCACTGGATCACCCGTTGCTGGCTTGAGCAAGTTGCGCGTGGAAAGCATCAAGTTCTTCGCTTCCCAACGAGCTTCTTCTGTCAGCGGGATGTGCACGGCCATCTGGTCACCGTCGAAGTCGGCGTTAAACGCCGTACACACGAGTGGGTGAATCTGAATCGCTTTTCCTTCGATCAGCTTTGGCTGGAAGCCCTGAATACCCAAGCGGTGAAGCGTTGGAGCGCGGTTCAAGAGCACGACTGCGTCGGCCGCAATCTCTTCCAAGATGTCCCACACCTCTGCGTGGTCAGCTTCGATGTAGCGGTTTGCCGAGCGAATGTTATGCACGAGTTCACGCTTAATGAGCTGCGCAATGATAAACGGCTTAAAGAGTTCAAGCGCCATCATCTTTGGCAATCCACACTGATGCAATTGCAAGTGAGGGCCCACCACAATCACCGAACGTCCTGAGTAGTCGATACGCTTTCCAAGCAAGTTTTGACGGAAGCGACCTTGCTTACCCTTCAAGAAGTCCGAGAGCGACTTGAGTTGACGCTTTTTCCCTGTTGCGGCAAGCACCGTCTTTGAGTGACGTGCGCCGTTATCAATCAACGAGTCTACCGCTTCTTGCAACATGCGTTTTTCGTTACGCACGATCACTTCTGGCGCGTTCAATTCCATCAAGCGCTTAAGGCGATTGTTGCGGTTGATCACGCGACGGTACAAATCGTTCAAGTCAGAGGTCGCAAAACGTCCTCCATCAAGCGCCACCATCGGACGAAGGTCTGGCGGAAGCACAGGAAGCGCTTTCAAGATCATCCAGTTTGGCTCAATACCATTCACGGCAAGCGCCTTCAAGAGCTTCAAACGACGCATGAGGCGGTCGCGCTTTGCATCGGATGCATCACGCAACTCCTCGTGAAGCATGGCTGTCGTTTGCGGAATATCCATGCGACGAAGAAGCTCGTCGATCGCCTCAGAACCAATCTTCGCCTCAAACAAGTGTCCGAACTTCAACGAAAGATCGTGATACTCGAGTTCCGAGACGATCTTCATCGGACGAAGATCTTTCAACTCCTGTTCTGCTTGCTCAAAGTCCGCGTCGAGTTCTTCTACGCGACGCTGCTTGTTCTGTTCTGCTTTTTCAAGCTCTTTGTGCGTCTGCTCGGTGGCCCAGCTCTTTTCTGCGGCGTTCTTTTGTACACGTTCAACGTCACGCTCGTACTCGTGATCAATCTGCTTGCGCTTGCTCTTGTATTCCTGACGCACCATCTCGAGGGTCTGCGTACGGTTCTCTTCGTTGACCTCCGTGATGATAAACGACTGAAAGTAGATCACCTTCTCCAAGTTCTGCACCGAGAGATCCAAAATCGAACCGATCTTGGAAGGAATGCTGCGCAAGTACCAGATATGCGCCACAGGAGCCGCAAGCTCGATGTGACCCATACGCTCACGACGAACAAGGGAGAACGTCACCTCTACGCCACAGCGGTCACAAATAATACCTTTGTAGCGAATTTTTTTGTATTTTCCACAGTAACATTCCCAGTCTTTGGATGGACCGAAGATTTCTTCCGCGAAGAGACCACCTTTTTCTGGACGTTGCGTGCGGTAGTTGATGGTTTCCGGCTTGGTGATTTCGCCGTACGACCAGCCGCGAATCACGTCTGGAGACGCTAAACGAAGACGAATGGCGTCGAAGTCGGTGGTCTTGATGTGCTCAGTCTGATAAAAAGCCATATTCATGTCGGACAGGCCATGGCGGCGCCTCACATTGTCGAACACTGCGAGCCTTCGTCAATGTACCTCTCAGTACACCTCCTCAGGTTCTCGTGTTCTTCGCGTGATGCATCCACCATGCCCCGTCCTTGAAGGTTAGTTCTAATGGAGTGGTTAGAAATGACTTAGAAATCGACGGGGCCCCATTCTTCTTCTGTGTTCTCGGTGGCAATAACTGGGCGATTCTTGAGATGTTCCGGACGAGGATTCGACGACTCTTCGATACGGACACCTTCTTTCAACAGCTCTACATCCAAACCGAGGGCTTTCAATTCGCGTACCAACACGTGGAAGGATTCCGGAACGTTCACCTTCTTAATTGGTTCGCCCTTAATGATGGATTCGTACGCCTTGGAACGTCCTGGGACGTCGTCCGACTTAATGGTGAGAATTTCTTGCAACATGTGGGCTGCGCCATACGCTTCGAGCGCCCACACTTCCATTTCTCCGAAGCGCTGACCACCGAACTGCGCTTTTCCTCCGAGTGGCTGCTGCGTGATGAGCGAGTACGGACCGATCGAGCGTTGGTGCACCTTGTCGTCCACCATGTGGTTGAGCTTCAACATGTAGATGTACCCAACCGTTGGATCGTTCTCGAACTTTTCTCCGGTGCGTCCATCGTAGAGAGGGACTTTTCCGCTTGCATCGAATCCTGCTTTTACAAGCTCTTCGCGAATCGTTTCTTCCTTGACTCCATCGAACACGGGCGTTGCCACCGTGTAGCCAAGCGCGTTTGCGGCGAGACCAAGGTGCGTTTCAAAAATCTGGCCCAAGTTCATACGCGACACCACACCCAGCGGGGTCAAGATAATGTCGACCGGCGTACCATCTGGCAAGAACGGCATGTCTTCGACGGGCACGATCTTGGAGATAACACCCTTGTTTCCATGGCGACCAGCGAGCTTGTCACCCGCTTGGATCTTCCGAAGGTCAGCTACCGAGACCACGATCTGACGTAGCACCCCTGGTTGAAGCTTGTCCCCTGCTTCACGCGTGAAGATCTTCACATCCACCACTTTTCCACGTTCGCCATGTTCAAGGTACAGCGAAGAATCACGCACGTCGCGAGCTTTTTCTCCGAAGATGGCGCGCAAGAGCTTTTCTTCTGCAGACAAATCCGTTTCACCTTTTGGCGTGATTTTTCCGACGAGAATATCTCCCGAACGAACTTCTGCTCCCACGCGAACGATACCTTGCTCATCCAAGTTGCGGAACTTTTCTTCCGAGACGTTTGGAATGTCAGACGTGATAACTTCTGGACCAAGCTTGGTGTCGCGCACGTCAATCGTGTGATGCTCAATATGGATCGAGGTAAAGCGATCCGTATGAATCAAGCGCTCACTCAAAATAATAGCGTCATCGTAGTTGTACCCATCCCAACACATAAACGACACCAACAAGTTCTGCCCAAGCGCCATTTCACCGTTCTGACAGGACGTTCCATCCACAAGCACTTCACCCGCATACACTTTTTGGCCCTTTTGCACGACGGGACGCTGGTTGGTACACGTTGAGTTGTTGGTGCGCTGGAACTTAATCAAGTCATAGCGACGAAGATGTCCTTCCGTGGTCTGCAATTCTACATGCTTACCCGAAACAGACACGATCACGCCGTCTTCTGGAGCAATAAGCGCATCACCCGAATCGATGGCCGCGCGACGCTCAACACCCGTACCGACAATTGGCGCATCCGGCTTGATACAAGGCACCGCCTGACGTTGCATGTTCGTTCCCATCAGCGCACGGTGACCGTCATCGTGCTCCACGAACGGAATCATGGACGTACCAATCGACAAAATCTGCTTGGAAGAAACATCCACGTAGTCGATTTCGTGCACGTCTACTTCTTGCGGCTCACCATTCACACGAGCCGAGGCGCGCGCCACCAAGAATTTGCCCTTGCGATCAATCGGCGTGGTGGCTGGAGCCGTCGTTCCACGCTCTTCTGTGAAGGCGTTCAAGTACACCACCTCATCTGTCACGGTTGGAATGACAGGAATCTTATCAATCGAGACTTTTGCGAGTTTTTCTGCCACTTTTTTATCGACTTCTGTTCCGGCTTTTTCGACAATCTTCCCTTCGCCATCACGAACATCCACGCGAAGCACTTCGCCGATTGCATCTTTTCCATCGTTCTTTACCCAGCTACGTACTTTTCGGTACGGCGTTTCGATAAAGCCGTACTCGTTGATACGCGCATACGACGACATGTGACCAATAAGACCGATGTTTGGACCTTCTGGCGACGCAATCGGACAAATACGACCGTAGTGCGAAGCGTGCACGTCGCGAACATCAAAGCCGGCGCGTTCACGCGTCAGACCTCCAGGACCCATCGCCGACAAGCGACGCTTGTGCTCAAGCTCAGAGAGCGGGTTGATCTGATCCATGAACTGCGACAGCTGCGAGCTCATAAAGAACTCACGAACCGCTCCGATCACCGGACGTGCGTTGATCAGCTTCGCTGGCGTGATCGTATCGATATCCATGGTGGACATACGATCCTTCACGATACGCTCCATACGAGCGAGACCGATACGGAAGCGACCCTGCACCAATTCACCCACGGCACGCACACGGCGGTTGCCCATGTGGTCAATGTCATCAGGTGGAGCTTGCGTATTATTCAAACGAATAATCTCCTTGATGATGTTCACCAAGTCTTCTTTCGTAAGAATGCGGTTCTCCTCTTTTTGGCAGATCTCCGAATCCGCTGGCAACCCAAAGCGCTGGTTGAACTTGTAACGACCAACCGGTGCCAAGTCATACCGATCGAAGTTAAAGAACATCGATTGGATCAGTTGCTGCGCGTTGTCAGACGTTGCCAAGTCCCCTGGGCGAATACGCTTGTAGATTTCGACATACCCCGTTGCCGCATCGCTCGACGCGTCTTTCGCGATCGTCGCTTCGATGTACTTCATCGTTGGATGCGTATCCGTGTCAGCGAAGATCTCGCGCAACGCCTCGTCCTGAGGAATGCCAAACGCGCGCAAAAGAGCCGTTGCCGCGACTTTGCGCTTACGATCGATCTTTACCCAAATCACCCCATTCGCATCTGTTTCAAACTCTAACCATGCTCCACGGTTTGGAATAATCTTTGCTCCGTAAAAGCGACGTCCGCGCATTGCCTCAGCTGTAAAAAAGGCTCCGGCAGAACGCACCAACTGGCTCACAATCACACGCTCAATACCGTTGATAATGAACGTTCCACGTTCCGTCATCACCGGAATATCGCCCAAGTAGACCTCTTGCTCGCGCTCAAGGTTGGTACGACGGTTGAGCAAACGCAACTTGACGCGCAAAGGCGCTTCGTAGTTCACGTTCTTGCCCATCGACGTCTTCTCATCAAACTTTGGCTCGTCGATGGTGTAATCCACAAACGAAAGCTCAAGGTCGCGACTATTAAAGTCACGAATTGGGGAGATCTCGCTAAACAATTCGCGGATACCGGTCTCAAGAAACCAGCGATACGAGGTTTTTTGCACCTCGATCAAATCCGGCAAAGCCATGGCGTCGCGGGCAGCCGTAAAGTATCGACGATCGCGATCTTTCGGAGCCTGGCGACGGAACTGCATCGTAGACATGAGACTATGACGTGAGACGTCGTAAGATGGGATAAACGAAGGCATCGCGAAGAAGACCAATCAGCCGGGGCCGAAATGCGTTTCGTTTACTTGCCCTAAACAAAGAAGTTCCTTTCACGACAAAAACCCCGCTTCTCGTGTCCAATCAACGAGAGGAGCGGGTTCCACAACCAAAACGGCTCAGTTGAGCAAAAAAGCTAGCCATGGAGGGTGGGGTTGCGTGAAAGACCTCGCGAGTGTACCAAACACGCTTTCTTTCGTCAATAGAGCCAAAAAAGCGTCTATCTTGCTTAGTTTGTAAAGCCTTGCTTGACAAATATAGGGGTTTTTGCTATACTACGAATGATCTTTCGCTACTTGTCAACCTTTTTCTTTGACACCTAGTAGGAGAACTGGCGGTTTGAACAGCGTCTTCATAGCCTTAGCGAAGAAGAAGTCGCTCAAATCCGTCAGTTCTATTCGTTCTCTTGAAGAGTTTGGAGGCCCCTTTCGTCACTTATTGACGAAGTTTTGGCGATACTCACGGCTCCCCTCTGGCGTAAGCTAGACGGTTGTTCGTGTGTCGCCTCCCGCGTACAGAGGTCCCGCCCTTAATGGCGCCGCCTCCAAACTCTTCAAGAGAACCCCGGTCCTTGCCTATGGCGAGCTACGAGCGCTTCGCGAAAAAATATCCTCAACGTACACAATAGTACGTCTCCGGTATTTTCCGCTCCAGCATCTCGTATCTCATCCAAAGGCAAGAACCGTCACACACGCTCACCCGTAAGAACACACCCGTTTGGATGAGATGTGCCGTGCTGGAAGAAAAAAGAACCGGAAGCGCACTGATAGGTGCGGTGAGGATCTTTTTTCTGAAGCGCGGTACAGATCGCCAAACAGGTGTGTTCATTCAGAGGTGGGGCGGAAACGATAATGCCTGTACCACTCTCTCGGTACAGGGAGACGGACGCCTTACGTGGACCGCGGTTTCGACTGTGCTCCTCGTCTGGCAGACGGACTTGTGCCGGCCGTTGTTTACTCAACGAGCTCTCGCCGTTGTCGTTCCCGCCCTGCCTCTGACCCCACCCCCTCCGTTGAGGGGACTGGACTGAGGTATATGTCAGAAAAAGAAGGATTGAGACCACCATGTGTGTTTCTCAGGCGTCACACGCCATGGCCCGCCGCTTTCACCACGGGCAAGAGCGCCCCTCCTGCCCCGCGCGGCCCGCGGCGTGGGAGCGACCTCGGCTGGTCTTCCACGACCCCGAGGTCTTCGGCGCGGGGGCGAATAACCCCCACGCCGAGGCCCTTCACCGGGCGGCGGCGCTGGCAGCCCTCCCCAAGGGCCCCGGCGGCGGCCCGCAGCGCGGTCCCAGCGGTGAGCGCGTCCCCCAAAGCGGGGTGAAGCGCACGACGCGCTGGTGCGCGATGCCTCCGGCCCACGTCCCGGCCAAGGCGCGCCTCAAGGGCGCCGGTCGGTGGACCCCGCGGGGTGGGCAGTGATGCTCGTCCTCGCCGCCTTCATCGGTCTCGTATTCGGTGGGATGTGCTTCGGCGCAGACCCCCGCCACGAGGCCTGCCAGCCCGTCGAGTAAGCGACGGGCACACCAACGGGGTCTGAGACACCCCTTCCCCAACGTCTCATGGCCGTGCGATCTTCCGTACGGCCTCTCACACCACTCCTTCATTCGTTCATGGAGGAATGATGCGAGAATACTTGCAAAAGTATTCAAGAACACGGAACCGGCCCTCTGGCCGGTTTTGTGTTTTTCCGCACATCAAAACCCCCCATATCTGGATGCATCACGATGAGTTGGAGCGAAAAAGAACCGGAAGCGCATCCCTCTTCGCGTAAAGCTACGAGGGACCATTCGAAGCCTTGGCGAAGAATGGCTGTGCGGTGAGGATCTTTTTCGTGAAACTCGCGTGAGGCGCCAGATATGGGGGGGGGTTAGTACGTTTCTTCGATCTGTTCGATGGTGAACTTGACCGCCTCTTCAATACTCGTTTCTTTGTTCGCGATCGCGTCCATCATCCGAATCATCGCCTGCTCCATCGCTTGTGGATTCTTGCCTTGATACCACGTTTTTGCATTCAAGACCTGCGAGGCAAAGACGCCCATTTTTTCGTCACGGAGTTGCTCAGCAAGCACGTCTCGGCGTGGAGATGGCCGCCCCGTTACTGAAGCGATCGCCGTCTGCGTCGGTTTTTGCGCAAGCGTATTCACAAAGTTCCACGCATGCGACGGCTCTTTTGAGCGTTTTGCCACCGTCCAGTACCAATAATTCGCTGTTGTCGCCTGTGGCCGATTCACAATCTGTGGAAGCTTGGTGATGCCAAGATTGAGCTGTGGGGCGCGAGAAAGAATCGTGTCTTGTTGGTACGCATACCCAAAGAAGAACGCTGTTCGACCTTGGATAAATGCTTCGAGCGAATTGGGTTGGTCGGCATTCCAGGTGTACGTATCTTTGGTTGGATCCGCGAACTCGCTATAAAAGCGAATCGCTCCAAAAGAAGGCGCCTCGGCGGATCCCTGAAACTCTTGTGGGATCAGGTGGAAGGCGGGATACCCTTCACGCGTACTCATCACCGCACCATTTTGCATCATGAGCGACGTGAGTACATCCACACTTCGTTCGATGTTTGCCCCCGTTCCAAAGGCTGCCCCCGACTGCGTTAAGATCGCCGTATCGCGCGGATCGCGTCGTGTTAAGCGCTTCACCTGAGTTTGAAAGTCATCCCACGTCTCTGGCGGAAGCGGAATTCCCGCCGCATTCAAGAGCGAACGGTTGTAATACAGCGCCAGCGTATCGATAAACGTTGGGACACCCACAACACGTTCACGAAAGTCATTCGTCAGCGGGTCGGTGGACACATTCACGACGCGCATCGTGTCCGCGAGCACCGTATCGACAAACGCATCTTTAAACTCGCGATTGGTCATGAGCGGTTGATTCACCGATTGCCACACGACCTCTTTTTTGACAGAACCCTGCACCGTACGTTCAGCGACGCGGACAGACGGCGGCATCGAACTTATCTTGGAAAGATATTTATTGGTCCAATCATGATGCACGAGGAAGATATCCGGACCACGATCTTCCGCCATCGCATTGAGAAGTTCCGTTTCGTACTCTTCTAGACGAAGGCGACGAAAATCAATGCGTACATTGGGATAACGCTGTGAGTACGCGGTGATAGCCGATTCATACGCGACCGCATCATCGATCACGCCCCACATCGTGAGGGTTTTTGGCGCGGAGAGCGCCTGCGTTTCTTGGTCCACGAGCTTGGTACATCCTGCCCCCGCAAGCGAGAGCGCAAGAACACCAGCGAGAAGCGTACGCGTTGTCGAAGAAAAAAAAGATCGCCAGGATTTCATGGGTATATACTACCACGAATCCCAACGATCTTCACCCTGTCTTATGCGATGATGATATTCAGCAACCTTCCCGCGATAAAGATCACACGCTGCACCGTCTTTCCTTCTGTCCACTTAGCGACACTCGGCTCTTGAAGCGCTTGTGCAACCGCCTCCGCCTCGATGACGTCGCGGCTCACGATAATTGTGCCACGAAGTTTTCCATTCACCTGGACGGCGAGTTCGTATTCCGGCGCTTCGAGACGCGACGCGTCATACACAGGCCATGCGGACAAGTGGATACTCGTCTTTTGACCCTCATACATCCAGAGCTCTTCCGTGATGTGCGGAGCAAGTGGCGCGAGCACCTGCAAAAACCCTTGCCGATGCGCACGCGGAATACCATTTGCCGCATGGTAGGCATTCATCAGAATCATAAGCTGCGACACGCAGGTATTGAACTGCATCTGATCGATACCCTCGGTCAACTTCTTGATCGTTTGATGATAGAGCGTCGCAAGCTCCGACGTCTCGTCGACTTCTCCCCCGCCACGATACAGCGTCCACACACGATCCAAGAACTTGCGCACCCCCTCGATACCGTTCATATCCCATGGCACCGCTTGATCAAACGGCCCAAGAAACAGCTCGTAGACGCGCAAAACATCCGCTCCGTACTGCGCGATCACGTCATCTGGATTCACGACATTGCCTTTGGATTTAGACATCTTCTCGCCCCCCGGAGCTAACACCAGTCCGTGTGAACGACGCTTGGCATACGGCTCGGTTCCGCACGCTTGTGGGATAAACCCGCAATCATGCAAAAACTTATACCAAAAACGGGAGTACAGCAGGTGCAGCGTTGTATGCTCCATGCCGCCGTTATACAAACTCACCGGCAACCATCGCTTCATCGCTTCGTCGCTTGCAAACGCTTCCGTGTTGCTTGGATCGATATACCGCAAAAAGTACCAACTAGAACCTGCCCAGTTTGGCATGGTATCCGTTTCGCGTTCGGCAGGCCCTCCACAGTCGGGACACGTTGTCTCTACCCAGTCACGAATGGCCGCGAGGGGCGATTCTCCGTTCTCCGACGGAACATACGCCTCAATGGGCGGCAACTCCACAGGGAGCTGCGCCTCGGGCACAGGAATCCATCCCGTGCTCCTTGCCTGCACCAGCTCGTGCACCACTTCGTGTTCATCCACGCGGGTAAAATGTCCACACTCCCCCAAGGACTTGATAAACCATCCCTTTGGATACACCTCGTGCGTTGCCTTTGGCACACGCGTGTCGTTATCAGAAACGAGCACGTTGGCAGATGTCACCGCGCGTGTGAGTACTTCCCAATCGAGCGGAAGCGCGTGAACACGTTGAACCTCTGTTATATCCCGATCTGGATGACGTTCAGCGAACGCTTTCCATGTCTCTGGCGCGATAGGCCCCACAAGCGGCGCCACCAAAAAAAGTCGACCGATAGATACACCCGCTCGTTGCCATGCGTGCAACGCCATGAGTCCACCCAAGCTATGTCCAACCAGCACGTCATCTTTTCCAAGCGACGCAACCAGCGGAACAAGCACTTCCATCCACGCCTCAAATGAAGGATTGGTGGGATTTGGGAGCGCGGGAACCTCTACCGTGAATCCAGCCGCCTCAAGCGCCGTTTTCGCCTGCTGATACCAGGCGTCCTGCGGTGTAAAGCCGTACCCATGCACAATCACCGCTTTTTGCGGCTTCTTCGCACATGCCTCGCACTTCACCAGCGGAATAGGCTCGCCCCAATAGCGTTGACGCGAAAATACCCAATCGCGCAACTTACACGTCGTTGTGCGACGGCCTTTTTGCGCTTTCTCAAGATCCGCGACAATGCGCTTTTTCGCCTCTTCGCTCGTGAGGCCATCATACGCGCCAGAAGCGACGAGCACCCCATTTCCGGTAAACGCCTGCGTAGAAGAAGCCTCCGTCATAGACTGAATAACCTCACGGACCGCGAGTCCGTACGCCTGCGCGAACGCAAAGTCTCGTTCATCGTGAGCCGGAACCGCCATCACCGCACCCGTTCCGTACGAAGCGAGCACGTAGTCCGCGATCCACACAGGAAGACGCTCTCCCGTCAGAGGATGCAACGCATACGCTCCCGTAAAGACGCCCGTCTTTGGACGATCTACCTTCAAGCGATCTTCGTCTTTGATGGCACGAACCGCCTGCTGATACGC
>JAGOUA010000052.1:0-1780 GCA_018061485.1 Patescibacteria group bacterium
CTTCCTTCTATTCGGCGGCAAAGCGCGCACGAGCCCGTTCGATTTCTCGCCAGCGAAGCGCCTTGCGTGCACGTTCCGCCGTGATCAGGTACAGAGCGACAAACTCCAGGATCTCGGCCACGGCTCGCTTGGCACGAACCCGCAACCGATCGCCGTCAGGCGTCGCGATAGCGATCACCTGAGCACCCGATTTCGGAAAGTACTCATCGAGATATAGCTGAACCACCCAAGCATGCGTGTCGTAACAGGCCACCGCCATCCCTCGGCCTGACATTGTGCCGGCAAGACCAAGAAGCACTTCCTTAGTGGATACTTCTGAGCCGAGCTGGACACAACGGTTTACCAGCTCGTGGCGATGATACGTGATCCACTCATGCATGGCCCAAGCTTCTGTGCAGGATGGATTATTCGTCGCCCCTCCACACAACAGAATCGTTGCCCCAGGAGAAGCCTCCGCCGCTTTGAGTGCTGCGGCGAGGTAGCTTCCCAGCACCGTATCTTGTCCCGGATGTCGTGGGGCACCGTACCCCATAATCACCAACGTCTCTATCCTACTATTCATAACTACACGCTCCCTTCTTGCGCGTCTTTGGTATCAAAAAACAGGCCCCTCGTCAATCGAGAAAGCCTGTCTTTACTAAGAAGTTGCCCGTTTTTCCAGAGGAATGCGCCAATGCCCTAACAGCTTTTCAAATTCTGGAAGAGGATCGAGAGCGAAGCTCTGCTCTTCACCTGTCACAGGGTCGCGAAACGCGAGAGCGACGCTTTGCAGCATGAGACGCGGGGCTTCTTTGCGGCGATCCGTGTTCTTTTTTACATACAATCTATCACCCAACACCGGATAGCCAAGCGCGAACAAGTGCGCGCGGATTTGGTGGGTTCGCCCCGAAAAAATCTCTACACGCAAGAGCGTTGCTCCAGGAACACGCTCAAGCACCGTGTAGTACGTCCAGGCCACTTTTCCCTCCGCTGCCTCTTCTGGACGAGCTGCCATACGACCCTTTGTAGTAGACCGCGCAATCTTAAAGCGGATATCCCCCGTATCTTGCGGCACTTCACCATGCACGAGCGCGAGGTACTGCTTCTTGATGTCGCGTTGTTGAAATTGCTCTTTGAGGGCCGTGAACGCTCGTTCTGTTTTTGCGACAAGCATCAACCCACTCACGTCGCGATCAAGACGATGAATAATGCCCGGACGAAGCGGCTCTCCCCCGACTTTCGCGATCGGTGGATAATGCGCGATCAGACTATCGACTAACGTCGGTTCGTCGTTCCCCTCCGTTGGATGAACCAAAACGTTTTCCGGTTTATTAATCACCATCCAGTCTTCGGTTTCGTGAATAATCTGCAGAGGAGGCAGGGCTTTTGGCGCCTGAACCGCCTTTGCCACGGGCGCAACCTCGGTATACCGCAACTCACTCCCTTCACGAACCAGCGCATGAGGAGAATCTTCTACTTGACCATCCACCGTTACCCCGCCTGCCTTGATGCGTTTTTGCCATTGCGCACGCGAAACCGACTCGACAAGCTTTACCAGCACTTGGTCGAGACGCTCATTATCGAGTTCCATTGGAACAATCCACGTATTCATACCCTCCATTGTAGCATATTTCTTAGGGTTTTGGCGAGGGCTTCACACTTTTGGAGGAATTCGGTACCCTCTGCCAAGGTCTTTCTACAAAGAAAACCTGCGTCATGGGCCGGTAGCTCAGTTGGTAGAGCGGGCGTCTTATACACGCCTGGTCATAGGTTCGAGTCCTATCCGGCCCACCATTCTTCG
>JAGOUA010000052.1:1880-4482 GCA_018061485.1 Patescibacteria group bacterium
GGTACCCTCTGCCAAGGTCTTTCTACAAAGAAAACCTGCGTCATGGGCCGGTAGCTCAGTTGGTAGAGCGGGCGTCTTATACACGCCTGGTCATAGGTTCGAGTCCTATCCGGCCCACCATTCTTCGTGGAAGCCTCAAAAGGCGTGTCATGAGTCAGCGAGAAGATCGCGAAGAATGTCCTTCGAAGCTTTATGCGAAGAAGGGCGGTACCATTTGTGATCATGATTGTTTCGTAATAGGTCTCCATGTTCTACGTATATATTCTTCAAAGCGTCGCCTTCCCCAAGCAATTTTATACGGGTTTTTCAGAAAATATCGAGCATCGTTTACAAGAGCATAACAGTGGTAAATCGTTTCATACAAAGAAGTTCGTTCCATGGAGGATGGTGTATTACAGGGCATTTGATGATGGGGACATGGCTTTAGATTTTGAACGGTATTTAAAAACAGCATCCGGAATCGCTTTTCGCAATAAACGGTTGATTACAGGTGAGTGAATGCAAACCCAACTATCTATGAACATCTATTTTGCAGGATCTATTCGCGGTGGGCGAGACGATAAAGAGCTCTATCTTGAGATGATTCGTGTGTTGGGGAGATATGGCACGGTCCTCACGGAACACATTGGCGACAAGGCGCTGTCTACCCTTGGCGAAGACGCGCCAACGGATACGTTCATCTATGAGCGCGACATGGCGTGGCTAAACGCCGCGGATGTAGTGGTGGCAGAAGTTTCTACGCCCAGCCTCGGGGTTGGGTATGAGATCGGCAAGATGGAAGGTAAAAAGCCGATTCTGTGCTTATATCGTCCGCAAGAAGGCAAGCGCGTGTCCGCGATGATCAGCGGAAATGCGAATCTTCTTCTCAAAACGTACACCAGCCTCGCTGACGTTGAAGAGATCTTGAAGGTGTTTTTTGATGGAGGGGTGGGGTAAATTTAAAGAGTAGTCCAACAAAAAAACAAGGCTTGCGCCCTGTTTTATCGTTTTGGTAGTCGGCCTCCGCTACTTAGGCATTCTTCCATCGTCGCATAGGAGGTAAAATGTATCGTTCGATCGTAGTAGGTGGTACCCGGTCCGTGACAAATAGCGGTGTTACTCTTTTTTACCACGTCTTGCGTTTGAACGGTGGGTGTTGGGGTAGGGACAGGAGTTGGCTTTGGTGTAACGGGGGCGATGACTGGGGTCGTTGCCGCCTTTGTGGTATCGCCCGCGCACGTCGCATCTGCCCACAGACCGAGCTTTGCTTCGCGAGCTTGAGAAGCTGCTTCTTTAAAGCTGCTTTGATACTTGTGCGGCGTGCGATAGGTGTACTCATGCGCGTATCCCTGTTCAAGCAAGGCGAGGTTCACGTGTGCGCCATCGGGTAAAAAGAGATAGGCTAGCATGCGTCCATACGCATCGCGTTCACCCTGCGTCGCGTCTATTTCGAGGACGACCTGCTTGCTCGCAAGTAGAGAGGTGAGCTTCGCTGAAGCTTCTTTTCCAAAGCACTGAACAGGTTTTCTTGGATCGACGGTTTCGGGTGTGTCGACGCCTATCAAGCGAATACGTTCCGTTTTTCCGTTGTAGAGAATATCTACCGTATCTCCATCGATAACGCGTACCACGCTGTAGCTCGTAGTTTCTTGTCTTGGCGATGGTTGAGGCGGGGTGGTTGTTGGCTCGTTCGGGGATGTATCTTGAACTGGTGTGATTGTAGCGACGGGCGTTTCAACAACCGTGTTAGTCGTTGCGCTTGTAGCGGTGATGGATGGGGTCGCTGGCTGTTCCTGCTGAACGACGAATGGTTGCGGGGGAGTGGAGGGCGACGGCGGAAGGGTTGATCCAGAGCTGATGGAAGAAAGTGCAAAAAGCCATCCAAAAGCGATAGCGGTGCCACCGATCACATGCCATCCACGAGAAAGATCAGGCGTTCGCTTTAAAAAATAGCGTATCAGAAGGTACGGAATGGAGATAGGCGCGAGGATAATCGCGAGTCCCCACAGAAGAATTTTGCTTGCGGTGGTGAAGCTTTTTTGAAGCAATGTATTCATACAGCGGAATTCTGCTCTCGGTTACAGGTCTTGTAAAGAGAAACTTTCCAAACAAGAGAAAAAAACAAGGCTTGCGCCCTGTTTCTTACCTGTAGAACAGGCGTGTTTTTCTTAGATTTTGCGAATCTGCGAGAATTCAAGTTCCAGCGGTGTCTCGCGTCCGAACATGTTCACCAGCACCTTCACCTTGCCACGAGCGCCGTCCACTTCGCTGACCTTGCCCTCGGTGTTCTTGAACGGACCTTCGACGATGGTGACAGCCATACCTTCTTGTACGTCCACCGTGGTTTCTGGCGTTTGGCTGGTGGTATTCACGCGCTTCAAGATGGCGGTTACCTCAGCTTCTTCGAGAGGGGTAGGCGTAGTGCCTGTTCCAATAAATCCGGTGACGTTTGGCGTGTTGCGCACCACGAACCATGATTCATCGTTCACGATCATATCCACGAGCACATAGCCTGGATAGATTTTCTCTTCCACCGCGCGACGCTTGCCATTTTTAAGCTTCACGCGCTTCTCTTTTGGGACTAACACACCAAAAATCGAGTCCTGCATGTTGAGCGCCGTAA
>JAGOUA010000012.1:0-4923 GCA_018061485.1 Patescibacteria group bacterium
CAAAAGGTCGATCCGCCTTAACCATGATCGGTATCGTGATTGGTATCATGGCGGTTATTTTGATGTTGTCTATCGGTCAAGCGGCAGAACGGTATATCACGGCGGAAGTTTCGTCGTTAGGATCGGACGTGCTCTTTATTGGGAACGGTTCCAAAGAGACGTCTGGTGAGCCGACGCTGTTTGTGAAGTCTTCGCTGGTCGAAAAAGACGTGCGTAAATTGCGACAACAGATATGGGTGACGGCCGTCGCGGGAAAGGTGTTGCAATCAGATGGTGTATCGAGTGATGGTATCGAAACCTCGGCGCAAATCGTGGGCACCACTCCCGATGAGATGATTTTGAGCGATATTCGTGCTGAGCGTGGACGATTTTTTGATCAGTCAGCCGTAGATGGGCGCGCTCGTGAAGCGGTGATCGGTTCAGAGATCGCTTCCGTCTTGTACGGCATGAACGATCCGCTCGGCAAAAGCCTCAAAATCAATAACGTGAGTTATCGCGTCATTGGCACGATGCAAAAAAAGGGGGCGAATAGCTTTCAAAACCTCGACAAACAAATTTATGTGCCGTTTACCGCCGCGATGGATACATTTAATAAGCAGTATCTTTCGTCCATTGTGGTCAAAACATCCCTGCCGATCAGCGAGGCAAAAGAACGTCTCACGATCACGGTGCGGGAGAGTCATAACATTGATAACCCCACGGGCGATCTCAAAAAAGATGACTTTAACGTGACGACGCAAGAAGATGCGGTAAAGAGTGCGCAGCAGATTACGGATATTTTGCAGGTGTTGCTGATTTCGATCGCGGCGATCTCGCTGTTGGTGGGCGGTATCGGTATCATGAATATTATGTACGTATCGGTAACGGAGCGCATCAAGGAGATCGGGTTGCGTAAGTCTATCGGCGCGCGTGAGCGAGATATTTTGCGTCAGTTTTTGATTGAGGCGGTTCTTCAAACGACGATCGGTGGGCTTATTGGGACGTTCTTGGGAATTAGTCTGTCGTGGGGAGCGATTCAGGCGATCAATGCGTTCCAGCCCGGTTGGACGTTTGAGATCTCGTGGAGCGCGGTTGGGTTAAGTTTGGGTGTGTCTGGCGCGATCGGTTTGGTGTTTGGGTATTTTCCAGCTCGGAAAGCGGCAAAGCTTCATCCAATAGAGGCGCTACGCTTTGAATAAGTATGCATATTCGCGACATCTTGGGGATCTCCTATAAGGCCTTGGTGGTGAATAAGGCGCGCTCTCTGTTGACGATGCTCGGTATTATTATTGGTATTGCCTCGGTGATTTTGCTCCTTGCCGTTGGTCAGGCGGCGCAGCGGTATTTATTGGCGCAGGTCGCCTCGTTTGGGAGTGATTTGGTGTTTATCACGAATGGTCGGGGAGATGAGCGTCGTGGCGGACCGCCAAGTGATGCGGTCAAACAATCTCTTACGCAAGCAGATTTCGAGGATCTTCGTGCACTGCCGTGGGTGAGCGCGGCAAACGCCACCATTATCACGAAAGACCTGCTTTCGTATGGAGGGCAAGATCGTTTTTCGAATATTGCGGGCTCTGCGCCCGATGAGGCAACAATCTTCAACCTTGTGGTGGCGCGTGGTCGCTACATCGAAGATCCAGACATTGATAGCCGCGCTCGTGTGGTGGTGATTGGGCAAGATGTCGCGAAAAACATGTTTGGACAAGAAGACCCTCTTGGAAAAGCCATGCGTATCAATCGAAAAACGTTTCGCGTGATTGGCGTTCTTGACGCGGCGGGAACGCGCTTTTTCTCGAATGTGGATGATCAGGTGTATATCCCGTACACGACGTTTTTTGATACGTACAACAAAAACCGTCTGAATTTCGTGTCGGTTCGCACAGGTACCGTTTCTCCTGCGGAAGCAAAAACGCGCATTCGTGAGACGTTGCGAGAGAACCACAACATCGAAAATCCCAACAATGATTTAGGAAAAGATGACTTTGTCGTTGCCTCACAGGAAGACTCTCTGAAGAGCATCGAGACGATTAGTTTGGTGTTGCAGATCTTGCTTGGCTCGATCGCGGGTATTTCGCTCTTGGTGGCGGGCGTTGGCATCATGAATATCATGTACGTCACAGTTACCGAGCGTACGCGCGAGATTGGTTTGCGAAAAGCGATCGGGGCAACGCGACGAGACATTTTAGCGCAGTTTTTAGCGGAGTCCGTGTTTTTGACGGTAGTGGCTGGATTATTGGGTGTGCTGGCAGGGATTGCCTTCTCGTGGATCGCTATCGCGATTATTGCGAGTCTGCAAAGTGGTTGGACGTTCGGCATTCCGTGGAACGGCGTTGTGCTCGGCTTTGGCGTGTCGACGTTGATTGGTGTGATCTTTGGGTATTTTCCCGCACGCAAGGCGGCGAAGATGAGTCCGATTGAATCGCTGAGGTACGAATAAGTGACACCCATCAGATTGGCGCCCTGTACGCGTGCCGTATCGTGTTGAAGGATCGCTTTCCCTTGCTTGGCGAGCGTCTCTGTGATGAGATGCGCGCAATATGTCGTGGTCGCGCATTCTGCGCTTTGCTCGCGAGCGGCAAGTGCCTGTCATTGTGACAAACGAAACGGGGGAAGACCCGCTCATTTTGCTATCCCTTGATCAACTGGAAGAAGCGCTCGGTGGGGCGGTGGATCCATCTCCTGCGCCCATGCCCGCATCACCACGTCCGCCAACACCGAGCTTTGTTCCCGAAGATGTTCCGGAGTCAGTGCTTCCCGAGGGGAGTGGGGAATTCGCTCTCGACGAGCAGGGGGTGACGGATGAGGCGGTGACCGAAAAAGAGACGCTTGCTGATGCGGATTTTACGACGCAAGAGGAGGGAGAAGGGGGTCCGAAGCAGGCGGAAGTGACTTCCGCCGAGATATACGGCGAAATCATGGTGGCGCCTCATATCGAAGTCTCACACGTCATGCAAGAGGTCTCTGAAGGGGGAGTAGTGCCCCCGGAAGAGGAGTCGGTGCCCGATGTCGCTCAAGAGCCGTCTGCGGAGGGGGTGAACGAAGAGCTTGCTCCGGCGGTGATTTGGGAAGAGGGTGAGCTGCCGATGCCGCAGGGGGAAGAGGGGGTGGCGATGCAAGAGTCTCCACAGGAGGAGCTTCCAAAAGAGGCTGAAAAAAGCCCCGTAGAAGCCCCCGTGGAGACATCGCGTCGGCCGGTAGAGACAGATGTCAGTCTTGAAGAGCGATTTTTCCTTGATTTTTAGCGGAAAAACGCTCTTTTTTGGTGAAAAAGCTAAGAATGCGGTAAAAAGGGTCCATTTAGTCAGAAAAGAGCTGACTCTTGCAAGAAAACCGCCTATTTGCTATCATTGGGGCGTTCGCTCAATTGGGGCGAATCTTTCACTCTTATGGCCTGAGGTATCCTTTCTGGATCCTTCTGCCGACCTCTGTAACTTCTTGTTTTATGGCTGAAGCCTTTAACCGTGCAAAGCCGCACGTGAACATCGGTACCATCGGTCACGTCGACCATGGTAAGACCACCACGACGGCTGCTATTCTTACTGTTCTCTCCAAGAGTGGTCTTAAGGCCATGGAGGCGAGCAAAGATAAGCTCGACAAAGCTCCTGAATCGCGTTCTCGCGGTATTACGATCGCAACGGCACACGTTGAGTACGAATCGCCAAACCGCCACTACGCCCACGTTGACTGTCCAGGTCACGCGGACTACATCAAGAACATGATCACGGGTGCCGCTCAGATGGACGGTGCTATCCTTGTTGTTTCGGCAACGGATGGTCCTATGCCTCAGACGCGCGAGCACATTCTTTTGGCACGTCAGGTCGGCGTTCCTTCCATCGTTGTGTTTTTGAACAAGTGCGACATGGTTCAGGACGAAGAAATGATCATGCTTGTGGAAGAAGAAATTCGTGATCTTTTGACGAAGTACAACTTCGACGGAAAGAACACCCCAATTATTCGCGGTTCCGCGCTCAAAGCTCTTGAGAACCCAGGCGACGAAGCTTCGGCAAAGCCTATTCTCGACTTGATTGCTGCGTGTGACTCGTTCATTCCAGAGCCTGTTCGTGAAACGGACAAGCCATTCTTGATGCCTGTAGAAGACGTGTTCTCGATCGAAGGTCGTGGAACCGTGGTTACCGGTCGTATCGAGCGTGGTCAGATCGTGGTGAACAACGACATCGAAATCGTCGGTCTTGGCGAAACCAAGAAGACGGTGGTTACCGGTATCGAAATGTTCAACAAGTCTCTTGAGTCTGGTATGGCTGGAGACAACGCTGGTTTGCTTCTTCGCGGTATCAAGAAAGAAGAAATCGAGCGCGGTATGGTGCTTGCAAAAGCAGGTTCCATCACGCCTCACACCGAATTCGAAGGGGAAGTCTACGCGCTTACCAAAGAAGAAGGTGGTCGCCACAAGCCATTCGTGACGGGTTACAAGCCTCAGTTCTACATCCGTACGACGGACGTGACGGGTGAAGTAACGCTTCCAGCCGAGGTCGCCATGGTACAGCCAGGTGACACGGTCAAGATGATTGTGAAACTCATTAACCCAGTTGCTATCGAGGACAAGATGCGCTTCGCTATTCGCGAAGGTGGCAAAACGGTTGGCGCTGGTGTCGTGACGAAGATCATCAAATAATGTGAGTGGGGCATCGCCCCATTCCCTTCAGTGGATTACGCGTCCGTTGAAGGGAGTGGGGACTGCCCCTCTTCGCGTATCTTTTGCCCTATGAAAGACGTTTCCACCAGCCGTATCCGTATCAAACTTCGCTCGCATGATCATCGATTGGTTGACCAAGCGGTCAAAACATTGATTGAAACAGCTTCGCGAACGGGAGCAAAAGTGGTTGGCCCAATTCCTCTTCCTACGAAGACCAAGAAATGGACCGTGAACCGCTCGACCTTCGTTCACAAGAATGCGCGCGAACAGTACGAGATGCGCACCCACAC
>JAGOUA010000012.1:5023-17085 GCA_018061485.1 Patescibacteria group bacterium
ATCCGTTCCGTCGAGGAACGATTCCCAAGGAGAAAGTTGTCGCGTCCTGTAAAGGGCGAGCGTTTACACAAAGGGGTAAACGAGACATAACCTCCCTGTAGCTTCTTCTGTCCGAGTCTTCCGCCTTTGGCGATAGGCTGGCGTTTCGCGGCAAAACATCCTCAACGTACACAAAGTACGTTTGCGGTGTTTCTTGCTCCAACGCTTCGCCTCTCATCCTTCTTCGTTAAAACTTCGAAGGACACCGTCCAAATGCGAAAGCCTCATCTCTTGCATAAAAAAATGCTTGCGCTTGCGAGCTTCTATAGCAGGAGAGAAAGAAGAATGTCCTCGTGACACGAATCGCCATCGACTTCATCCGTTTGACACCCCCACAAAAGGGAAGAGTCAGAGGTTTGAAGGCGAAGCTATCGTCTGCAGATCCCTGTCTCTTTTTATTTTCCCACGACACGCCTATTTTGCGCCTGACTTTGTCAGAATCTCCGTTTTTCGCTCAACGTACACAAAAGTACGTCTCGCAAAAAGCCTCGATTCTTTCGCGTCATGCATCAAAATAATGCGCGTCGCACACGTCGTTTCCGTAAAAGATCGACGTTCACCTGAGACGAAAGTCTCACGAGCGTGGTTCTTAGGTGCCTTGCATCAAAAGATCGACGTTCGGGGAAAACAAAAAAGAGTGTTAAGAATCATTCATTACTAGTGCGACCAATCCGACTATGAAGAAATTCATTTTGGGGAAAAAGCTCGAGATGTCGCAGGTCTATGGATCCGACGGATCCATCATTCCGGTGACATTGGTAAAAGCGGGTCCTTGCTACGTCACGAAAGTGAACACCAAGGAACGTGATGGTCACGAATCCGTACAAATCGGTTTCGAGGTTGTCAAAAAGCTTTCCAAGCCAGAAGAAGGACATTTGAAAGACTTGCCAAAACTCCGTCACTTGGCGGAATTCCCGATGATCTCTCCTGCGCCAACGCGTGGTGAGGTGATCGAGGCTTCCACTTTTGCGGTAGGAGATGTGGTACAGGTTATCGGTACCTCTAAGGGAAAAGGGTTTCAAGGTGTGGTGAAGCGTCATGGATTCCATGGGCATCCAACAACGCACGGTCACAAAGACCAAACGCGTATGCCTGGTTCCATCGGTGCAGGTGGTCCACAGCACGTCTTTAAAGGGCGTCGCATGGCTGGCCACATGGGTGACGACCGTATCACGGTCAAGAACCTCAAGGTGGTAGAAGTACGCGAAGGAGGGGTGCTCGCTATCAAAGGCGCAATCCCTGGATCTCGTAACGCGATTGTTCACATCATGTCTGTCTAATATGGCTAACGTTGCTGTCTACTCCAAAGAAGGACAACTCGCTGGCGACATGGCGCTGTCAGACGCGATGTTCGCTCTTAAGCCAAATCCTACCCTCATTCACGAGGTGATGATTGGTCTTCGAGCCAACGCTCGTCGTTCGATCGCGAACACAAAAACGCGTGGCGAAGTTTCCGGAGGAGGAAAAAAACCTTGGAAGCAAAAAGGAACCGGTCGTGCTCGTCAGGGCTCGACACGTTCTCCTCAATGGGTTGGTGGTGGTATCACCTTCGGTCCATCGAGCGAACGTAACTGGTCCGTCAAAATCAACAAAAAGACCAAAAAGAAAGCGCTCTTCATGGGACTTTCTGACAAGACGCAAGCGAAAAAACTCTTTATCCTTGAGGACGTTGTCACGACGAACCCAAAGACAAAGATCATGGTCGAGCTTTTGAACAAATTGCCGATCGATCGCAATGCGCTCGTGGTCGCTGCTGGTTCGAACCCTGAGCTTATGCGCATGGTTCGCAACCTTCCAAACGTCAAGCTTGTCACGGCGCAATCTGTGAACTTGCTCGATGTTCTCACCTATCGAACTATCATCTTCCTTAAAGACGCTGTTCCAGCCTTTGAGCAAGTGTATAAAGCTTCCTAAGTATGGCTATCATTGATCGTCTCCGCGGTAAGAAAACGGGAGAAACGTCCGGCCCTTCGGCAGAAAAGCCAAAGAAGGCGACGGCAGCAAAAGCCTCCACGAAGAAAGCCACGAAGGTGGAAGCTTCGAAGGAGGAAGGAGCTCCAGCGGCTCAAGCGAAAACGGTGGTAAACTTCTTTGCATCGAACGTGCTTACACGTCCGCATGTCAGCGAAAAAGCTGCCCTTTTGATGGAACGCGGGGTGTACACCTTCGACGTGCCGGTTTCGGCCGAGAAGGTATCGGTTCGTAAAGCTGTTGAAGCGCTCTACGGCGTAAAAGTCACGGATGTTCGCATGGTTCGCCATGCGGGTAAGCCAGTCTTCCGCGGTAAACGCCAAACGGCTCGTAATACATGGAAGAAGGCTCTGGTTACCCTCGCAAAGGGCCAGAAGATCGACCTCTATCAAGGAGTATAACGTATGCCTATTCGAGTCTATCGTCCCGTGACAAAAGGACGCCGCTTCTCCTCAGTGCAGGATTTCTCCGATATCACGACCTCCACACCGGAGAAGTCGCTGATCGTGATCCGCAAAGAGCAAGCTGGTCGTACCAACGGAAAAATCACGGTGCGTCATCGTGGTGCTGGGGTAAAACGCTACATTCGTCAGGTGGACTTCAAGCGCGTGCGCTTTGACATTCCTGCGACGGTTACAACGGTGGAATATGATCCAAACCGTGGTGCGCGTATCGCTCTCATCACTTACAAAGATGGCGTAAAAAGTTACATGCTGCTTCCAGACGGAGTCAAAGTCGGCGATGTCGTCGTCTCGTCTCAAACGGAAGCCGAAAACAAGCCAGGAAATCGCTTGCCACTCGAAAAGATGCCTGTAGGTTCCTTCATCCACGCCGTCGAGCTCTCTCCTATGCAGGGAGCGAAGCTTGGTCGCGGAGCAGGAAACTCCATCCAGTTCATGGCAATCGAAGGTAACTGGGCAACAATCAAGCTTCCTTCTGGGGAAGTCCGCCGTGTTCCAAAAGCGTGTTTTGCCACGATTGGAAAGGTGTCTAACCCAGACTGGCACTTGGTTCGTTGGGGAAAAGCCGGTCGTATGCGCCTTCGTGGTATCAAACCAACCGTTCGCGGTAAGGTGATGAACCCAGTCGATCACCCACACGGTGGTGGTGAAGGTAAGCACCCAATCGGTATGAAATACGCGAAGACCAAGTGGGGCAAACACGCGCTCGGTGTGAAGACTCGTCGTCGTCACCTTGCGTCGAATGGCCACATTGTGACTCGCCGCGGCGGTAAACTCTTGTCCATCTAATCTCCTATGTCACGAAGTTTGAAAAAAGGACCATTCGTTGAACCAAAGCTTCTTGCGAAGGTTCAAAAACTCGGTTCTCCAACCAAGGGCGTGATCAAGACGTGGTATCGCTCTTCGACGATCACTCCGGAGATGGTGGGCTATACGTTCGCCGTCCATACCGGAAACAAATTTAAGAATGTCCTTGTGGTCGAAAACATGGTCGGTCACAAGCTTGGAGAATTCGCCGCTACTCGTACGTTTGCTCGCCACGGCGGTAAACTCATGAAAGCGATGGATACTGCCAAGACCACGGCGAAGGCCGCGGCTAAGAAGTAAGCCTCTCTATGGACGTACACGCTTCACTTCGGAATCTCCGCATCGCTCCACGCAAAGTGCGCTTGGTGGTTGACACGGTTCGTGGGTTGAATGCTCAAACGGCAGAAACCCGTCTCACCTTTCTTCAAAAAGGCGCGGCAGAACCAGTGCTCAAACTCCTTCGCTCTGCGATGGCTAATGCTGAGCATAACTTCCATCTCGCAAAAGACAGTCTCTACGTAAAACACATTGTTGCGGACGCCGGTGCGACTATCAAACGGTTCCGTCCTCGCGCTTTCGGGCGTGCGGCGACCATTCGTAAGCGCATGACGCACGTGACGATTATCCTGGCTCCGAAGGCAGATAAGGCCGCTGCGCAAGCAAAAGCCCCAACGGCTTCCGTCGAATCGGCGCCTGCTCCAGCTCCGGCTAAGCGCGCAACGGCAAAAAAGCCAGCCGCTTCTAAAAAGCCAGCCATCAAGTCGTCTCCTGACGCTTAATACCTATGGGTCACAAAGTACATCCGGTTATTTTCCGCATGGGTACGACCACCACGTGGCCGTCCCGTTGGTTTGCTGGTAAGCAGCAGTACGCTGATCAGCTTCGTCAAGACCTCGAGATGCGCGAGCTTCTCATGAAAGAATTGAAAGATGCGGCGGTTAAGCGCATCGATATCGAACGTTCTCGCGGCGTGATCCGTATTACGATCCACTCGGCAAAACCGGGTCTCGTGATTGGTCGCTCAGGAACGGGTATCGAAGATACCAAGAAGAAGCTTCTCAAGAAGTTCTTCCCAATGCAGGCAAAAACGGTTCAGGTACACTTGTCCGTGCAGGAACTCATGAAGCCTTCTCTCGAAGCCGCGATCGTGGCTCAGGGCGTCGCTTCTGACCTTGAACGTCGCATGCAGTTCCGCCGCGTGCTCAAGATGACCATCGAGCGCGTCAAAAAGTCCGGTGCGCTTGGAGTCAAGATTGCTGTTTCCGGTCGTTTGAACGGAGCAGAAATCGCTCGTCGTGAATGGCTTGGCTGGGGAAAAATTCCTCTCACCAACCTTCGTGCCGACATTGACTACGCGCAAGGCCGTGCGCAAACCATGACGGGAGCGATTGGTGTCAAGGTTTGGATCTACCGTGGGGACGTGTTCGATAAAGACCGTCTTTCACAGTACCAGCCAACGACCCCAGAACGTCGCGAACGCCGTGATAATCGTGATGGTCGAGGCGATATGCGCCGCGATCGTCGCGATGGAGGAGCTCCTCGTGCGACCTTTGGTCGTCGTCCAGCTGCCTCTGGTTCTCGTCCAGCTCCTGCTGCCGAAGCCGCTTCTTCCACTCAATCCGCCTAATATCGCTCACGTATGTTGATTCCAAAAAAAGTCAAATACCGGAAAGCGCACAAAGGCGTGTTTCCTTCGGGGCACAACGCAACAGATAAGCTCGACGTTTCCTTTGGAAGCTTCGGTCTCAAGTCGCTTGGATCCGGATGGATCTCGAGCCAGCAGATTGAAGCAGCTCGTCGTGTGCTGACGCGCTACATCAAGCGCGGAGGAAAGATCTGGATCCGCGTGTTCCCAGATCGTCCAATCACGAAAAAGGGAAACGAAGTTGGTATGGGTGCCGGTAAAGGGGCTCTCGACCACTTCGTCGCCGTTGTTCGTCCTGGTACTGTCTTGTTCGAAATGGATGGTATTCCTGCAGAGTCTGCAAAAAAGGCTCTCGAATCCGCCGCGTACAAGATCGCGACAAAATGTAAGTTTGTAAGCCGCTCGTAATATGCTCGCTAAAGACCTCTCTCAGAAGTCCGCAGAAGAGCTCAAGGCTCTTGCGGGTGAACTCGAGGCGAAACTTCGCGAAGCGCGCTTCAACATTGCAACGCGCCAGATGAAGAACGTCTCCGCTGTCAACGTGATTCGTCGCGACCTCGCTCGCGTCAAACACGCTCAAGCGCTCATCAGTCAACCTAAGGCTTAACGCTATGACTCCAAACCAACCATCTCGTCGCCGCCTCCAAGGCGTCGTGACTTCCACAAAGATGCAAGACACGGCAGTCGTGCGCGTTGATCGCCGCGTGGCTGACCGCAAATACGGAAAATACTTCAATATCTCCAAAAAATTCAAAGTGCACGATCCTGGACATGCCGCCCATACGGGCGACTTGGTCGAGTTCGAGGAGTGCCGTCCAATGAGCCGCGACAAATGTTGGCGTCTCGCTGTGATCGTGAAAGCGGCTCCACAAGCCGATAAACTCGCCTAATATGGTTCAACATCGTTCCATGATTAACGTTGCTGATAACAGCGGAGCAAAGCTCTTGCAGTGTATCAATGTCAACGGTGGGTACAAAAAGCGCTACGGCGTTTTGGGTGACTTGATCACCTGTGTCGTCAAAGAAGCTGCTCCACGAAGCACGGTAAAGAAGTCGGATATCGTCTACGCGGTATTGGTACGCTCCCACAAAGAGGTGCGCCGCGCCGATGGATCCTACATTCGTTTCGATGAGAATGCCGCGGTGATCATTGATAAGAAATCGAAAGAGCCAAAGGGAACTCGTATCTTCGGTCCAGTTGCTCGCGAGCTTCGTGCTCGCGGTTACTCCAAGATCGTGTCTCTTGCTCCAGAGGTGCTCTAGTCCTATGGCAAATATGAACCTCAAAACGGGCGACGAAGTGATCGTTACCGCCGGTGCCAGCAAGGGAAAGACGGGAAAAATCGCTCAGGTATTTCCTGCCTTGAACAAAGTGGCTATCGAAGGGGTAAACGTTCGTTTCCGTCATCTTAAGCCACGTCGTGAAGGAGAAGTCGGGCAGAAGGTCGCCTTCGCCATGCCGATCCACGCGTCGAATGTGTCGCTTGTAGGAGCAAACGGGAAACCGGTGCGCCATACCAAGCGCGCCAAGTAATCTATGAGCTTACAAGAACGCTACCAAAAAGAGGTGGTGCCTACGCTCAAAAAAGAGCTCGGTATCACGAACCTCCACGCGGTGCCAAAAGTCACCAAAGTGGTGATCTCGGTGGGCTTGTCTCAGGGCTTGAAAGATCCAAAGGTGCTTGAAGCGGTTGAACAAACCCTTGTCCGCATCACGGGTCAAAAGCCAGTGAAGACAAAAGCTAAAAAAGCCATCTCGAACTTCAAAATTCGTGAAGGTATGGTCGTCGGCATGATGGTGACGCTTCGCGGTCAGCGCATGTGGGATTTTCTCACGCGCTTAACGCAGACCACCTTCCCACGTATTCGTGACTTCCGCGGAGTTTCTCCAAAGATTATCGATGCGCAAGGAAATGCCTCCTTTGGATTCCGCGAGCATATCGCGTTTCCAGAAATTCGTGCGGATGAAGTCGAGCGGTTGCACGGTCTCCAGGTAACAGTTGCAACAACTGCTGGTGACAAAAAAACGGGCCTCATGCTCTTGCAACAACTCGGTTTTCCATTCAACGCCTAATTCTCGCTTATGGCTACCCAAAATCAAATCGCCAAATCCAACCGTCCTGCGAAGTTTTCTTCGCGCACGGTGAATCGTTGCTGGCGCTGCGGTCGCAAACATGGCTACATTCGCTTTTTCAAGCTTTGCCGCATTTGTTTCCGCGAATTGGCAAACCGGGGCGAGGTCCCTGGCGTGACCAAGTCCAGCTGGTAATTTCTCACACGTATGTTCACTGATCCAATTAGCGACTTCTTGACCCGTATTCGCAACGGACAGGCCGCTCGTCATGAGACGGTCTCCTCGCCGGGTTCAAAGATTAAACGCGCGATTGCGGACATCCTCGTACGCGAGGGGTTCTTGGAACGCGTGGAAGAGACGGCCGACGGCGCAAAAAAAACGCTCACTGTTACGCTTAAATACCAAGGCAAGGCTCCAGCGATTCGTTCGATTCGCCGCGTGTCTCACCCAGGTCGTCGCGTGTACAGTAAATCGTCCGATCTCGCTCCTGTCCTTTCCGGGCAGGGCATCCTCATCCTCTCTACTTCGGTAGGATTGATGAATCATAAAGAGGCTCGTCGCCGCAAACTTGGTGGCGAGGTTATCTGTGAAGTCTACTAACATATGTCTCGTATTGGTAAAAAGCCAGTACTTCTCCCAAGCGGCGTTGATGCCACGATCGGAGAAGGGCTTGTCACGGTAAAGGGGCCGAAAGGTTCGCTCGACGTGCGTCTTGCAGAGCATGTGACGGTAGAATTGCAAGCAGAACCTCGTGCCGTCCTCGTTTCGGTCAAAGATGAAAATAAAGTGGATGATCGTGCGCTTTGGGGCTTGTTCCGCCAACTTCTTCAGAATGCGGTGGACGGCGTTCAAAAGCCTTTCGAAAAATCCCTTGAATTTGTGGGTGTCGGATACAAAGTTGCGCTTGAAGGTGGGGTAGTCATGATGGATCTTGGGTTCTCGCACCGCGTTCCATTCACTCTTCCAGAGGGAATCGAAGCGAAGGTCGAAAAACAGATCTTGACCCTCACGGGCATCAGCAAATACCTCGTTGGTGAAACGGCTGCGCGCATTCGCCGCATTCGTCCGCCAGAACCGTACAAGGGCAAGGGTGTCAAATACACCGATGAAGTTATTCGCCGCAAGGCAGGTAAGACAGCCAAATAATCTCTCCTAAAGCTATGTCAACGTTTTCTCGTATGACGAATGCCCTCCGTCGCATCGCTCGCGTTCGCGCGAAGGTGTCCGGAACGGCCGAGCGCCCACGTCTTGTCGTGGTGCGCAGCTTGAAGCACGTCTCCGTGCAGGTGATCGACGACGTGGCTGGCAAAACCATCGCCTCTGCGTCGGATCGCGATCTTGCAAAGGATCTTCAAGCAACCAAGAGTGAAAAAGCTCTCGCTGTTGGCAAGCTCATCGCTGAGCGCGCTAAGGCGAAGGGTGTTTCTGCGGTGGTGTTTGATCGCCGCGATAAGCAGTATCATGGACGCATCAGCGCGGTCGCCCAAGGCGCTCGCGAGGGTGGTCTCCAGTTCTAACCTATGTCTGAAACAGTCCAACCGGTCGTGCCTCCGGCTTCTGAGCCGGTCGCGAACGAAGCAGCAACACCTGCGCCAACGGCAGCTCCTGCTACCCCAGCAGAGCGTCCAAACCCATTCCTTCGTCTTGCTTCCGCGCAGCCACAAGGTGGTCGCGGTCCACAAGGCGGTGGTCGTGGGGGAAATAACGCCCGTGGTGGTCAAGGTGGTCGCGGCGGCGCTGGTGGTCGTGGCGGAGATCGTCGCGGTCCACGTCGAGACGGTGATGTTCCAGCTGAGGCAGATTACGCTGAGAAAAACCTCGAAGTCGCTCGTGTTACACGTGTGACCAAGGGTGGTAAGCGCATGCGCTTCCGGGTTCTCTCCGTCATCGGCAACCAAAAGGGTCGTGTCGGCTTTGGTTTGGCAAAGGGTGTAGACGTGGCTGGCGCAAGCACCAAGTCTACGGCTCAAGCACGCAAATCATTGATCACGGTTCCGTTGGTTGATGGAACGATTCCACACATGGTTGTCGCGAAATTCCGCGCAGCCGAAGTGCTCTTGAAACCAGCCCCAAAAGGCACGGGAGTAAAGGCGGGTGGAGCGATTCGTCCTGTGCTCGAATTCGCCGGAGTCCAGAACGTCGTTTCCAAGATGCTCGGTTCGAGCAACAAGGCAAACAACGTGAAGGCTACCATGATGGCGCTCAAGCAACTTCGCGCGCACACGTCGCCTAAGACGGAAACAGGCTCTGATGCTCACGCAGCATAATCCGTATGTCTCTTGCTCAACACACTCTCGCTCCAAAAAGTGGAGCGCGTGAAAAATCGTTCCGCCTCGGTCGCGGAAACGGCTCCGGCCGTGGAAAGACCGCTGGTCGCGGTACCAAGGGTCAGCGCTCTCGCTCTGGAGGACGCAACAAGCTTCGCCTCAAGGGGTTGAAGCAGATGCTTCTTTCCTTTCCGAAGTCGCGTGGATTCAACAGCCGCTACGCAAAAGCTCGCGTGGTAACGCTCGCTCAGCTCGAACGCTTGTCCGAAGGGACGGTTGTGAACGCTGACGCGCTTCGCCGCGCTGGGCTCGTGCTTCGCACGGATCGCTCGATTAAAATCATTGCTTCCGAAGGTCTTACCAAAAAGCTCGTCATTCGTGGCGTGCAGGTAAGCGAAGGAGCAAAAGCCTTGATCGAGAAGGTCGGTGGCAGTGTTGTTTTGTCCAAAAAGAACGCCTAATCCCGATAGGGCGCGCCTTTCGCGCGCCCTTATCGTTTCTCTCGTGCTATGTGGGAAAAACTTCAATACGCCTGGAATATTAAAGAAGTTCGAAATGGCTTGCTCTTTGCGCTTGCCATGATGTTGGTATTTCGCTTGGTAGCGAATATCCCGATTCCTGGTGTAGATCTCGTCGCTCTTCGAGCGTTTATTGAAGGAAATCGCGCCCTCGGCTTGCTCAACTTGTTCGCCGGTGGCACGATTCGCAACTTCAGTATCGTTGCGATGGGTGTCGCTCCCTACATCACGGCATCGATTATCGTCCAGCTCTTGGGAATGATTTTTCCAAAGGTGGAAGAGATTCAAAAAGACGGAGAAGCGGGCCGTCGTCGATTGAATCAATGGACGCGCGTCCTGACGGTTCCGCTCGCGATCATCCAATCCTTCGGCTTGCTCGCGATCATGCGTCAGTCTGCCGTGCCGATCTTGACCAACAACAGCGTGTTCCATATTGCGATGATTATCGCGACGGTGACCGCTGGAACGATGTTCTTGATGTGGATCGGTGAATTGATTCAAGAAAAAAAGGTAGGAAATGGTATGTCGCTCTTGATTGCGGCAGGTATCTTGGCGGATCTTCCGGCAAGCGCCTCGCAGTTCTTGGCAACCTTTGACGCCTCGCAAAACTGGCTCGCGGTGGTCTTGTATGTGCTCGCTGCGGTCGCGATGGTTGTCGGTATTATCTTTATTACCGAGGGTCAGCGCAACGTGCCGGTGCAATATGCTCGCCAAGTGCGAGGAGGAACGGGAGCCTCGACGCTTCCATTGCGTATCAATATGACGGGGGTGATTCCTATCATCTTCGCGATGTCGATTTTGCTCTTCCCAACGCTTGTCGCGCAGTTCTTGATTGGTTCGCGTACGGTATGGCTCGCGGATGGTGCTCGTTGGGTGATTGCAACCATGCAAAACCAAACGCTCTACGCGGCACTTTACCTTGTGCTGACTGTTGCCTTCACCTACTTTTACACCTCGATCGTGTTTCAACCAGAAAAGATCGCGGAAAATCTTCAAAAGCAGGGAGCATTCGTGCCAGGGATTCGTCCTGGGCGCGCAACCGCTGAATACCTGAATGAAGTCATTTCGCGCATTACTCTTGGAGGAGCGCTGTTCTTGGGTGTGATCGCGGTGACGCCATTTATCGCCCAGTATTTCACCAAGACGCAGGTGCTCGCCCTTGGCGGAACCTCGCTCTTGATCGTGATCTCTGTCGTGATTGAATCGGTGAAACAGGTCGAGAGTCAGGTGACGATGCGACAGTACGATTCGTACTAGTCTGCAGGACTTACCCGTTTGGCGATCTACTCGTGTTTCCTTCGGAAAAAGCCTCACCGCACCTATCAGTGCGCCTCCGGTTTTTCCTCTGTCCAACACGTCGTATCTCACCCTTCTTCGCTAAAGCTACGCAGGGCGCCGTCCAAACGTGAAAGTCCTAGAATCTTGCATATATTTTGCGAGGTATTCTCCAAATAAGCGAACCGCAAGGTTCGTTTTTTGGTTGCTCTAAACGGTAAATATATTGACAAAAAGGCTTATTATAAGGCAAAATGCGAGCGGTTCTCGTAAAGGAGGTTGTCATATGGGACAAATGGTTGAGCGATATGTGCTGCTGTTCCCCTCCGTTGGCGCCAGAGGCGTCGATGGGTCTGGGCCGTCTCGTCAGGAAGGACGGCGTGTATGCGACTGCTCCTGCAAATGTCGTACGCGGCTCCATGGGTACAACAAAGCTACGCGCTGCAGTCTCTGCCAAGAGCGTAGCGGGAAGAAAGGATCCATCTGCCGTCCAGCCAAGGCGCCGAGCACGTCTAAGAAGAAGGGCAAGAAGGTCTAAGTTTACGCGCGCATCCCTCCGATAACTTCAACGCTCGTCACCCTGCGCCCCCCTCTACGGGCGTTTTTTGATAGAGCTAAAAGCAGGAGTCTCTTTTATTCGGCTCAAGAATAAGGACTTTTCTTTCATTAATATAGGTCACTCGCCTAAAGGCGAGTGACCTATAAAAAGAATCACCTAATCCTTGTTCTGAGCCTCGATAGGAATAGGCTCGCCTTTGCTATTTTTGTGCGTTGGTTTTAGGATGCTCCTATCTATGCGCCTCACGTCTCTCCTCACTAAAACGCAAAAAACTGTCTCGCAAGAGGCGGAATCGATCAACGCGCAGCTCCTTCTTCGTGGAGGGTTTGTGCGTCAAGAAATGGCCGGTGTGTATTCGTGGCTTCCGCTCGGGTTGCGCGTGCTCCGCAACGTTGAGCGTATTGTACGTGAAGAAATGGACGCGCTTGGCTCGCAAGAGCTATTAA
>JAGOUA010000053.1 GCA_018061485.1 Patescibacteria group bacterium
ACCAAGAGTCCAGCGCTACTCGCCATTCGAACGAGATCAGAGAGCGGCCAATGAAAAGATGGTGTTGCTAGAGCTGTGTCTTTTCCGGGATGTGCCACAATAGGGGCGACATACGGTGTGAGATACCGATCGATGCGTCGGTACTGGACGCGGTGGTCTTGATCCCATCCCCAACTACTCTGTTTTGGTTGGCGATAATGAGGATGATTCAACACAAGAACAAACGGGGCATTCGACGCAAGGATACGGCTCGCTCGTGCGAATACCTCATGAGGAGCGTCGATATTTTGTAGAGCTAAAATACAGCTTGCAGAGGTAAACCGCTTTGCGCTCACGGTTTGCAAGACGCGCGCATCGTCCACAAAAAACGTGGTCTTTGGTAGGCGTTTGCGCTTGGCATAACTGATAAGCGTTGGCGCAGCATCGATGCCCACGAATGCTCGATGAGAAAAGGCCTCGGTGAAGGCCTCGGCAAACGTCCCTTCTCCGCATGCAATATCAAGATGCTCGCCGCCTGTGACGTCGGCAAGGAGTTCTAACACGCCGGGGATCACAACGCTTCGTTGAAGGGTGTCGCCGTGCGAGAGATGGCGTTTGTACCAGGGGGAAACGCGTTCCCAGCTTGTAGAGGCGGCGGCTTTAGGCATGACTAGTATCATACGAGAAGCGGGGGTGTTTGAGCAAGTTCGCGCGTTTTGCGGCCTTCGCGTATACTGAAGGTATATGGCTCTTCTTTGGCGCATTTTATTGGGAAGCGGTATCACGGGATTGGGGATTCTCTTTGTGTTGCGCACGGATTGGATCTTAGATTTTTTTGGAACGGTCGATTGGGCTGAGCGTAATATCGGTGGATCGCGCATCTTTTACAAATTACTAGGATCCTTCGTGGCGATTATCGGCTTTTTTGTGATGACGGGGCTATGGACGCGAATGCTCGAAGCGACGGCGACGTCTCTGTTTGGCGGGGGAGGATAGCAGTCTATGGAGGCTCGACGAGAGCTGGGCGATCGTGGAGAGGCGCTCGCTGAGCGCTTTTTTGTTGATCGAGGGGCGGAGATTCTCGCGCGCAACTGGCATTGTCGCTTTGGGGAAATAGACCTACTGGTGCGTTTGGGTGAGATTTTGCACGTGATAGAGGTCAAAACTCGGGCCGCGAGCGGTATTCAGTTGCCAAACGAGGGGATTTCTTCCAAAAAACGAGAGCGATTAGCCCGCACCTTTGAGGCTTGGTGCAACGAGCGGGAATGGCGCGCTGATCGGGTTTTGCACCAGTTTGATGGCTTTTTTGTGTGGAATGAGGGTGGAAAATGGCTCACGGATTGGGTAGAAGGTATCTAAAAAAGAGCATAATAGAGCCAAAAAAAGGGAAAGCGCCCCTTGACAAAACGGGGATTTTGGGGTAGAATGCCCCATTCTTATGACCATCATCATGATTGGCCAAAAGGGGCTTCCAGCCCGCTCCGGCGGGGTCGAGAAGCATGTGGAGCTTTTAGCAAAGGGCTTGGTTTCGCGTGGTCATCGGGTGATTGTGTATGGTCGCGCTGGGTACGTGCAAGGCGCTGTCGCTCCTGAGGGGGTAGACCACCGCTTAACGTGGGGTATTCCAACCAAGCATCTCGATGCGATTACGCATAGTTTTACGGCGGTTCTCGCTTCGTTAAAAGAACGTCCAGAGGTGCTGCATATCCACGGCGTAGGAAATGCATTACTCGCTCCGCTCGTGCGTGTGATCTTGCCTCGTACCAAGCTGGTTGTGACGTTCCACAGCATGGATCGCCGATTCGATAAGTGGGGATGGTTTGCTCGTGCGATGTTACGTTTGGGTGAATGGTGTACAGCGATGTTTGCTCACGAGGTGATCACGGTTTCACAAGAGCTCGCTCGGTACTGCCAAAAGACGTATGGCCGTCGTGCGACGTATGTTTCTCACGCCTTTTCGGCGCCTTCTGCGGAAACGCGTTCAGCGCAAGAAGCTCGTGTGCGGGCTTTGGGACTTGAGCCATATACCTACTTTTTGCACGTAGGTCGCTTAATCTCGTTAAAAGGAGCGGATCGCTTTTTGCAGGCGTACAGCTGGGCAAAAGCGCAACACGTCGATCATCTGCAGGGAAAACAAGCGGTGATCGTGGGCGGCGGTTCGGTGGATGACCCCTATGTGGATCATCTGACAATGATGGCGGATAACACGCGTGGAGCGCATCTCTTGGGTGAGCGGGTAGGCGAGGAGCTTCGTGCCTTGCAGACCTGTGCCTTTGCACATGTCTTTCCATCGGTTGATGAGGGGCTTTCCCTGGCGGTGCTCGAGGCGGCAAGTACGGGTCGTCCCTTGATCATGCATGAGCTTGAAGCAAACCGCGAGGCGATTGATACGCATGCGACCTTTGTTGATGCGCGTTCTATTGCCGCCCTTGGAGGGGCGATGACTCGTGCTCTGGAGATGTCGCAAGAAGATCTTGCTTTGCAGGGCGATCGAGCGAGGGCGTATGTCGCTACCATGTACGAGCCTCTACGCACAATGGACACGATGGACCGCTTGTATCGTGGTCTGGTGATGGAGGATGAGACGCTCGCGACAAAGCTCTCGTTTGGAAACGTATAAAACCACCTTTTTGGGTGGTTTTTGCGCTCTATGGCATCTTTTTAGAGGCTATGCTAGGATGAGTTCAATCTTTTATCGGAGTCGTGTCCGATAAAGGCGTGGAATCCCTCGTTCCTTTGGGCCTTTGGCCCCTCTCTTCCTCGAAGAGCCTTTCGTGTTCTGCGCTTGGGTGGCGGCAACTTGGTTGCTTTCACCATGTTCTCTTTTCTTGAGTCGTATCATGTCTATAGGCTGACCTCTGCTCGTGATGAGCGGTCGTTTGCCAAGATTTATGATACTCATGTGGAGTCTATTTATCGGTTCGTGTACCTCAAGCTCTCTTCAAAAGAGCAGGCAGAGGATGTCACAGCCGAGGTCTTTTTGCGCTTTTGGCAACAGGTGAAGCGCGGCGAGCCCATTAAGCACGTTCGTGGATTACTGTATCGCATTGCGCGCAACTTGATTATTGATACCTATCGCCAACGTGGCGCGTTGCCAGAGATGGCAAGTGTAACGTTTCAGGAGGATGATACGTCTTCTCTTACAGACGCTCTTTCTGATCGTAAGATCGGTCAGCGCGCGATCGAGGCAAAAACCGACGTCGCCCTCTTGCTTGAGCAGATGAAACAGCTCAAAGAGGATTACCAAGACGTGCTCTCCCTCCGTCTTTTCCAAGATCTACCCTTCGCTGATATTGGGGAGATTCTGGGGAAAGATACGGGAACGGTCCGTGTGCTGTATCACCGAGCCCTCAAAGCTCTTGAACGAAGTCAATCTCTTTCTTCTTCCCATGACTAAACGTCGACTCATCCAAGCTTCGAAGCATATGCGCGAAGCCGAGAGCCGCATCCAACCAGATGCGGCATGGGTTGTGCGTACTCGTCAGGATCTTCTCAAAACCATTCATCGTGAGAACGCTGTGTTCTTGCGACCAACCTTCAAAGAACGATGTCGATCGTTCATTTTAACGTTCTTGCCTGCGCGAACGATTGAGTTTGTTCGCGGTCCGGTGATGGCGGTTCTGTCGGTGTTTGGTATCGTGATTGGTGGCTCGCTTGCGAGTGTGTCGGCGGCGGAGCGTTCGCTTCCGGGGGATCTGCTCTTTCCGGTCAAGCTCGCGGGAGAGCAAGCTCGTCTCATGATAGCGAACGAATCTCCCGACAAGCTCAAGCTCAAAACAGAGTTCGTTGGTAAGCGGATGAACGAGATGAAGCAAATTGCCACGAACGATACGCCCGATAAAAGCAAGCGACTCAAAGAAGCGGCGGGCATTGTGAAAAAAGATCTCGAGGCAGTAAAGGTGCAGATCTCGCATGTGGCATCGGCAGAGCCTTCCGCAAACGTCGCAAAAGCGGCTAGGGCCTTTGACGAAGCGAGCACGGGACTGATCAAGACCGCAAAAGAGGTGCAGGCGATAGCTCCAAAAGATGTCCGTATCGAAGTGACGGAGGTTCAGGTGGCGGCGGTCACGGCGAGCGTCAAAGCGGTACAGGTCATGATCGACACGCATAACGATCCGGCGAGCGAAGGCGTGATTACTAAAGAGGCGATCAAAAAGACCATCGAAGACAAGGTGCAGGTGCTACAAACAGGGATGGAAGAAACGCAACAGAAGGTTGTAGAGAGCGAAGAGCGTTTAAAAGCGAGCGCAGTGCTGGAAAGTGGTTCCTCGACGCAGATGATGGTGGCAAAAGAGGCGAGCGTTACTTCGACAGCAGCCAT
>JAGOUA010000013.1 GCA_018061485.1 Patescibacteria group bacterium
GCACAGGAGATTTTTGGAGGAGGTGAAGCGCGATTGGTTGAAGTGCGTTCTGAGCGAGAGATCGATGCGGAAACGGGGGAGTATATCGAGGGGAGCGAACACTTCGAGGGGATAGACATTCTGGCGACGCCGCCTGGAAAACGTCTCAAGCCGGTTTCTTTGCTGTCCGGAGGGGAGCGAGCCTTGGTATCTATCGCTCTGCTGTGCGCCATCATGCAAACGAATCCTTCGCCATTTGTCGTTCTTGATGAGGTGGATGCGGCGCTTGATGAGGCGAATGCTCGTCGGTTTGGTGAGGTGCTCGCACGTCTCTCGAAGCAGACGCAGGTGGTGGTCATTACCCACAATCGCGCGACAATGGTGCATGCAGATACGGTCTACGGAGTGAGTATGACGCACGAAGGAGTGTCGAGTATACTCTCCCTTCGCTTAGAACAATAAGCGAACACTTCTCCTTGGCGACCTGCTTGCGTTTCGCTACGAACCAGCCTCACCGCACTTATCAGTGCGCCTCCGGAGGTTCTTGCTCCAACGCTTCGCATCTCATCCAACGAGAAGCGTTCGGGGAAGTGAGGCGCGTCCATGAGGCGCTTATAAAAAAACCACCCGATGGGGTGGTTTTTGCGCTTACGCTTTCTTTTTTGCGAGCTTTGCCTTGCGAACCTTGGAGATCTGCATCAACTTACGCTTTTCGCCTTCGATGATCTTGTTCTCTACCAAGATGTTGTGCACCGTGTCAGAAGGTTGAGCACCTTTGCTGATCCAGTACTTGGCGCGGTCAGCGTCGAGCTGCATGGATGGTGGGTTGGTGAGTGTGTTGTACGAACCAAGGATTTCAAGAGCTTTTCCCCATGGATCGCGAGCTTTTTCACACACGATAAAGCGGTAAGAAGGCTGCTTCTTTTTTCCAACGCGAGACAAACGAATGGTCAACATGTGAGTAACAAGAGTGAAGAATAGGGTGGAAGTAAGCGCGTACCAGGACACTTATTTCCCGAGCAATGAGGGTATGCTACGCGTTTTTCAGGAAAAAGTCAAGATCTTGGCGGGGGAGGTTTTTGAAGGGTACGCGGTCAAAAACTTGCTCTATAGAGCGATTTCTGGTAGAATGGTGGGTCTCTTTTGCCGGGCTTTTTCAAAAAGAGGGGTAAAAGCGGGCGTGGGTAGTATGTTGCAAGGAGTACGAGCGATGTACAAGGTGTTTAAGGGGCAGGTGGCGGGTCTCGAGATGGCCGGTGATCTCGCCGCGCCGCCCACCAAGTGGTGGAACCACCTGTATTTGGCCCTGTGGGGCTGGAAGACGATCGTCGTCTTGGAGGTCTCCGAGGAGGTGGCCAAGGCGGGGTATCGCGTCGGGTATCGATCGTTCTTCGGGAGGGTCATGCTCGGGGAGGGTGTGCTTCACGCGAGGCGCTTCCGCATGCAGATTGGGCATGAGCCCTGCACCTTCTTTGCGGTGGATGCCGCTGGTCACGAGGTGCCTCTGCTGTTGGTGGAGCGTACCACCAAAAATAACCCGGTGTACGCGGGACTGCCGCTGCCGTAAGCCCAACAACTGAGCGTCTTCATGACACTCCCTAACCCCCGATTGTGTCTCTACAACGGGGGTTTATGGTGTCTTTCGCTAGAGAATTGCCTTTCTCCAAGAAATCTGGTATCTTTTTCCCACAAAAGCGACCTTCTCGTTTTTTCCATGGTGACTATGGTGAAGAGGTTATCACAGCGGGTTGTGGTCCCGTTATCGAGGGTTCGATTCCCTCTAGTCACCCCACAAGCATCCCTGCACCGTACGGTGCAGGGGTTTTTGTTTTAGTGAAGATGTTTCTAGGCGCTCCTGGTCAGAGATAAGGCTTAATGCTACCCTTTACTAATGATGTATCTCATCGGAGGTCCGCCGCGGAGTGGGAAGACGACGCTTGCAAAAAAGCTGTCTTCGCGTCTCCGTATCGGATGGGTTTCGGTCGACATTCTTGAATCAGTCGTGCGTGAATACACACCAAAAAAGAATCATCCAAAGCTCTTTCCAAAAAATACGCTTCGGGAAAAGACTGGCGGTAGCAACGATGAGATGTACGAAAGGTTTTCTGCTAGAGAAATTGCCCACGCCTATATCTCTCAGGGGAAAGCAAGCATGAAGGCTATTGAGACATTTGTGAGTGACTGCGTTCAGGAAGGGCATGACTTTGTTCTTGAGGGGCATCAGATACATCCAAAGTTAGCGCAAACGTTGATTGAGCGATTTCCGCAAGACGTTCGCATGGTGTTTCTTATCAAGAAGGATGAGCAGGCATTGATGGAGGGCTTTCATAAGAATAGCGCAAAGCGCGATTGGGTTTTGCAGAAAACAAAACAGATAGAGACATTCCAAAAAATTGCCAAGATGCTTTCGTATTTTGGTACGTATCTTGAGAAGGAGGCGGCGAAGTATGGGTTTGCGGTTTACTGCACGGATAAAGATTTTTTGAAAACCATTTCTTTGGTAGAGAAAGATATGATGAGAGGAGAAACGAAGATTACCTCTCTAAAGATTGGTCAGAAATAAAAGAACATGGTGGCAGATTCTCTATAGCAGTGCGGACAACCTCGACGATGTGACCCCATCGAGAAAAGACTTCGGCAAAAGCCGGAGTTTTTTCGTTTATAGAGCCATTTTCATTCAGTTCTAATCATCCAGTTCTAACCGTTTATTTTCAGTTTCTCATTCAATACATACTTTTTGTTTCGGTACGAACCATTTTATAGCGATGTTTTTCATTGCTTCTTTTCGACTACCTTCCTAGTACAATCGTTCCTTTGATTCCTGCAGCTGCGTTCGTTGCCGGACAGTCAAACTGCACATCTCCGTTCCATTTCAGTGGATTTTTAATTCCAGATCTACTCGATCCGGTTAATTCGTATAACCTTCCTCCGTTAATGGGACACCTCACTCCTTCAAAATTCACATACCCAGCCGCTTTCCTGTAAAAAGTGAAATAGGTATGTTCAGGATAGATGCCTGCCCTGGCCTGATTTTCTCCGTTTGTGAGGATATATGTCAGGCCTATGTTCGGCATTTGGGTGCTTGACACGGTCCATTTTTGTGTCGTGCCATCTTGGAAGGTTTCTACGATATAACCTGAAGGCTGATTCCCCTTTGCTAGATCTAGGTAGCTGGCAACGAGTGGGATGTTCTGTATGGCTACGAAACCAAAAAAGACAATAAGCACTGTCATTTTTACCCACTTAGGCCATGTAGCGATCCGCGCAGCCATCCACGATTTTTTCATATAAATACGAATGAATGTGATATTCAAAAAAAGAGACGAACACGTAGTATGTTAGCACATATCCTGTGAAACCAAAAACAAAGTCGGGTTTATATTCCCACATGAGGAATACAAATCGTCACCTTGTTTACATGAAGCTGGAAATGGTTCAGATTTGGGAATAAGGTATTTCCATGCTGAACAACTATAATCAATTAGCTAAAGAATACAGCAAAACAGACCTAAAACCAGATAAATACCTTTCGATTTTACCCACCGTTCTACAAGCGGTTGGTGATTTGTCTGGAAAAACCGTTTTGGATTTGGGTTGTGGGAGCGGTTTCTTTTCTCGCGCCTTTGCTGATGCGGGCGCGAAAGATGTTCTGGGCATCGATAGTTCCTTGGTACAGATCGACTTAGCAAAACAGGAGCCACGTCTAAACGTAAAATACCTTGTCGAGGACGTTTTCAAGACTCCGTTGCCAAGGGGGGGGTGTTGTCTGTGCACCGTTTCTCATCAATTATCTTTCTTCAAAGACTGAACTCGTCGCTTTTCTCAAAAAAATAAAAGAGGCACTGGGTGAAGACGGGAGAGCGATCTTCGTCATCGACCTCCCTTCAGGTCGAGATTTAAAGAAATACGGTGCACGCAAAGCCGTTCACGGATCCTACGAAGACGGTACTGCGATGACATTGGAGCTTTTTGACAGCAACGAGAAGCCTATATGTGTATTGGAGGCATACTTTGTTGAACCTGCTACCTTGGAAGCCTCCCTCAAGGAGGCTGGGTTCTCTACCGTGCAGAAGATCGTGCCGATTGTTTCCAAGGAGGGGATGGATGCATACGGTAATGAGTATTGGCAGTCGTATCTCCTTGATACGGAATTGGGTTATTATCTTTGTCTTACATAAACTATGCGTATATCAAAACGGATCGAATGGTGCATGGGGCACCGATTGGCGAACCATCAGGGAGGGTGTCGGAATCTTCACGGGCATCAGTATGCGCTTGAAGTTGTGATAGAAGGCGAAATCAACCAAGAGGAAAACTCTCCAAGTCGTGGGATGGTGGTTGATTTTGGTGATGTGAAAGAAGTCTTACAAAAAAGCGTCCATGACGTTTGTGACCATGCGTTTATGATCGCCGAGACCGATAGCGTTATGACGGATTTCTTCAAACAGAATCCTGACTTGAAGCATGTTTCCGTACCGTTTGATTCAACGGCGGAGAACATCGCGCAATGGCTTTTTTCTAACATCAAGCATGAACTCGAAAAGATAAAAAGCGTTCATCTTCATTCTGTTCAGCTTTGGGAGACGTCATTCAACTGGGCGCTTGTGGAGAGCGATAAATAGACCAAACTTATCTCTGTAAGGAGTAGTCAGAAATAAAAGAACACGGTGGCATATTCGCTATAGCAGTGCGGACAACCTCGACGATGTCACCCCACAAGTAGCCCCCGAGCATTCGAGGGGTTTTTGTTTTGATGGAGAGGTTGTTACTGAGTTCGAATCCCTATATTATGATTTGGAACAAAGAAGATATATATGTCGAATAACGTCCCTGTGCTCTATAAAGAAAGCTTTCGCTCCCCCTTGCGAGAAGCTTCAACATGGCTCAAGGTATCCGCTATTCTTCTCGCTCTCTTTATTATAGGGGGCTTGATAGTGCAACTTCCTTGGATGACGGAGGCGTTCATAAAGCCGCTATTTTTTGCTGGCTTTGGTTGTTGGTTTGCCGGATCTTTTTTTAAGACGACGAAAAGTAGGGCGGAAATTCACGTATCGTCCCACGAACTACGTATTCATCAGGAGGGGCAAGAGGAGATTTTCACAAAAAAAGACATTACATCTGTCTCTATAGGAACGCTATCGTCAGGAGGGTCTTTTGGTATATCTTGGATGGTGCGTTTTCAAAACGAAAGCGGACGCGAAATAAATACGGCTTGTTTCATAAAGCCCCACCATTTTTCTTGGTCGAAGACTTCAAGAGGGGTGGTACTTATAACGCCAAAAGCGAATCGCCCGATATTTATTCCCACAAAGCAGCCAGACGCATTGCTTGAAGCTTTGTTGAAGATTATTTAGGCGCGGTATAAGTCCTTCGAGTACTCAGTCTCTCAGAATCTGCCCCCATTCCCAAAAGGGCCTAGACCTGCTACGGTGAGGGTATGAAGCAGATCGTTGTCCTGAACGGACCCGCCGGCGTTGGAAAAACGACCACCAGCAGGCTGCTCGCGGGTCTTTCGCGGAACGGCGCTTGTATTGAGGGTGACGCGCTCAAACACTTTATCGTCACCAAGGAAGAGGGGGCTGTGAAGGGGCGGCTGGGCTATAAAAACGGGGCGAGTTTGGCACGCAACTTTCTCGATGCAGGGTACGATCTTGTGGTATTTGAGTATATCTTTCCGAGCCAGGAACAGATCAACTATTTTTTGGAGGTTTTTGATAAGCGCGCAGATGAGCAGGTCCGCGTTATTACGCTCTGGGCGCCTCTTGAGGTGGTTATGACGCGAGAAGCGCACAGACCAAATCGCGAACGTCTGGGGGATCGACTCACCGAATGCTGGAAAGAACTCGAAGGAAACCTCGATACGCTTGGCGAGGTAATGATGACGCATACTCTTTCGCCAGAGCAAGTTGCGCAGATGATTTTTCATTCGCTGGATCGATGAGTAGACGTAAAAACAGTTTATAATTTGCCACGCATTCATGTACTGCCACGATTGAGCGGCTACGTCGGTATGCACGCGGAAGATCGTTGCAGGCACGCTACTCTTAGCGCGCTCCAAATCGGGCATCCTGCTCTTGTTGAAACTCGCTGTGTTTTTCTACGTTATGACGTTTTCTTTGTGTGGATAGGGTGGGTATGTCTTCTGCCAGAAGATCCCACAGCATCTTAAGCTCTTCGTCAGAAAGAAGCTTGGTCATGGTAAAACTCACAGCCTCTTGATTGATTAAGAGCTTCGCGCCCATCTCCTGAAACGCGCTTTGTACTGCCTCGGAAGGCGTGTAGCTCTCTAATTCTGGTACAGCAGGATTGAAGCGCATGTTTTGGTTCTCGGCACCGCCAAAGCCCGATTCGTAGGTCGGGTACCCTTTTCTGTAGAGAGCGAAAACCGCGTCACGAGAAGGCGGCTCGATCCATTCGCGGTAGACACTAAGGCGGTATTCCTCATCCGTAGCTTTTGGGTTGTTGGCAATGCGCTCTTTTGCTTCTTTGTGCGCCTGCTTTACGTGGCGACGTCGCTGATGAGCGAAGGCGCGTATGAGCTCCATCCGCTCCCAAGGGATCTTGGTACCTGTTCGTTGCTCGGCGAATACGCGCAGTCGTTCCAGATCTCCGTCCGTTCCTTCTTCGAGGATGCGTTGGATTGTTTCGCCTTTCGTGAGATCTTCTTCTTGCGTAGGGAATTCGGGATGTTTTAGAGGCATACAAAAGAGAGAGGAGAGATGTGTTGAATGCGACGTTAGGAGTATATTCTGTGAGCGCATTCTCTGCTATACTCCCTGATGTAACGTATGTTCTTTTCCACTCCACGCATCGCTCGTGTGCATGCACGCGAAATTCTTGATTCTCGAGGCAATCCCACCGTCGCGTGTCGCGTGACGCTGCGATCGGGCGTGTCTGCCGAGGCAAAAGTGCCGTCGGGCGCATCTACGGGCTCGCACGAGGCGGTTGAGCTGCGCGATGGCGGCAAGCGGTATCACGGCAAAGGCGTCCTCAAGGCGGTGAAGCATATCAATGAGCGCATCGCTCCGCTCCTCAAAGGCGTGCGGGTGTTTCGTCAGCAAGATATTGATCACGTGATGATCGAGCTTGATGGCACGGAGAACAAAAAGATGCTCGGCGCGAACGCGATCTTAGCGGTGTCGCTCGCGTGTGCGCAGGCGGCGGCCATGGAGCGACGTCTTTCGCTGTGGCGATCTCTTCGCGAGACGTTTGATTTTGTACGCTCGCCAGGTTTGCCTATTCCCACGATGAACCTACTCAACGGGGGAGCGCATGCGGGATGGTCGACGGACATTCAAGAATGTATGGTGGTGCCAAAAATGCGCACGTTTGCCGAACGGGTTCGTGCTGGTTCAGAGATTTTTCATACGCTGAAAGAACTGCTTGCTGAAGAGGGTTTCGCCACGACGGTGGGAGACGAGGGCGGGTTCGCGCCACGGTTACCCGATGGGGAGGCCGCGCTCGCGTTACTCGTAAAAGCGATAAAGCAGGCGAAATATAAACCGGGAACGCAGGTTGGATTGGCGGTGGATGTGGCAAGTTCGGAGCTGTATGACGCAAAAACCAAGCGGTACCATTTTCGATCGGAAGGGCGTACCTATACCGCAACACAGCTCTTAGAGCGGTATAGCGCGTGGCAAGAACGCTTTCCGATGGAATCCATCGAAGATCCGTTTGCGGAAGATGATTGGCAAGCGTGGACCAATGCTTTTCCGGTTCTTCAAAAAAAGAGCGTGATCGTGGGAGATGATTTTCTTGTCACGAACACCAAGCGCTTAACGCAGGCTATTCAAACGCAAGCAGCGAACGCGATTCTCGTGAAGGTGAATCAAATCGGTACGCTGACCGAAGCGGTCGAGGCGATCACACTCGCGCATAAAGCTGGGTGGAAGACCTCACTTTCGCATCGGTCTGGCGAGACGTCTGACACGTGTATCGCCGATATCGCGGCGGCGTGTGGTTCGGAGTACATCAAAACAGGTTCGCTGAGTCGTTCAGAACGTGTCGAGAAATATAATAGATTGATGGAGATCGAAGAGGAGATGCAGGCGTTAGGTATTGAATAGGTTGCCATATAGAGACGCGGCAAGCTTGATTTTCCCTCGTGAAACGGGTTGAATGCGTCTATGCCTCAACCGCTGTATCACATCACGACCTACGGATGCCAAATGAATAAAAACGACTCTGAGCGCATCGCGAGTCTTTTGCGTTCGTTGGGCTTTTCCGCCACGGAAGACGAGTCAGCAGCGGATCTGATTTTGGTGAATACCTGTAGTGTTCGACAGTCGGCGGAAGACCGTGTGTTTGGCTCGCAAGAGAAGTATTTGGACTATAAAAAGACGCGTCCAAACATCATTGTGGCGGTAACAGGGTGTATGCCTGGACGGGATAAAGCACGAGAGTTTCGCAAGCGTTTGCCGGCAACCGACCTGTATTTTCCAACGCCGGAAATGGTGCATCTGCCAAAATGGATCGCGGAGCTTCGTCCGGACTTGGTGAACTCAGAATCGCTTGAGCAGGATTATCTCAAGATTCGGCCGCTGCGCGCGCCATCCGTGCAGGCGTATGTCACGATTCAAACGGGGTGTAACAAATTTTGTACGTACTGCGTGGTGCCGTATGCACGTGGGCTTGAGCGTAACCGTCCCACTAAAGACATCTTGGATGAATGTCGCGAGCTCGTGGCGCATGGTATCAAAGAAATTACGCTCCTTGGTCAGACGGTGAATTCGTTTATCGCGACCGATCCAGAGAGCTTTTCGGTGCAGAATCCGTACAAGAACCATTTTGCCGCCCTTCTTTGGGAAGTGAATCAACTTGAAGGACTTGAGCGCGTGCATTGGACGGCGGCACATCCTGTGTCGATGCATGATGAGGTGATTGATGCGCTCGCATTACCTAAACAGGTGCGCTATTTGCATTTGCCGGTGCAGTCGGGGAGTAGCGAGGTGTTACGTCGGATGAATCGCAAATATACCCGCGAAGAGTATCTCGTTTGTATTCAGAAGATTCGCATGCGCGTGCCGGATCTCATTTTTGGAACGGATATTATTGTAGGATTTTCGGGAGAGACGCGCGAACAGTTTGAAGAGACGTTGTCGTTGTATCGAGAAGTGGACTTTGCGATCTCGTATAACGCGCAGTACTCCGTACGTTCGGGAACGCTCGCGCCGCGCCTGTTTCCGGATGATGTTGCACCAGAAGAAAAACGCGATCGCTGGGATGCGCTGCAAGAACTCATGAAAGAACGATCGCTCGCGAGTAACACGGCGCTTATCGGTACCGAGCAACGCATGCTCGTTGAACGCATAGAAGACGGTATTGCGATCGGGACGACAGATGCGCTCAAGGTGTGCCGATTTCCCTCGACGGATCAATCGCTTGTTGGAAGTTTTATCCCTGTTCGTGTTCGTGGAGCAAAAACATGGGTGCTTGATGTGACAAAATTATGAACGAACTCCTTCCGGTGCTCGTGATTACGGGAACGACGTCTTCAGGGAAGACGCGTCTTGGTATAGACCTGGCCAAGCGTTACGGGGGCGAAGTGATAAATGCGGATGCGCGCCAAATCTATGGCGAGGGCCGTATTGGAACGGGCGTGCCGCAAGGAACGTGGGAGAGGCGCGATGGGCATGAGGTATACATGGTGGAAGGAGTGCCGCATCACTTGATGGCGTATGCGTCGGCTGATGAGGTGTTATCGGTGGCAGCGTGGGTTCGCCGGGCGGATCAAGTGATTCGGGAGGTTATTGCCCGTGGTCAGTTGCCAATCATCGTGGGTGGAACGGGTTTATGGATCCGTGCTCTTACAGAGGGGTTTGTGTTTGACGGAGAGATCGATCCGGCAATTCGTGAGCGTGTGCTTGCTCTATCGGCAGAAGAGCGGTTAGCGCTTCTTCAAACCTATCCAAATCACGAGTTGGTAGACGCGAAGAATCCGCATCGTGTGTTGCGCGCTCTCGAGAAGGGGCTTGCCGGTCAGTCGCTGGTGCCACAGCGTCGTCCATCTCCGTATACGTGTCTGAAAATAGCTCGTGCGTGGAGTTCTGAAGAGGCATATGCGCGCCTGTGTCAGGACGTGGAAGAGCGGTTTGCGCGAGGATGGATGGAGGAAGTGCGTTCCTTGGTTGAACGGGGAGTGTCTTCTGCTTCGCCCCTTCTTACCTCGATCGGGTTTCCTGCTCTTGTGCAGGCGATAGCATCGGGAGAGGGAGAAACGTTGTTGCTTCGCGAACGAGTGATCGCTGATACATGGCAGTATATTCGTCGTCAGCGCACGTGGTTTCGTAAAGAGCCTCGCTTACAGTGGGTGGTGACGCCAGAAGAGGCGGTTGATGCCGTAGAGCGTTGGCGTCAAAGCGTGGTACCATAGGGGTATCTATGCGCTATTGGCTGATCAAGAGCGATCCTGAAACGTACGATTGGGCACGGCTTGTTCGTGACAAGGGAACGCGTTGGGACGGGGTGCGGAACGCTCTTGCAAAGCGATTTTTAAGCGAGATGCGCGTTGGTGATAAGGCGCTATTTTATCACAGTCAAACCGATAAGGCGGTGGTTGGTACGGTTCGGATCACAAAGGCCGCTTATCCAGATCCGACCGCCTCGAGCGGTTCATGGCTCTGTGTTGATATTGGGCCGCAGGAAGCATGGGAAAAGCCCGTGACACTGGCTGAACTCAAGCGTGATGCGCAACTCAAAGAACTCGCCATGCTTCGGCAGTCTCGTCTTTCAGTGAGTCCTGTTTCTATGCAAGAATGGAACGTGATTCAAGATCTACGTTCTGCTGTATGAGGTGGAGTATGCGCGCTTGGCATCCCGTGCTGCTATTGACCGGTTTGATGGATGATCGAGTGGCTGAATTACGGCGATTTCTGCTGTCGTCTGGCGGTGTTTGTGAATGGACGGGTGAGGGGAGCGTGCCTCGTTGGATGAAGTCAGCTCTTCAAGCGGGCTATACATTTTTGGAAGTGTGGGAGGGTATATCATCGCGTTTGGTATTGCCGTCTGAGGTCCAGCGTCATACGACGCTTGTAGGGCTGGTGCGATCATGGCGTTCTTCCGTCGAGCGTTGGCGCGTACACGTCCCAGATGGTAGGGCGGAGGCGTCCACCGAGCAGCTCGTCCGATGGAAAGCGGGGTTGAGTGACCTACTGACGCGTGTGTTACGGGGTATATATTGTTGCCTGCGTGCAGGATATGGCGTTTGGCAGTGGGTGAAAGCTGTTGGTCGGGCGATACAGCTTCACGGGAGAGCTGGGCGATAAACCTCGACAGGTACGCGCGCAAGGAATACGCTGAACCTATGCTTCCTTCTTCTTCGCAAGACGCTGCCGCCTCGTTGACTATCAGTAAACCCCAACAAACCCCCGAAAAAGACTCGACAGATTGGGGGGAGTTGGTACGTATTGTCACCATCACGATTGCGCTCGTGATTGGATTTCGTGTCTTTATCGCGAATCCGTTTAAGGTGGAAGGTAAGAGTATGGAGCCCACCTATTTTGATAAAGAATATCTTGTCATTGAAGAGCTTTCCTATCGCTTTCAGGATCCTGTGCGTGGGCAAGTGGTGGTACTTCGTCCACCAACAGAGCCGAAAAAGTACTTTATTAAGCGGATTATTGGTCTTCCCGGAGAGACCGTTGAGCTGAATCAGGGGGTGGTGACGATTTACAATAAAGCGTATCCCACGGGATGGGTGTTGCGTGAAGATACGTATATTGATTTGGCGGACATGACACAGGATGAACGCGATTCTCTAACGATGCGCCCCATGACGCTTGGCGCGGATGAGTACTTTGTGTTGGGGGATAACCGTCTCGCGAGCTTTGATTCTCGTTTCTTTGGGCCGATTACCCGAGAAGCATTGGTCGGTCGAGCGTGGGTTCGTGGGTGGCCGATCCATCGATGGGGATCGTTAACCCAGATTCCCGCGTACCCAGTCCCGTTGAATAAGTAAGGGCACATTCGCCAGAATTGTCTTTTTCGCGGTTCTTTGATAGTGTTGCGCCATTGAGCCTCGTTATTTTTCCCTATGCCTATCCTCAAAAAAGCGGCGAAAAAAGAAGAAGGAGCCGCCACTCCTCAGCCAACCAAAAAAGCCGCTCAGCCGATCGCTTTGTTGCGCGGGTTTCGTGATATCTTGCCGGCAGATTTAGCGCATCTTCGCCGCATTCAGGGGACGATTGCTCGTATCGCGGGAGCGTACGGTTTTCAGGAGATCGAGCTGCCTCTCGTAGAAGAAACGGCGCTCTTTGTGCGCGGCGTAGGAAAGGCGACGGACGTGGTTGAAAAAGAAATGTACACTTGGGAAACACCGGGGGGAGAATCGGTCTCGCTTCGCCCAGAAGGAACGGCGTCCGTTGTTCGTGCGTTTATTCAGCATGGCATGTTGAATCAACCGCAACCGGTGAAGTTGTGGTACACGGGGCCGATGTTTCGCTACGAACGTCCACAGGCGGGACGATTTCGTCAGTTTTACCAGTCCGGTCTTGAATGTATTGGTGAAGCGGATCCAATCGTGGATGCGCAACTCGTCTTGATTTCGTATCTTGTGGCGAAAGAGTTGGGTATTGATTCCGTGGTGCGTATCAACTCGATTGGTACCCCCGAGGCTCGTACCAACTATAAGAACGCTTTGGTTGCATACTTCCGTTCGAAGCGCGGCAAATTATCCGAAGAAGACAAGAAACGTCTTCTCAAGAATCCGCTTCGCTTGCTGGACTCGAAAGACCCGGGCATGCAGGAGCTCAAGGCGGAAGCTCCACAAATGGTGGATTGGTTGGACGAAGAGTCGCGTCTCCACTTTACGCGTGTTCTCGAGTATCTTGATGAGCTCGGTGTGCCGTATGAGCTTGATCCATATTTGGTGCGTGGTCTCGATTACTACACCAAAACGGTGTTTGAACTCTACGCCGCAAATGACGATCAGGAGCTTGCACAGAGCGCGATTGCTGGCGGTGGTCGCTATGATGGACTGATTGAGACCTTGGGAGGACGTCCTACGTCTGCGGCGGGTTTAGCCTTTGGTCTTGATCGCTTACTCTCTCGTGTACGCGAGCAGGCGGCGCAACATCCGCAGCCTCCGCAAGCACAGGTTCAGGTCTTTCTTGCACAGCTGGGTGATATGGGTCGTAAGCGCGCGCTCGCTCTGTTTGAAGAATTTCGTCAGGCGGGTATCACGGTGGGCGAAGCTCTTTCAAAAGCCTCAATCAAGTCTCAGATGGAAGCGGCAAACAAGGCTGGAGCAAAGTGGGCCATTGTCGTTGGTCAAAAAGAAGTGCTTGATGGAACCGCGATTATTCGCGATATGGATGCCGGCACGCAAGAAATTGTTGATGTCAAAAAACTCATCCATGAAATTCGTAAAAAGATGGATCGATCGTCGTAACTCCGTGACGCCCCAAAAAGGTCTAGGCTTTTTTGGGGTGTTTTTGTGTATTTTGTCACTTGGATCTGGGTGTACCGTACCCGTTCGTTGGGAGGATCCTGCGCAAGAAGGAGCGACGACATCTACGCAATCCGGGCAAGATGGTACTCCCGCGGCATGGTCGTGGCAGGTGGTAGAGCCGGGGGTTCGTCGGTTAGATGCCCGTGTCGCGAGTGGTGAAGCGGCGGCTCGTATCCTTGTGTGGGAGTTCGATAAGAACGCTGGGTACGTGTGGGAGTTGGTGCGTCCAGATCAGGCGCTTTCGGTGGCGGCAACGGCAGAGCTGACGCAAGAAGACGGGATCTTTTTGAATGGTGGGTATTTTCATGCGGACGGCTCGCCTTCTGGATTGGTGCAGGTGGGTGGTGAGCGTTGGGGGAAGCGGCAATTCGATCCGGTAAGAAGCGGCTTTGTGGTCCTTGGAGACAGGCCCTTTCTCCTTGCCGGTACCGCCACCACAACGGGTATCACGGCCGATATTCTTCAATCGTATCCATGGATCATCCGTAAAGGCGCGCATGGTTTTTCGCAAGAAACAGGCAATTATGCTCGCCGAACGTTTGTCGGAACGGATGTTCGTGGACGTTGGTATGTAGGTATCGTGCCGGATGAATCCGTGACGTTGTACCAACTTGGTCATCTCCTTCAAGCATTGCCGATCGAGTGGCGTGACGCCCTGAATCTTGACGGAGGGCCTTCGTCTGGATTGGTGGCGCGTATTCAAGGTGTTCAAGATCGAGAGAATTCCTTCGCGCCCGTTGCGTATGTGATCCGTGGACGCAAACGCGCTCTCCCTGAGACTCTTCAGGAAAAGCGCTAATCGCGTGAGCTTATGTGTATCTATGTGCTACGACGCCTGCTCAACGGGCGTTTTTCGTAAAAGAAGCTTTGTTCGTTCATAGGCTCGTTGACGCAGTTTATGGGAACGTCGCCAGCCTTCTGTCGCGAGAAGCGTTCCTCCCACGATACCGAGTGGCAGCCATGGCTGGGTGTTCATGGGTGTGTCGAGCGTTGCTTGGGCGGCGGCAATGGGAGCGCGTGTCAGGGTGGTGATATCTTGTGCGCGTTGGGGAAGGAGGGCGACAGTTTCTTGCCGAGGGTCGTAGAGTCCTCGCACACGAATGACGTCACCTTTTTGGAGTCGTCCAGCACGATACCCAAGCGCTTTTGGAAGGGTGATCTGTACCACGTCGCCTTTTGATGTATCAAGAAGGAGGCTACTCGTCCTGATCTCTTGCACGGTGCCTTCTATCTCCGTATGGCTCCAACCGTCTTCTAGCGCGGGGGCTGGCAGTGGAAGATCGCGCAAGGGAAACGCCTCTTCTTCGGTAGATCCAATCGCAGTCCATGTGTCTTGCGCGCCTTGTTTTAACAAGATACCGCTATCATTCCACGAAAGTGTGCCGGTGAGTTCAATGACAGTGCCTCGCACAGGAGAGGGCTGCTTAGACGTGCCTTGCACAAGCAAGCCTTTTCCATCTGGATTCAAGAGAACGAATTTTTGTGCGCCGACAAGCTTTGGCGCATTTCCAACAAGGCCCGTGAGGCGAACGCGTACACCGTTGCGTGTTTCATGCTCGCGAAGAAGGGTGTCCATAGAAACGAGAGGGATAACGGGTGATTGAGCAGAAGGTGTTTTTTCTTTAGATGAAGACGCTGTCTTTTTTGCGGTTGACGTTTTTGCTGGCGCGGGAGGCTTTGTGGCTTTGGTCGTTGTTGAGGCCTTGGCCATTGTTGAGGGCTTCGTCGCCGCCGATGTTTTTGCTGTATATAAGAGAGCGGTTGATGTTGCGAGAGGGGTGGTAAGAGGAGTTGTGACAGTTGCGCTTGTTGGTACTGATGAGGGCGATGGCGTAGGCGGAGGGGTTGTAGGAGGGGGTGCGGGTTTCGTAGCGGTTGATGCGAGGGGCGTTGCCTCCGGCGATTGAGTGGGTGAAGCGGCTGCAAGAGGGGTTTCTTCTATGGGGGTGTAGAGCGGCGGAAGGTCTACCCATTCAATGGTCATGGTCGGCGCTTCTTCGGTAAGCGCCTCTTCTGGCAGTTCTGGAGGAGCTGTGCTCGCTATTTGCCAGTCGCTTTCACAACTTGTTCGTCGCCACACTTCGCCTCGAGTGGTTTTTGTATACGTCACGTGTTCATGAAGCGACCCATCTGCTCGCGCGATACTCACGCTGTCGCCATCGTTATTCAGACGGGCGCTTTTTAGCTCGTATCGAAGCGTTTGTGTCGCTTCATCCCACAGGAGAAGGGTGCTTGGCGAGATCTTTACGAGGGATGACTGCGCGTCGGCGATCGACCAGTTGAGGAGGCGATGACTTGATGAGGGTGTGAGTCCATAGAAGGCGATCCACTCGCGCCCCTCTTCGGGATACGGTGCAATCATGGCGAGACAGATCATGGGCGGATCTTCGGTCGGCGCTTCTGGACTGGGTAATAGAGGGGGCGGTGGCGGCTCTGGCGGCGGTGTGGAGGGCGGCGGCTCTAAGACGGGTGGAGGCGTGGGAGATGGTTCCGTTGACGATGGGGTCGGGATTTCATCTAGCAGGGGCTCTGTTGAGGTAGGAACGAGGGGCGGGCTTGAGGAAGGTACGAGAATCTCGAGGGGTGCGAGCTCTTCTACGACTAGAACCGTGCTTGTGGGAGTGACAGGTAGATCTTCGATGGCAAGCGGCTCTAAAACGGTCGACGAGGGGGTTTCTAGGATGAACGGCGCTTCTTCTTGTGCAGTACTCTCCAGTAAAGGGAGAGGGGTGGTACTGGATGTTTCCGTAGCGATTACGGTGAGGGGCGGAACGGAAACAAGCGGAAAGGTGAGGATGAGGGCGATGCTCGATCGCCAGAAAGAAGAGTGT
>JAGOUA010000054.1 GCA_018061485.1 Patescibacteria group bacterium
TCCATCTCGACTAACTCGATGTTCAGACCGGCGAGCGACGTTGTAGAGGGCGCGATCTTGAGGAGGTCGTGCCCCGTATCTTGAATCACGTCGCGCATGGAAGCTTCTTCGAGGATTGCGTGATACACCCCTTTTTCGAGAGACCGGTGATCAATTCCCACGCCAGAGGTAGCATTCGCCTGTGGATCAAGGTCCACAACAAGAACATACTTGCCCATTTCAGCAAGATACGCCGCCAAATTTACGGCGGTCGTGGTTTTACCCACACCACCTTTTTGGTTCACGATAGAAATTAAACGAGCCATAAAAATCCCTCTGAGTGTATCGAGCAATCCGCTGAGCGACAAGGTCGCAAAATGCTCTACTTTTGTCATCTTGCCAAAGAGCCCCGCTTTTTGTACTATGCCGCTCATAGCGAGGGCCCATTTCTTTAGATGAGATGCGCCGCGTTGGAGCGAGAGTCACCGGAGGCGCACCGATAAGTGCGGTGAGGATGACTCGATGCGAAACGCAAGCAGATCGCTAAAGAAATGGGCCCTCCTTGGACGTTTAGCTCAGCTGGTTAGAGCGCACGATTCACATTCGTGAGGTCGGTGGTTCGATCCCACCAATGTCCACCATCAAAAACCCCTCCTTCCGGAGGGGTTTTTATTATCACGGCGTAAAGGCAAGGAACTCGATTACGCGCACTCCGGAACATCCCTCGTTAATAATTCAACAAAACATCATTCAAGAAAAAGTCCAGTAGGATCGGTATGAGCATGATTGCAAACAGTATAAGCACATACTGAAGATGCCCCAACCTTTTCTCCGTATACGTCTGTGCACCTGATTGAACTTGCGCCAGCGTCACATCGTCTAACGCCTCAATGGACACAGGTCGACCGTGGTACAAGTAGACGCGATATCGTAGACCGCTCACCATCAAAAGCACGGTTTCACGAGGAAGACGAACGAGCGCCCCCTCTATCGTGACACGCGTATGCATATGTCTCCCATGACGACGATATCCTGCATAGATCGCGACCTCCGCACGCCCTTCTCGAGAGGTCACGCGCGCCTGGCGAAGATCGCCCATATCGGGCCATGCGTCGGCCATGATCAGGGCAAACACAGCCGTTGTCACAATCGCAAAAACCAGAGTAAACGTCCGATCACCGGAAGGAAGAAGTGTCCAAAGCCACGCGCTCAAAGCCAACATACACAAAATAGTGAACAAGCAAGCAATGACCGTCGTTTTTGCCCGCTTTTGCATACGAGCTTGCTGAGATGTGCTCAGCATCCCCTGCCTATTGACCGGTAAGTCGCTCTCCGTGGCAGGTAAAGACGCGAGTAGCTGACGAGTATACTCAAGAGAAGTGATGGACATGTTTATATAGTACAAAAAACACTCCTTCCAGGACAAGAAGGCTTCCAGATAGGCGCTTATTACCCCGCTCTATACAAGATAAGCACCTCACAAGTGCGTACCAGCGGCAGCGACAGGCGGTTTTCCATACCGCGTATCTACCCTATACTTATCCCATGCCATCCCTTCGCACCCTTCTCGCGGACGCACAAACTCGTCTGGAACCCGTATGGGGACACCCTCTCGCGCTACGCCTCGCTCGAGAACTCGCCGCCACCCTCCTCAAACGAGATACCGTTTGGCTCCTCGCTCACGACCAAGAGTCTGTCACGAAGCGCTTTGCGCGCACGCATATCTCACGCGTGCGTCGTCTCGCTCAGCGTGAACCCCTGGCGCTCATCCTAGGAGCAGCGCCGTTTTATGGACGAAGCTTTCGTGTGACACGTTCTACCCTTATTCCACGCATCGAAACAGAAGAACTTGTTCAGCACGTGTTACGCACCTGGAACCCTCGAGACACGTCTGTACTCGCGCTTGATATCGGAACGGGATCTGGCTGTATCGGCATCACGCTCGCCTTAGAACGAGATCCGGCACAGGTGATCCTGTCTGATCGATACGCGCGGCCGCTCGCGATCGCGAAAGAGAACGCTCGCACGCTTCTTGGCGCGACTAAGGCGCGAGATCTTACGTTCGTGCAGACGCCTCTCTTTTCACCAGCGCTACAACGTCTTGTGCGGAAGCGCGCTCCAAAAACGCTGCTTCTCGTGGCGAATCTTCCGTATATCCCAGCCAAAGACACGCGCGAACTCAAAAATACTTCTACCAAATACGAACCTCTTTCCGCACTTGTTGGCGGCACGCAGGGCGATGAACTTATCAAAACAACCATCCTTGAGCTTGTCGCCTTTGCGAGCAACGCACCTTCTACACGCATAGAAGCGTGGTTTGAGATAGATCCACGAACGCAAACAAGCCTTGCGGGCTTGTGCGAGACGCTCTCTGGATGGAACGCCACGTTCTTGAACGACCAATTCGATCGTGTACGATTTTTACACTTACGACGCGTCTAATCCAGCGAAGATGCGATCGTCCGTCACCACCTGAATCCACGTTGACCCAGGGATAAGCTCGACGTCCGTGCCATCAATCGTCACAAAACGAATAATCTCTCCTGGACTGCGGCGCCAACGCATCGCGTACTTCCCTCCTTCGTGATAGAGCGCGGCTTCGCCGCTCCCTGTTGTACGTATACGTAAACGCCCCTTATCGTCCAAAATCGTCGCGTCTGTCTTGAGAACAACGACGTTTTTCGCCACGATAGGCTCTGAAGACAGCGCCTTTCCTGCCTGCGTTCGCACATACCCTTGCGCTTCTTGATTATAGGTCCAACGAACGGTGTAGGAACCACCATACGGAATGCGCACCGAAGGCGTTGTCACCGTCGTCGAACTCGTCGCTTCACGATATCGCCATCCACGAAACGTCGCTTGTGTCGACGTAGATGCGCCAAGATACCCAGAAAACTGTTCCGAAGAGGTCATGACCTGATGCGGCGAAACGCGCTTTGGATCACGCGTGAATCCTCGAGAACCGACGATCAACTCGTCGACATTCCGCACCGTACTGCTTGGCGTTTTGGCGAGAAGGTCTAGCGCCTCGGGACTTCCACCCGCATGCGCATACACCGCGCGCCATCCCGCTGCCCAATCCACAAAATAGGGACGCGAGCTACGAACCGCTCCGATCGAGGCAACATCTTGCGCGGGATCAAAGAACGCAAGCAAGCGCGTGATACCACCCTCCACGGGAGCCTCGATCACCAGCGGAGCCTGATCCAAGCCCGCGGCCGGACGCGCATCCACCTGGTTATCGATCATGAATGCCCACGGACGAAGGGCTTCTTGTCCTTCTGGAACGAGCACCCCATCCAAACCTCGGGCCACCAAGCGAACTTCGCCATCTGACTCAGGAACGACGTCCGTCGGAGATCCATCCACCACCGCCCCACCATCCACCCGCGCGCCACCCGTCACAATCACATATCCGAGATACCCACACACGCCAAGAATCACAAAAGCGCCCAACACGCCCACGGCAATCAGCCGAGGCGATAGGCGCTTTCGAGAAAAAAGAACGAAACGTGACATGGAGATTATTTTTTGTCGGCTTCTTTTGCGGCTTCTGCAGCTTCTTTTGCCGCGCGCTTTTCTTCCGCCTCACTCTTAACCGCAGTGACGTCACCCACCGAAGATTCTTCCAACTTCTTGAGCTGGTCTTCCGTCAAAGCAGCGGCGACCGTTGCGATGGTTGCAGAAGCTTCATTTTCGATCTCGACACCCGCTGGCAAGACCAACGAGCCAACCGTGATCGCGTCTTCCGGAGTTGCGAGCGTGCTCAAATCAACATTGATCTCGTGAGGAAGGTTGGCTGGCAAACAGCGAACCGTTACCGCATCCATAGACTTGATCAACGTACCGCCATGAACCTTGACCGCTGGAGCTTCCCCAATAAAGTTGAGAGGGATTTCCGCCGTCATCATCTGGTCCATACGAACCTGGTGAAGATCAACGTGAACAGGCTCGAGCGAGAGCACATGGCCCTGAACCGCCTTAATAACCGCCTTGACCGTTTGACCGCCCTCGATCTGAACATCGATCAAGCTCGAAGATCCAGCCGCGGCAAAAACACGGGAAAACTCCGTTTTAGCAAGGGAAAGCGATTGAGGAACGACACCTTGGCCATACAAAACCGCAGGAATGCGGAGCTTGGCAAGCTCGTCTTTGGCGCGTTTTGTGGTGCGCAACGTGGCAGATAATGTATACATAGACAACAGAAAAGTGGCTTTAGACTAACGAAAAAAGGC
>JAGOUA010000055.1 GCA_018061485.1 Patescibacteria group bacterium
ATCGCTCACGTTCCGTGTTACCTTACAGTCTTCCGTGCGTACACTTTCTGCCGAGGAGGCCGAAACGGTGATGCAGACGGTGCGTGACATGTTGACGCGAGACTATCAAGCGCTTTTGCGCATGTAGGAGGCGGTGGGGATAGGGTATCTTGCCTTTCGACGAGGGCTTTGCTACCATGTCCCCACATGTGGACGCTTAGCTCAGTTGGTTAGAGCGTCTCGTTTACACCGAGAAGGTCAAAGGTTCGAATCCTTTAGCGTCTACCACCAAAACACTCTCCTTCGGGAGGGTTTTTTGTTTACGGGGGACGTGAAGGATTGGCGAGGAGCTCGTACCTCCTGAGGATCTTGTGCTATACTTGGAGCATATGTTTCTCTCCACGACCCGGGACCTGTTCTTTCTTGTCGCATCGGTGAGTTTGTTGGGTGTTTCGGCGATGCTGATGTGGGTGCTTTATGAATGGGCTCGTCTTGGCAAACAAACCAATGAACTCGTGCAGGAATCTCGTAAAAAGCTCTCGCTTATTGAAGGGGTGATCGATGAGCTCCTTGAGCGTGTCCAGAGCATTTCGAATATGATCGGTTCGTTGTCTACGGTGGTAGAATCGGTCCTTGGTTTTGTGGGGCGTCGTTCTCGTCGAAGTACGCTACGGAGCGAAGTGGAGCGGTTGCGCGAAGAGCTAGACGCCTACGAAGAATAGTGGTGCTCTCTACGCAGAGAAGAAAACCCTCGAAAACCGAGGGTTTTCGCTTTTCTTGCGTAGATAGAGCTGGCTAGGCAAGCTGGGTTTATTATTCTCGAGGTGCTTATCTTTGGATGAGGTGGGCCATGCTGGAGAGAAAAAGAACCGGAGACGTATCCCCTTCGTGTAAAGCTACGGGGGGACTATTCGAAGCCTTGGCGAAGAATGGCAGTACGACGAGGATCTTTTTCGCGAAGCGTGGTCCAGATCGCCAAACAGGCAAGCTCCTCATCTGCAGGCCTTGTGCCATCAGCAGATCCTTCTTATGCCCGACATTCCCCCTCCTCAAGGCGCTGAGGAAAAGCCACGATCACCCTTTGTGCATCTTCATGCGCACTCCATGTATTCCCTGTACGACGCGATTGGCGACGCGGGGGCTTTTGTCGCGCGGGCAAAAGAGCTCGGGTATGACGCCATCGCTCTTACGGATCATCACGCGCTGTATGGGGCTATCGAGTTTTACGAAGCGGCAAAAAAAGCCGGCGTTAAGCCGATTATTGGGGTAGAGGCGAACATCGCTCCGAACAAACTCACCGATAAGCGCTCAGGTATTGACAATCATGTTTCGCATATCACGCTTCTCGCGGAAACGATCGAGGGGTATCACAACCTGCTTAAGCTTGTTTCACTCTCATTTTTGGAGGGGTTTTATTACAAGCCTCGTATGGACAAAGAGATCCTTCGTGAGTATCACGGGGGGATTATTGCGTTGTCCGGCTGTGCTAAGGGGGAGATTCCTAAAGCGGTGCAAGCGCATGATACAGAGAAAGCGGAACGACTCGTGCGAGAGTATCAGGAGATCTTTGGCAAAGAACACTTCTTTTTGGAGTTGGTGCATCGTCCAGAGTCTCCTACGCAAATTGAATTGAACGAGGGTTTGGTTGAGCTTGGTAAGCGCATGGACGTCCCTGTCGTGGCGACCAAGAATACACATTATCTGTATGAGGATGACCGTGAAGCGCAGGACGCGCTGATGTGTATTCACGATGGAAAGATGCTCGCGGATACCAACCGGCTCTCGCAAGCCTTCGCCGATGCGTCCATGTGCGGTCCTGACGTCATGATTGAGGGATTTGCTCATATTCCTGAGGCGATCACCAATACACGCGTGATTGCGGATCGATGTACGGTCGAGTTGGAATTAGGCAAGAATTTTCTGCCGCAGTTTGAGGTGCCTCCTGGTGAAACCGATGTAAGCTATCTGCGTGTATTGTGTGAAAAGGGGTTGGGTGAGCGGTATCCAGATCCAGTCGTCTTTGCCCAAGCAAAAGAGCGGTTGGATTTTGAGCTTGCCACGATTGAGCGCATGGGGTTCGCGGCATACTTTTTGATTGTGCAAGATTATATCGTGTGGGCAAAAACCCACGGGGTCATTGTGGGGCCGGGGCGTGGATCCGCAGCAGGATCGGTCGTGGCGTATGCTCTCAAGATCACCAACATTGACCCTCTGCGCTACGGGCTACTCTTTGAGCGGTTTTTGAACCCAGATCGTATCTCGATGCCTGATATCGATACGGACTTCGATGATGTAAAACGTGCGGACGTGATTCAGTATGTGACGCAAAAATACGGGGCTCCTCGCGTGGCGGGTATTATTACCTTTGGAACGATGGCGGCGCGTGCTGCGGTGCGTGATGTGGGGCGCGTGTTGGGCTTGAGTTATGCGGACGTGGATCGCGTGGCGAAAGTCGTGCCACCGCCTGTACAGGGTCGGCATATCCCCTTGGAAGAGTCTAAAGAAGAGGCTCCCGAGCTGAAGGCGCTCTACGATACCGATCCCAACGTCAAGCGGTTGATTGATCTAGCGATTAAACTCGAAGGCACAACGCGGCACGCTTCGCAGCATGCGTGCGGGATTGTGATCGCTCCACGAGATTTGGTGCAATTCGCGCCCCTCCAAAAAGCCCAGGGAGGAGATTGTGAGCAGGTGATTCAGTATGCGGGACATTCTACCGAGGCTAGTGGCTTGCTGAAGATGGACTTTTTGGGATTGTCTAACTTAACGGTGATTCGTGAATGTTTGGAGATTGTGCAGGCGGTGCATGGCGATAGTGTGAACATCGACGCGATTCCTCTTGATGATCCAAAGGTGTTTGAACTGTTGGGACGTGGAGATACAACGGGAGTGTTTCAGCTGGAAAGTGACGGCATGAAGAAGTACATTCGCGAACTTCGTCCCACGGTGATCGATGACATTATCGCTATGGTGGCGCTGTATCGTCCTGGGCCGATGCAGTTTATCGACTCGTTTATCGCGCGCAAGCATGGACGCGAGCCCATTATCTACAAGCACGAGCTCACGGAGAACGCTTTGCGTACCACCTACGGTTTGCCTATCTACCAAGAGCAGGTGATGCAAGTAGCCAAAGATATGGCCGGATTCACGGGCGGGCAAGCTGATACGCTGCGTAAAGCCATGGGAAAAAAGATTGCGAAACTCATGGCCGAAATGAAGGTAAAGTTTATTGAGGGGTCGATGGCGAAAGGTGTAGAGCAACGTATCGCTGAAGAGATTTTTCAACAGTTTGAAGAATTTGCGGCGTATGGGTTTAACAAGTCTCATGCAGCGTGTTACGCCTTGATCGCGTACCAAACCGCGTACCTAAAAGCGCACTATCCGGAGTGCTTTATGGCGGCGCTCTTGAACTCGGACTGTTTGAACATTGATCGCGTGAGTATCGAGGTTGAGGAGTGTCGACGCATGGGTATTGAAGTTCTTCCACCAGACGTGAACGAATCCTACAAAGGATTTTCGGTTGTCAAAGGCACCAACAAGCTTCGTTTTGGAATGCTTGCGATTAAAGGACTGGGTGAAGATGTGGTGGATGAGGTGGTGCGTGAACGGAAGGCGAACGGCGTGTTTCAGGATCTCACGGATTTTGTATCCCGTATCAAAGGTAAGGTGTTTAATCGGCGCTCGCTCGAATCTCTGGTAAAAGCGGGGGCGCTTGATCGTTTTGGTGAGCGTAATACCCTCTATTTTAACCTCGAAGCGATTCTGGATTATCATCGCCGATTAACGCAGGAAGAAAAAACGGGGCAATTCAACCTGTTTGCGTTGCCCGGTATGGCGACAACGATTCCCTCGCTACAGTTACGTCCTGCGCCAGAAGCGCTTCTTTCCGAGAAGTTAGCATGGGAAAAAGAGCTACTTGGTCTATACGTTTCGAGTCATCCATTCAAAGAATATCAAGAACGTTTGCGAGGGCTTTTCACGCCCATCAATGAACTCGCCTCCAAGCGCAAAGAGAAGAGTGTTCGCGTCGGCGGTGTGTGCGTGACGGCGAAAAAGATTCTTACGAAGAACCAAGAGACCATGGTCTTTATCAAGCTTGAAGATACGACGGGGGATATCGAAGCGGTGGTGTTTCCCCGCGTGTATAAAGATAAGCCTGAGCTATGGGTG
>JAGOUA010000056.1 GCA_018061485.1 Patescibacteria group bacterium
GAAGGAGCGCCCGCAAGAATGGTCGAGCCGCGGAATTCTGTTGTGATGGGGCAGTAGGTCGGAACTTCGAGGTGGAAGAGCTTGCTCGTGTGAATCAGTTTATGCGTGTCTCGTGATGGCTCGAAAGCGGGGAGGATTTGGCGGGCTGGTGGGCGACCGATTTGATAGCCGATGAAGCCAGCGATGCCGAGAGCGAGAATCATGCCGAGGGCGATGAGGGATTTTTGCATACAGGGTACATGATAGTAGATACATGAGGTGATAAACAAACGCCGCTCCCGTTAAAGAAGCGGTGGACCGATCGTATAATTCGTAAAGAATTCATCAGGAATGTCGCGCACGAGACTCGCCCAATTCGCTCCCCATAGCTCGATAGCGCGCTCTTCACTTGGAATATGTCGCATGGTGCCAAAGATGTCCGTCACAAGGTAGGTGTCCGCCATGGTTTGAGACTTTACGAGTGTACCTGGACGAAGAGTGACATTGCGGGAAAGACGAAAGTCGGCCAATGCCTCGTCCGGAACGGTTTGAATACCTTCAAAGGAGGGATACCACGAAAGATACGTTGCAAGATTGGGAAAGGTGTGGCGAATATTGCCTGGAAGTAGGCAGAACACGGCGCTTGCGCTCACGCTGCGAGCGAGATAGTCGCATTCAAGCGAGGATTGCTCGATGTAGGCAACAGATCGCGCGCTCCGAGCGGGGTCAGCGAATGTAAAATACCGTGTGCGTTCTTGCGGATCGATAGCGTCAAGCCACTGTAGTACCGCGCGAATATCCACGAGCTCGTACCGAATACGCTGCGCTTTTCCGTCTTCGGTGATCGTTACGATACGCGTGGGCATGCCGATCAGCTCGCCACGTTCGTTGAGAGCGGTTCCTCCTGAGTTTCCTGGGCGAAAGACGGCGGTCGTTCGAATAAAACCTTGACTAAAGCCCTGAATGTAACCGGGTTGAATAGCGAGATCGCCACCACTCGGATAGCCGAGCGTCCACATACGGTCATTCACCTCGGAAAACTCCCAAATGGGACGAAACGGAAACGGGGGAGTAAGGCGCTGTGGCGAGAGGGCGCGCGTGAGGCGAAGGAGGGCGAAATCTTGATTGCGTTCTTGCGCGAACATCCAGCGTTCTACACGCGCTTCGTATCGATAGCGAAACGCTTGGGTTTCTGGATCGATGACGTCGATCGCGCAGCGTTCTGCGGCTTGCACGGGGGAGGTTTCAACGTTCGCTACAACGTGGGCATTCGTCAGAATAGCGCCATCTGCGCTGATGATCGTGCCTGAGCCTTGGCGCGTGTCACAAATGACGCGAACGGAGCTTTGGAGGAACGCGGTAGGAAGAGGATTCTCCTGGACTTCTTGCGCAAAAAGAGCACGAGGAAAGAGCAGGATTACGCTCAAAAACACGGCGGACATCAACCAAGAACGAGAAAAAGAGTATCGCATAGAGCCAAGCCTAGCACTCGCGTTTTGGAAAAAACAGGTGCATTGCTTTTCTTCCGCGGGTTTCGTAGAGTCAACGCATTCTCGCTTCTCTCTTTTTCTGTTCTCTCTTATGCGTAACGAAATCGTGCTCGACATTGAAACGCAAAACACCTTTCAAGATGTAGGCGCCTACAATCCGGCGCTGCTTTCTATCTCGCTTATCGGTGTGTATTTTTACGAAACGGATACGTACGAAGCATTTTACGAGCAAGATCTCCCAAAATTGTGGCCACGTCTCGAGCGTGCTGACCGCATCATCGGTTATAACTTATTTGGATTTGATTATCCCTGTATGCAGCGGTATTACGCGGGGGAGTTAGCGAAATTGCCAACCGTGGACTTGTTGGTCGAGATTGAAAAGCGCATCGGCTTTCGCGTAAAACTTGATGATGTTGCACATGCAACGCTTGGCATCGGTAAAACGGGGCACGGGTTGATGGCGGTAGAGTATTGGCGCAAAGGAGAGCTTGATAAGCTCAAGGAATACTGCTTGCAGGACGTAAAAGTCACAAAAGACGTGTACGAACACACGCTTGATTACCAAGAACTGTCTTTTTTTGATCGCCAGCGCAATAAGCAGACAATTGCCCTTCCTATGGAGCTTCCGCAGCCGGCGTCACGTCCAGCGATTAACCTCTCGCTCGGATTCTAGTGTGGATGCAGACAAGGATCATGCAAAGATTCGCCCGTACCAAGGGCGATTCTTTTTATCCACAGCGAAATCTTCGGTTTTTTGGATGGGGGAGGGTTTTTGCCGCCGAAAAAAGGGTGTTTTTGCGGTATTTGCGCAGGGTCTGTAACGCCATATATTGTGGTCTAGCTTAGCTTTGACCACAATATCTAGTGTTATGTCCTCTTATACCGTTGTTACTCGTAGTGGTGCTCGCGTGCCGTTTGATCTCGCTATGCTTGAGCAGTCACTTCAGCGTGCTGCTGCTGATATTGGCGAGAAAGATGCGTTCGCCGTGCGTTCGCTCGCTGAAGGGGTGGCCATGGAGGTATTACCGCTCTTTGAGCGAGCTTCCGAGGTTGTGTCGACGGACATTCAAGCCGCTGTGGTTCGTTCTTTGGAGACGCAGCATCGTACGGATATCGCGCAGGCGTATCAACGATTTCATGCAGCGGCGGGTTCTGAGGCGTCCAAGCGCGATCATGAGGCTGTTCCTACACCCTCTGTCCCTGTAACCCCACCAACGCCTACGATTCTCGCCTCGCAACCAAAGTTGGGGGTTGTGTCGAGTGTAGGCGAAGCGCATGCGCCTCGTCGCCGTCGGTTGAGCGAAGAGCGTAAGGCGGTAACGCATAAGTTTCGCGTGGCTGATCAGGAGGGGTACATCACCGTTGGCCTGTATGACGATGGTCAACCAGGGGAGATTTTCTTGCGCATGAGCAAAGAGGGCACCATGCTTTCTGGATTGATGGACTGTTTTGCGACGAGTATTTCGCTCGGTTTACAATACGGTGTGCCGCTTAAGGTGTTGGCTCGCAAATTTATGAACGTGCAGTTCGCCCCAAACGGCCCTACAGAGAACCCAAACATCCCACAGGTGCAATCGATCATCGATTACGTGTTTCGTTGGCTAGCGCTCAAATTTTTGACGCCAGAAGAGCGTCAAGCGTTGGTAGATGAGGCAGAAACGGCGCGTGTCAGCTCGCTCGATGAATCGATTGCGCGTTTGTCGTTGTAGACTCTTGTCTCGTGTATGTCGCTTATTTTAGGGTCTTCACCCATTCTCACGCACCGCAAGTTCTATCGCCCCTTTGAGTATCCAGAGTATTTTGAGTTCTTTCGCAAGCAGAACCAAGCGCACTGGCTCCCAACAGAAGTTCCCATGGAGGCGGATATCAATGACTACCGGTTCAAACTCTCGCCAACCGAGGTCTCGCTCATCACTCAGATTCTCCGCTTTTTTACGCAAGGCGATCTGGAAGTAAACAACAACTACAACACGCAGCTTATCCCCGCGTTTCCTAAGCCGGAGATCAAGATGATGCTATCGTCATTTGCGGCGATGGAGAGTATTCATGTGTGGGCCTACGCGTATCTCAACGACTCGCTTGGCTTGCCGGAAAAAGAATATTCCGCGTTTCTTGAGTACGAATCCATGAAGAACAAGTACGATTATCTTCATGAATTCAACGTGCATACCGTCAAAGACCTCGCGAAAAATCTTGCCGTCTTTGGTGGATTCATGGAAGGAGTAAGTTTGTTTGCGTCGTTTGCGATTCTGATGAACTTCCCTCGACAGGGAAAACTGAAAGGCGTAGGGCAGATTATTACCTGGAGCATTCGTGATGAGAGCTTGCACAGCCAAGGCGTGTGTACACTCTTTCGGGACGTGATCGCGGAAAATCGCCATTTGTGGACGAACGAACTCAAGCAGGAGCTCTACACCGCCTGTGAAGAGATGATCCAGCTGGAAGACGCGTTTATCGACACGTGCTTCTCGATGGGACCCGTTCCGGGAATCACACCGGCCGAAGTCAAGCAGTACATTCGTTATATCGCCGATCGTCGCTTGCAAGATCTGGGTCTTGATGTCCGGTACAAAGTCTCGAACTCGCTTCCTTGGTTGGATATCATGGTGAACGCCAAGGAACACGCGAACTTCTTCGAAAATCGCGCGACGGAATATGC
>JAGOUA010000014.1 GCA_018061485.1 Patescibacteria group bacterium
GTTTCCGTTCTTCTTGGACTCACCATCCTCGAGCGCGTCAAGCAGAACGCCGAACAACAAGCCGCGACGACTCCCGTCTCGCCGGTAACCCCTGCTTCACCATTCACGCCAAACGCGTAATACTCATCAGTAGCGCAAAACCTCGCCTTCTTCTCTATCGAAACGGCGAGGTTTTTTGTTTCTCCCAATCCTGCTATACTCAAAGACATAGAGCGTGTAGTTTTGGATGAGATGCGACGTACTGGAGCAAGAATCACCACAAACGTACTTCCTGTACGTTGAGGATGATTCGTCGCGAAGTACGAGCAGGTCGCCAAAAATAAACGCTCGATGATCTATGCCTCTTGTTACACCGCGGGAACATATCGCCCTTAGTTGGCGCCACTACACACAACATATCGGGCGTTTTTTAGAAGTATCCCTCTGGCTGCTTGTACCAGCCCTTCTTCAAGCCGTTCTCCTGTTTGGATTCACGTCCTCGCTTGCGTCCGCGAGTCTTTCCACCGTATGGAAAGCGTCGCAAGTCTTCAGCCTGATGCTCGGCGGCGTACTCTCGCTCTGGGTACAAATTCGGTTGATTAAGCTCGCTCTTGCACAGAATCCAAAAGAAGAGGGCTTTATCGCAACGCACCCACACGTAGGTTGGTCGCTGTTTTTTCCAGTATTATTCGGCTCTCTCTTAACCGGCCTCGCGCTTATTGGTGGCACAACCCTCTTTGTCATTCCAGGTATTTGGCTTTTTATCAGCCTATTGTTCGTCCCCATTATTATTATCGATACGCCAAAACGCGGGATACAAGCCCTCGAAACATCCTTTGAGCTTGTGCGCGGACGTTGGTGGCCGGTTCTTGGACGCATGACGCTTGCCGCTATCAGTATCATCGGTATCGCTTTCGTTCTACAACTTCTTCTTCGCTTATTGATGAGCATTGTTGTTGATAGCCAAACGGCGCAAGACGTCGCTCGACTCACCCGCCTCCTCGTGATTGATCGGCATCTGAGCATCGAAACCCTTCGCGCCTTTGCCATCACCGCTCTTCAAGACAGCTTACTACAAGCGATCTACCTACCCTTTTTAACGGTTGCTCAGTGCGTTTTATACACCTCGCTCAAGCAAAACACGCGATCATAAGGCCTTCTAGCGCGCAAGACGCTTCCTTGTTAGGCTGGTGACATGCGCTATACGCCTATTATTGGACTCGAGATTCATACTCGCCTCAAAACCGCGAGTAAGATGTTTTGTCGTTGTCCGAACGTTCCCGAAACCGCCGCACCCAATACCGCTATCTGTTCTATTTGTACGGGTCAACCCGGAGCCCTACCCGTCGTCAACGAGCAGGCCATTCGCCTTGGCGTGCGCATTGGACTGGCTTTTGGAGCGACTATTCCTGCGCAAGCAGATTTTGATCGTAAGCAGTATTTTTATCCGGATCTTCCCAAGGGCTACCAAATCACTCAGCAGCAACACCCCATCGTTGAAGGCGGTTCGCTCACCATCGCCTCGCCTATCGCGCACGAAGGCACACGAACTATCCACTTTGAACGCGCGCATCTTGAAGAAGACGCAGCGAAAAACATCCATGATACGAGCGGCGCCACTTTTGTCGATTATAATCGCGCGGGCGTTCCTCTTTTGGAGATTGTTACAGCACCGGACCTACGCTCTGCGCAAGAAGCCAAGCTCTTTTTGCAAGAATTACAAGCGATCTTGAGGGCGCTTAAAGCCTCTGATGCGGACATGGAAAAAGGCTATCTCCGTTGTGACGCGAATATTTCGCTCTTACCCATCGATGAAGAAGGCCGTGCCCTGCAAGCCACCTTCAACCCAAAAGTCGAGGTAAAAAACATGAACTCGTTCAAGTCTGTTGAACGGGCAATCTTGTTTGAAGTCGAGCGGCAAACAGCGCTCTACGAACAAGGCCTCACCGTTCCGAGCGAAACGCGCGGCTGGGACGATACGCAAGGCGTGACCATCTCTCAGCGATCAAAGGAAGGCGCTGCCGATTACCGCTTCATGCCAGAACCAGATCTTCCCACGATCACCCTTACACGCTATCGCGAAGAAGAGCTTGCTCGCCTGCCGGAACTTCCCGCACGCACGCGTCAACGCCTTACAGAGGAATATCACCTCAAAGAAGAGGACGCCCGCCTGATCGTAGAACGTGGCTGGACCGGTTACGCAGAACAGACCTTCAGCGAACTGGGTGCGTGGATGGAGGCGCGCGATACTGGTCCGCTTTCTGGCGGAGAGCTCTTAGAAGACCGTCGACATGACGTCGCAAAACTCTTGAGTAACTGGCTACTGAATAACCTTGCCGCGTTACTCAACGAACGACACAAAGAACTCGCCGATACAAGCCTCACCGCCGAAAACTTCGCTGAGTTTTTGCAGATGGTCGACATGGGCGACGTAAAAGGCGTAAATGCGCAAAAGCTTTTGGGACTGATGCTGGATACAGGAAAAGACCCGTCAGACCTTCTAGAAGAACATGGCCTCGCCCCATCCAATGATCAAGAGGCGCTCGTCGCGAGTATCAAGGCGGTGATTGAAGCGAATCCTGCGCAGGCGGAACAAGTGCGCAGCGGTAAAGAAGCCGTTCTGAAGTGGTTCGTGGGCCAAGTCATGCGCGCCACAGGCGGCAAGATGGACGCAAAAGACGTGGAAGATCTCCTCAGAAAAGAGCTGCTTGGAGCGTAACTTTTCGAAAAAATATGGTATGATGGGAGAGTATGTCTGAATCTCCCCGCTCATTCTACCCAAAAACAGAAGAAACTCCCGTCTACCAGTTCCCTTCCATTGATGAGACATCTACTGAACCAACGCGAGCGCACCAGCTGAGGCAGCGAGCGCGTGGCATTAAAGAGTCTTTGGGCGCAGCGGCATTAGCTCTTATGAGTCATGCGTCGCCCGTCACAAACACCGACGAAGGCGCAAAAATTCATACACAAATAGCTCATGATTCTTTTTCGGACGTGATACTCGACACCTCCGAAGAGGAAAAGCGCCTGCAAAGGACTGATGACGCGGGCGCACGCGCCCGATCCGATCATCATCGTAGAACGCTCTGGCAATCCTATACCAAACGCCTTGACGCGGGAGGCCCCGTATCTCATACCGTACAAGGAATTGGCTATAGGCGAACCGTGTATCATGATCGCGTAATTGAAGCGATGGAGACGGATATCATGCAAGATATTGGGCCAGAGTTTCGTCAAGAAGTCATGCGTCATGCTGGTAAACAAGCTCGACTCCTCTTGCAACAACGTGAACTCCCAAAAACCGTACCCGCAGCGCTTCAAGCGATAGATACTGCCATAGATACAGCCGTACAGGAAGCACGGCGCGTAGCTCATGAACAAGGATGGCATGGCGTACATCTCTTGCGGGCAGACAGCCTTGCGATGCGCGTGATAAGCAAAGAACTGCTCGAACACTCACAAGAATACAGCACTCCTTCCGCGAACCAAGTCTACGAAAGACTCTTTACTGAGCTTCGGCAGCGAGCCACGGACAAACGCCGCGTAGAGCAAGCATCTCCGGACCTACGCAGAGAGACTCGAGAATCCACAACTGGCTTTGCACTCACAAACGCTTTACCAGAAACAGAATCTCTGCCCGATATCATCGCGCTCGATCAGTTCGCTTGGCACGGTGATCAAGCTGGCGACGCGGGAAGGTTCGAGTATCTTCGCGGACATCCTCGCGATGTTCGTATCCTGCTTGAAGCGGGCTACCTCTCGTGGATCGAGCATGCCGCCATGACCATGCGGCGAGACCCCTCGCTCAGTCGGAGCGTAGCCGGAGAATTGCAAAGACTCTACGCTTTTGGGGATATATTGCCACAGGATGAGCGACGAGTCTCTCGCATAATTCAGGTTCTTCGTCAATAAAAGCAGGATTTTACTCGCTATTTGACGCGAACAAGGCGGGTCTTGCAAACCCCGTTCGGCTTTGGTACGCTACCCCCGCATTTCGCGGGTATCGTATAGCGGCTATTATGCGTCCTTGCCAAGGACGAGATGGGGGTTCGACTCCCCCTACCCGCTCCAAATAAAAGCATCGCTGCAAAGCGGTGTTTTTATTTGGACTTGGTAGAGTGGGGGCTAGGAGATTGTTTGCGTAGCCTCGTTAGGACTATCTGGTATACTGAACTATGTATGACTTTCAAAGAATATCCTTCAGCTACCAAGGAAACACCTCAGCAGCGCTTCGAGACGGCGAGCGAGCGTGAAAAACTCGAGGTTCTCGCAACCTATTGGGGAGAGAGGCACAGCGCTCTTGCAAAAGAGACAGAGGCTAAACTTAAGGCCGCCAAAGCGAGCGGAGACGCGAGAGTGATTCAAGCGGCTGAACGCGCCCATAAAAACGCCCTAGAACGTTTTAATAAGGCTTACGGTATCATGCAGGTTTTTCATGATACGTCTATCGAGACGAACGTACACGATGCACTACGCGATCAATACACCAAGGCAGAAGCGCGTCTAGCGGAGAATAAACGCGTGATACGTGGTATGCCGGATAGCGCCTGGGCAGAAGAGGACGCGAAGATTACCGCCTTGCTTGACGCGCTAGAATTCATCGAGCGTGAAAACGCGCCGACGTCTGGCACGACCTCGACAAAGACCTTCAGAGATTGGCTTCCCGTTGGATACGCTTCAGGACTCATTCGAGAAGCGATAAAAGAAAAGCCTGCAGCGCCTACAGAGAAAGTCCACACGCCTGTACGCATACCCGTTGAAGCCTATCGAGCCCCAGCTCCAGCGGCGGCTCGCCCACCAGTCGCACCACGACCTCCGGATAGAGGGGTAGAACAACGCGAAAAGGAGCGACTTATCGAGGCCGTGATGGAAAACGGAGCGTTCTCTTTTTTTACCTCTCTCACAGATGTAACAAAGAACGGTAGCGGCTTTCAGAGTGTGGACGATCCTCGCTGGCACAAAAAGCTAGGATCCTCCCTTGAAAAACGAAGCCCCTCAAGTGAGACTGTCTCCTATATAGAAAATGGCACGAAAATCCATCGAGAGATAGGAAGGATCTTGCAAGAAAAATCCGTATCGGAATTCGTGCGTGCCGAACCATTTACCGAAACACGCTACAGAACAGAAGATCGTGAAGTAAACGCGGGCGGAATACGCGGGTTCTTTGGTGGAACCAAGCAAGACGTGGCAAAGGTTTCGTACCAGGTTCCCGTAGAAGATATCTCCACAATACTTCCTGGTCATACAAAGCATGAACCAGCTGTGACCGTTACCTACGAAACCACAAACGAGGCATACACGGACTATACTGGACGCGCGGGAAACGTCCTCAAAATCACCATGCTTCTTCCTGCAAGTGTTGCCAAGGCGCTCCTCACGCTCGGTAAAAAAGATCCTGCCGTGTTTCGTGCTATCGCGGAACGAGTCGCGCTCGAACGAACAGGTGTCATCACCAAAGAACTCTGGCACAAGGGGGAAGGCCTCACTCTAAATCCAGAAGAGCGCGAACACCGAAAACCTCTTTCAGCACGAGAATTAGAAGCTAGACGAGTTCGGCCTCCGTATGAAGCCTGGAAAGCGGCGCAAGGCGGGGTAGAAAAGATTCTTATTCAAGACTGGACTGCTCCTGGCGCAGAGCGGGGTTTACTCAAGGAATCGGATATTGTGACGTTTCCTCGGTAACACCGAGTCTGTGGTACCCTCCTTGCAAAAAAGCGTATTTTCTGGCATACTTTCCCCCATACGGAATGACGGAGGCTCGTCCGCCCGAGCACGCTTCTCGCCCCATTCCACAGATTTACGCTGGCGTGAAGCGTAAGTCGAATTCTTTTACCCCCAATCTATGGCAAAAAAAATCAAAGCCCTGATCAAAGTTCAGGTCGTCGGCGGCAAAGCCAACCCAGCGCCACCGCTTGGTCCTGCGCTCGGTCAGCACGGTATGAACATCGCTGAGTTCTGTCAGAAAGTGAACGCGGCAACACAAGACCGTCTTGGTGAAGTCGTTCCTGTCATCATTTCCCTCTTCGACGACCGCTCGTACACCTTCATTCTCAAGACCGCCCCGGTTGCAGAGCTTTTGAAGAAAGCAGCAAAAATCGAAAAAGGGTCCGCGAAGCCTCACACCGACAAGGTGGGCAAGGTTACGTCCGCACAGGTTCGCGAAATCGCTGAAAAGAAACTCGCCGACCTCAACTGCACGTCCATCGAAGCGGCTATGCGCCAAGTTGAAGGAACGGCAAAGAACATGGGTATCGAGCTCGTTGGCTAGTCCTTCAAGCATGATCAAAAAACACCTCTTCGGGGGTGTTTTTGTCTTCTAAAAGCAGGTCATCACAAAAAGAAAAGGGCCCGGCGCTTCTAGGACAGAAGCACCGGGCAGAACGCCTAACAACGAACGATGTGACTACCCCTCAGCCGAGGGAGCGGTGGAGGGCGAGATCGAGTGAGGCTTGGTGTGCGTGAGCGGAGCTTGCTTGGCGCGGAGCTCTTCCAGGCCTTCTTTCAGTTGCTCGATCCACCCCAACCCCTCGCCCTTTGGCCAACGATCTTCCGCAGAAAGAAAAGCGATTCTTGGATCTCGCTGATAGGCGCCGACATCGCCCGAGAACAGCCTGAGACTCACCACCAAGCCCCCCTGTTCCGCCAAGATGCGGATAGCAGCAAGCAAATCCGGTCCATTCTTCCCGCGAACACCCAAGTCCCCATCCGACACAAGAAAGAGGCGACTTCCCCTGGGAAGCGATTTGCAGTAAGCCAAGGCCTCGTCACACCCACCGAAGAGCACGGGTATCATGCCAAGCATCTCCGGAACCATCCAGTTATACGTATCCAACAGCGACGAACTATCATCCACCATCACTAGGCGAACACCGTCATCCGCCGACGGACACGTATCAATACCGATCTGTGACATCCTGAGTCGAACCTCCGTCTACCGATATGGTAGTGCTGGAGTCTAGCAGATCGCCCCCGCCCCGTCAATCAAGCCCTCGCGCGAACCATCGTGTTTTGCTATCCTATCCAGCACGAAAGGAGCTGTTCTGATGAACGAACCCGCAAAAGATCCCCCGTCTGACGAGCCTCAGCCCCCTCCGGATTCCGCCCCAGCCCCCTCCCAACCAGTCGTCGAGCTCCCTCCTCCTGGGGATCCAGCTTGGTACCAAGGCCCCGGCGGCCTACGACACAAAATCCCCGATCTCTAGCGGACACCCCCTCCCCTCAGCCCCACCTATCGCCAAGCATCCTGCTTGGTTTTTTGCTTTCCTTAGCCAAAAATCCCCTCAATTATTCCTCCCTATAGAGTGTAAAGTGCCGGTTGACAAAGAGACGCTTTTCTGCTATTATAGATCACTTGTCTTGAGGAATTCGTCTCTTGACAAACGCTCCTTTCCAATCAACGGACTACACGGGGGACATTTCCCCCAGAAAGAGACGCTCACATGAGCCAAGACTCGACGAACACCCCTTCCGCCAAGACCGGCTTTGACCGGATGGCGGAGTGGTGGGAACGCCTCTTCGTGATGGCGTTCCGCATGGCGACCGCCCCCTTGGTGGCGCTGGTGGTGGTGATGACGCACGTCATCAACCGCCTGCCGGACGTCTTCCTCCTGACCCCCTGGGGAAAGGAGGAGAACTCCCTCTACACCCAGACGGTGCGGGGATACACCACTCTCCTTCGGGTGTACCTCGTGGCGATCGCCGCCTTCGAGACGTACACCTGGAGCGCAAGCTTCGGCTACGCTCTCACGAGCCCGGCAGCCGTCTGGCTCCTCACGGGGGTCATGGTAACCGCCACCCTTGTGGTGGACCGGTCTCTTCTGGTGATGAACACCCGCGCTCGTGACACGCTCTTGACCCCTCCCCCCACGACGCAACCCGTCGTGGAGCCGTGGTGGCACCAGGGATGGAACAAGGTGCGTGCGTTCTTCCGACTGACGCCGATCCCCTTTCAGGGTGAGCGGCACAGCGTCTGGACGCAGACCGTCCGTGAGTACCTGCGTGATCCGCGCTTTCGCCGACAGGCATGGATGCGGTTTGCGATCGTGCTCGCCATCTCGGTCGTGAACGCGGTACCGTTCGAGCTCAGGGTGTTCGAATCCGAGATCAACGCCATCATTCAGGCGACAGAGATCAGGAGACTGAGCAGCCTGCGCGAGACGGCTACCGCCACCACCCGGGTGCGGCACGACGAACTGATGCGGGATGAGCAGATGCAAGAACGCGCCTCGGTCACCCGCTACACCAACGATCGCGCCCAAGCCCGTCAGGATATGCTCGCGCGACACACCACCGAGCTCGCCCGCCTTCGTGGTGAAGCGAATCGGTTGGGTGCCGCCGCAACCAACGAGTCCGCTGGCCGTGGACCCTCGGGTCAACGCGGTGCCGGCGGAACGTACGAAGCCCTGCGCCGCGACGCGAGCGAGGCTTCTGACCGCGTTCGCGCGTACGAAGCCACCGCTCATAGCGAGCAGACCTCCTTCGATCGAGAAACCGCCACCCGGCGGAGCGAGATCGAGAACCAGGCCCGGACGCGTCGGAGCACCCTCAATCGAGAGCTCGAGACGCGACTTGCCCACGTTCGTTCTCCCGCCTTTGCGCAGGAGCGCCGCGTGGAGTGGGAGCAGCCCCGTGGCTTTCTTGCCCGCTTCAGCGCTCTCCGCGCTTTGGAGCATCGAGACGCATCGGTGCGAGTCACGGTTTGGGGACTTCGGTGTTTCACCGTCTTCCTTGGACTGATGTTTCTGCTCCTCAAGGCGCGTGCTCCCCGCGAATTCGAGACCTACCACTCTGTCGAGTGCCAGGCCGCGGCAGGTCACGAAGGCGCAAAAGAGCATTTGCGTCGCCTCGGCATCGCAAACTTCTCCGCTCACGCGCGAGACATTAGTGCCAAGGGCCTCCTGCTGCAGTGGCACGCGCTGTGTGTTGACACGATGCAGAAGGTCAACGCCCTTGAAACAGAGATGCGCGACCTCGCCATCAAACGTGAGAAGGGCAACTGGGCGCTCGACGCGAACACTATCCGTGGAACGCTCCGTAAGGCATTCCTCGATGGTGTAGCACCCATGTTTCAGGGGCTGAGCGAGCTCGAGAACGCGGCCAAGACCTCTGGTCTGGAAGCGCTTCTCTGGCCCGACACCCTGAACAACGGCATCGATCCTCGCTTCGCCACCGAACGCTTGTGGAACGTCTCCTCCGCTCAGCTCACCGAGCTGGGATGGGAAGACCCCACGAACGATCGCGCGGAAATGCGGGAGCTTTGCGAGAGCTACATCGGTCTCCAGTTCGTGATCGCAAAAGCGGTCGCCGATTGGAACGTTGAGCTGCATCGCCTGTCAGTGGACGCGAGTGCTGAGGTCATCGACGCCTCGGCCGCGAGTTTCTACGCCCAGCATATGCTCCCCGCGCTCATGCAAATGACGCGGATCGAGCAGCTGCTGACGGCCCGGGCCCAGCCGATCCCGGCCTGGCCCAACAATCAGGATCCGCGTGAAGGGCTCGAGGCGCGTATGCTTCGCCTTCCCACGGAACCCCTTTCAGACGACGACCTTGAAGCCTACCCCGTTACCCAGGCCGCGCCCAAAAGCGCCAGCCCCGTGATGACGAAGCCCAAGGCCGCCCCCCCGCCCCTTCCCACCCCTAGCCAGGCAAAGGTAGCCACTCCTCCGGCGCTGCGCGTTATTCGCGACGCCGCCGAGTAGCTCCCCCAGCCTTCCTCAGCCCCACCCCCGAGTTCTTCGGTGCGGTGGGGCTAACTATATCTGCGTATTTTTGGCTTATTTTGCAATAATCTCCCCTCAAAGCATTTGACAAAGCCCCACGCATTCCGTATTATCTCCCCACACAGCCTCGAGCCAGCGTAGCTCAGCTGGCAGAGCAGCGGTTTTGTAAACCGCAGGTCACCGGTTCGATCCCGGTCGCTGGCTCCATTCACCTCATCTTCCTATGCCACAAAAGTCCATGGTCCGCATGAAATGCACAGAATGCGGCGGAAACAACTACAACACCACCCGCAACCCGAAGTTGAAGGTACGTTTGGAGTTCCGCAAGTATTGCAAGTCCTGCAAAGGCCACCAAACCCACAAAGAAACAAAATAAGAACGCTCGTGATTGGCGACCTGCTAGCGCTTCGCTACGAATCATCCTCACCGTACGAATACGTACGCCTCCGGTGATTCTTGCTCCAGCGCGTCGCATCTCATCCAATCACAACCGTTCTCAATTGAAACCTGTTTTCCATACGATACACCCTCCACACGGAGGGTTTACCGTTGTATGATGTTTTCTATGATCCTGCCTCTTCGTGATGTGGATATTGCTCGGAGCTTTGTGTGTCCCCATTGGCCGTATTGGGACCGTTTTGGCGATCCCGCTCTTAAGCGCGACAACGACGAAGCACGAACGTCCGATCTCTTTGAGAAGCTCTGGATGGAGCAAGAGCTCATTCAGACGCACGCACCAGAGGCGGTGTGGATCGATCAAGACCTCACGGACGAAGAGGCCGCCATCCAAACTCAAGCGCTCATGAATCGCGGAGCGCCTGCTATCGCTCGCCCCGTTCTGCGAACAGACGGACGACAGGGCAAGCCGTCGCTCTTGATACGAACCGGCGGAACGAGTCGCCTAGGCGATTGGAAGTACGCCCCACTAGATATTCGTCGAGCGATCCATCTTCGTAAAGACGAAGCGTTCCGCCTCTACTTTTACGAAGAACTCTTGCGCGAGCTGCAGGGAGCGACGCCCGCTTTTTTACGCTGCCTAAATCGTGATGGTGAGCTTTTTGATGCACCGAATGACCAGTGGCGTGAAGAATATCCCGCTTTTATTCGACAGCTTGAACGCGTCACCCAAGGAGAATGCCCTCTCCCCGTGTATCGAAAGGGATGCGCTGATACGTCGCCTTGGGGGCAGGCATGTCTCGCTCTTGCTGTTAAGCGTGATGATATCGCGCTTCTTTTTAGCATCTCACAAAAACAGATGGATGGATTGCGCGCGCAAGGCATCGAGACCATTCACCAAGCCGCCGACATGGATCCGCTCCAACTCGAAGGCGTAGCACCCAGCCTCACTCTTCGTGCACTGTTGCGATTGCAACGCCAAGCGCGCTCACTCGTGGATCGAAGTGTCTTGATTCGTGAACCGTGGCCCGCGACATCGGCAAAAACAATTGTCGCTTTTGATATTGAAACGCATCCTGGAACAGATCAAGACTATTTATACGGCTTTGTCGTTGAACACGCAGGCAATACTCATGAATACACCCTCACGACCCTCGAGACCCCTCACGATGAAGCTTGGCTCTGGAATCAGTTTCTCGCGCTCATCCCTACCCTTCCTCCAGAATACGCCGTCTACCACTACGGCGACTACGAAGTGACACGCTTACAGACCCTCGCAAAACGCTACAAGACCGAGCAGAATCCATGGTTGATCCAATTCATGGACCGGTTTGTCGACATCAAAGAACTGGTGCGTGATAGCTGTATTTTTCCCCTGTTTTTTTACAGTCTCAAAGCCGTAGCGGGATTCTTGGGCTTTGCTCGCGAACAAGACGTGCGACATGGTCGAGACTCCGTTCTGCTCTACGAACAGTGGCTCCGCACACAAGACCCAACCCTTGCTCAAGCCCTCATCCAGTACAATCGCGACGATGTGTACGCACTGATCCATGTGCTTCGTTGGGCTATAACCTACGCCACGCGAGAAGGACTCTATACAGAACCGTATCCATGGAGCGTCTAACCTGCTAGTGTAACCAAGAACCGCTGGATTCTCCGATCCTCTCTCAAAACCCCTATGTACCGTCTTTTTTCGCGCATCTTGATAGCCTTTGCTCTCTTGATGGGCTTCGTTCCCTCTTTAGCGTCCGCGCAGAATCGGACAGAAGGCGTGTATGAACGCGCCGAAGTGACGCGCGTAGAAACAAGCACGCGACAAACTTCCTCGACAACAAGCGAACAGATCCAGGTGTATCATGTGCGCTTTTTAAGCGGACCACTCAAAGGGGAATCACGAACCATCGAAGGAGATGTCGGAGCAAACCCTTACCAACTCCGTCTCGAGACGGGGGACAAGGTGGTGACCTATCTCCAACCCGCAGAACAAGCTGAGACCTGGAACATCTATCTTGAAGGCTTTGATCGTCGCATGGCGCTGTTTTGGCTCGTCGTCTTGTTTGTCTTAATGCTCGTCTTACTCGCCGGATGGCAAGGGGCAAAAGTCGCCTTTTCTATTGGCGTTTCCCTCGCCCTCATTGGCTACGTGCTGATTCCGGCGTTCTTGGGTGGAATTAACCCGGTTCCCGTAGCCATTCTCTTGGGCGGAGTATTTACCCTCCTGTCTTGTGGCTTGAGTACCGGCTGGAACAAGAAAGCCGTGGTAACCTCTGTGGGAACCATGGGTGGGGCCATCATCGCCTATCTTTTGTCCGTCGTGTTTGTAGAGTGGACCAATCTCTCAGGACTCACCACGGATGAAGACCGCATGTTCTTTCAAAAAAATCCTACGCTCAATCCTCAAGGCCTCTTGTTTGCCGGGATTATTATCGCAAGCGTCGGCATTCTCGAAGACGTCGCCGTTTCTATCGTCTCGGGCGTCTCAGAGGTACACAAAGCGAATCCACGCCTTGGATATAAAGACCTCGTGCTATCCGGTATGGCTGTTGGGCGAGATCATATGTCCGCCCTCGCGAACACCCTGGTCTATGCGTATGTTGGCGCGTCCCTTTCGACCCTTCTCTTGTATAAGCAGTATGGCGAATCCTGGCTGAAGTTCATGAACTTTGATGTCGTGGTAGACGAGGTGATTCGCTCCCTGTGTGGAACGATCGGCCTCATCTTTACTGTTCCGATTACCGCCCTGCTTGCCGCTTGGGCCGTTCGTCGCGATGGATGGGATCACGAAACCGGCGGATCGCCTCACGGACACCATCACACCTCCTCACGCACGCTCGAACCATAACACTTTGCTATGCAACGCTTTTTTCTTGCGATAAGTCTCGTCATGCTTAGCGGCGCGAGCTTAAGCCTTCCCTCGATAGCCGCTGCCGAACAAGCGATCGCTCCTCGCGAATACCTTCCTACACCTCCTCCTGAGGACGCTCTTTGGGTCGCTCCCAACGGATCAGATAGTTCTGGAGATGGCTCGTTAGAGCGCCCTTTTCGCACCCCAGGACGAGCCAGCCAAGTTTCTCATGCGCGCCACATCGCCCTTCTTCCGGGAGTCTATCGCGAGTTTGGCGTGATTACCCAAGGAGGGACCCCCGCCTCACCCCTGACCATAGCCGGAAGCGTCGCCTCGGAAACCATTATCTTGCTCCAAGACACCGCTCAGCCGGCAGAGATTCGCGCGTCCCATCTTCGTCTTGAGGGCCTCACCCTTTCAGGACGCGAGCTCGAGACCCCTGGAGACTGCCTCCGGATCGGAAGCGATATCACCGATCTTGATCTCACGGCTCTCCGCTTTGAACGGTGCGGAACGGGTGTGCAGGTTGGGAGCTATGCCTGGAACCATGCCCAACTACAAGATGTCACATTTACAGAAACTGCAGACATTGCCTTTGATTGCGGACGAGGATCCTGCCAAAACCACCGCTTGAACCGCGTTCTCGTCGAGGGGGGTACATCAACTCAAGGAGCTGGCGCTGCATATGGAGACCGCTCTCGGCAGGTGCTTTGGCGAGACGTGATGATTCGACGAAGTCTCGGCGATGGAGCCCGCTTTATCGGACCCAGACCCTCTATCACGAACAGTATCTTTGAAGAACTCGAGGGAACGAGCCTCCTTCTTGAACGCGGTGGCTACCTTGCCCGCACACGGATCAGCACTCCCACCAAAGGCCTCTTTGCACGAATTGGCGCCGACCTCACCCTGGAACGAACCCTCGTGCATGGCACCGAGCCAGAAGCAGAACCATTTCACGTTCTACCCGCTACGCAGCATGGTGGCGAGTTACTGATCGCCTACAGCCGCATTCACGAACCAAGTGACACGCTTGCCCTAGGCAACCCACAGGATCAGCACACAGTGACACTGCAAGACTCCGTCTTTTGGATGCCTTCACCTGATAGCACCGTCTCCCTTCCTCGTGGGACCGCTCTTGCGTTTGCGGATCTCCACCACACACCCGCTATCAGCCGCATTGACGAGCTCTTGCTGCAGGTTGGCGAGCCACATCAAGACGATCTATTCTCACCGCTCTTTGTCGGCGGAAGAACCACTCACCATCCAAGCGGGGCACGCACCATTACATCAGGATCGCAAATTCGAGGAACGCTTGAAGGCGAGATCTACGTCTTAGGCGAAGAGGTAGACGCGCATCTGTTACAAGACGAAGCGCAACGTCAGCGATGGTACCCGTATGACACCACTCCGGATACGCTCAGCCCCGATATCTTGGGATCGCTTGTACGTGGTGATGATGTTACTGAGCCGGCAGGAACCCTCGTCAAAACCCCTACACGCCCTCAGGTATTCGTCGTGGGAGCGCCAAATAGCCTTCACTGGCTCGCGAATGAAACCCTCGCCGAAGCCTATGCTGGCCCGCGTTGGAGCACTAGCATCGTGACGCTATCAGATGACCAAATCACGCAGTATCAAGAAGGCGCGCCCCTTCTGACTCAAGAGCACTTCGCGTCACGAGCCCTACTCCGACAAGTAGCCGATCCAGCCGATCTCTTTACGCGATAAAGAGCCTTCCAAGGATCTCGCATCATGTGGCAAGTGAAGCTCGTTCTTCGAGCTGCCATTTCATGGTGTCGGACTGAAACGAGAGGCGAAAAATATCACGGTCATCAGAGACGGAAAAGATCATCCTCTTCCCCAATGTTTGACGCTCAGCGTAAATCGTTTGAATCCTCCGCACTTGGTAGTACTTATTCGCCCAACGAAACATCATGGGCTCTGGACGGCTATCACGAAATACCACCAGAACTTCTACCGGTTGAGAAATGCGTTCAAAGATCATAGAAGAGCGTCTAGGTATACGAGCGAATAAGCCCCTTCACCACTCCTTGTACCGCCACATCTTTCGCATAGATTGGTTGCATCGTTTTGTTTGCTGGCTGAAGACGTATCCTTGACGCCTCTTTGTACCATTTTTTGAGCGTGACATAGGTTCGATCAACGAGCGCGACAACCACCTCGCCGTTGCGAGCAGACGATCGTTCTTCGATGACGACAAAATCTCCATCAAAAATTCCCTCCTCGATCATCGAGTCTCCTTTGACGCGTAAGACAAATCCGCAGTCGCGAGACGGTGCAAGCTCAACGGGAACCGAAATAGTCTCGTGCTCTTCTATCGCCTCGATAGGCTGTCCCGCCGTGATCACTCCTTTTAATGGCAGAAGAACACTCGTTCCCCACTTCACTGCTTGATCCGTCGGAGCGATATCACGCGGCAACACCTCATCCCCAGAGGTCTTTAAATACCCCTGCGCTTTTAGGGCGTGCACGTGCACATGCACCGTCGATGGCGACGCGAGATGCAACGCCTGCGCGATTTCACGATACGAGGG
>JAGOUA010000057.1 GCA_018061485.1 Patescibacteria group bacterium
GCCCAATCTCGACGACCACATCCCCCGCGGTTACGTGCCCAGCATCCGCCACGGCGCGAAGCGTCGCTCGATCAATCAAAAAATGCTGTCCTAAGGACTTATTCGCTCCACGGCCAAGCGTGGCAAGGGCCTGGCGGATTTCGGAAGGGTTCATATATCCATTCTCCATGAGCTTCGACATTTGGTAAAGGTAGGACCTTCAGGTTTGGCGATCTGCTAACGCTTCGCTTCAAAATATCCTCAACGTACACGTAAGTACGTTTGCGGTATTTCTTGCTCCAGCGCGGCGCATCTCATCCAAACCTGAAGGTCCTCATGATGAACCTAGTCCCCGTGAGGTTCGAGGTTTGGTAAAGCCTCGCCATCGCGCACGTAGCAATGAAACCACTCAATGATCTGCTGCAATACTCCACGAGAGAGATGACTATCGTCTAGATTGTGATTTCCGCCCTCATACAAAACAAACCGACATGGTACACGCTCCTCGTAGCATCGTCGCGCGAGTTCGAGGGAATCCATAGGGTTTACGCGCCAATCTGCCGTTCCATGAAGCAAAAGAAGTGGTACATTCTTGGGAAGATCTTCCACCCAAAAAAGTGCCGAACGTGCCTCACGATCTTCTTTTGCCCCTCCAAACATCTTCACATAATGCTCTTCCATTTCTGGACGAAACGTCGTGTTCGTGAGATCTGCGGAGCCGGCCACGGTTACCGCTGCGCGTAGCCAAGACACGCGTCGCAAACACAAATACGTCATCATCCCTCCCCGACTGCCACCATACATCCCTATGCGCGCCGTATCTGCGCGCGAGTCGGCGTCTAACAGCGCTTTTAAACCAAGAATATCCTGCATGGTTTGTTCACCGCCAAAATCATCCACACCTTCGCTTGCGGGCGAACCACCCGAACACTGGGTCATAATCACTAAAAACCCTGCCCGTGCCAACGCCCCGATCCTGGTACACCAAAGCCCCTTTTCCGTCATTGCTCCAAAATGCCGCGAACCTCCTCGATTGAAGATAATCACCGGCAAACGCTCATCGCCCCTTGGTTCGATGCAAAAGCCCTCAACGCGATTCTCGCCTGACTGATGGAAAAACCGAAACGCTTGCAACGATTGTGCACGTTCTTCGAGAACGCTTCGAACACGGTCGCTCTTCGCTTCGTGCATCCATTCCTCCTGAAACGGCACTTCTTCAAGCGCGAGACCCCCAAAGCGTGGCGTAGATACGGTAGACATGCGCTCAGCGTAACATATGCCTTAAAAAGCAAAAACCCGCATGAATGCGGGCAGAACCAACCTGTCTAGTGCGTCGTTACCGTCTTGGCGATGTGCCGTGGACGATCGGGATCGAGTCCCAACCGCCGTGCTCCGTACACCGCGAGCAGCTGCGCCACCTGCACCTGAAGGAGCGGGAGCAGCGCCGCTGGGATGGGCGTCACGATGTGAGAGATACTGCAATGCTCCGTGTAAGCATCGTGCGGAGCGCCAGCAAGCGCCTCCTTCGTACCCACGAGCAGAATGAACGCTCGCGCAGCACGTGCACGAATTTCGCGCATGGCAGCAAAGACCCTTTCCCGATCCTCGCCATCCGTCACAAAGAGCAGGACTGAGACGCCGTCGTCATCCAACAACGCCATGGGCCCGTGCTTCAAAGCTGCCGTTGGCAACCCCAAGCTCCACGTACAGGTAACCTCTTGGATCTTCAACGCCGCTTCGAGCGCCATCGGGTGAGCAAGACCCTGTCCAAGGCAGAACGAACGGGAATCCCGCCCACGAGCAAAGAACCGCTCCGCATACTCCTCCATGCGGTCGCCCACATCGTCCAAGAATAACCCCATCTCACGAGCGAACTCGGGGATACTAATGATATCCGCACCCGAGGAATCAGCACCTCCATCACGCATGAGCCAATCCGCAAAAGCGAAGACGACGCACTGTGCAACGAAGGACTTGGTCGCAGCGACTCCATCCTCCATGCCAGCGCCCAGCAAGATCACCCGATCCACCTGCCCTCCCAACGTACTGGGATCCCTATTGATGATACCGATCGTAGGAGACTTGGGTGCATGCCTCCGAAAATCACGAAGAGCATCGAGCACATCTCCCGTCTCACCAGATTGAGAGACGGCGATCAGTACATCCCCTTCTCGTGACTCCTTCGCCACGAATTCACTTGCCGTGCGCACCATTACTCCCGGTAGATTCCCCAGAACTCGAGCCCCGTACAAGCAAGCATGATGTGCACTACCGCAGGCAACGAGCCAACAGCGATTGCCACGCATCATAGCCTGCCGCATGATCGCGGCCGCCTTTTTGAGATCATCAGTACCCCCAAAGGGGACAAGTCTCCGCACAACATGAGGCGTCTGCAGAATCTCGTACAACGTCGACTGCCCGGTGCCGATCGGCGGACGCTCATCGTCATGTGACAACACGGTATTGCGCGTCACCGCTTCCGGTCCGCAAAGCCGACCATCAATCCATTGCCACAAGCCAGGAAGACGTGCTCCCGTCGCCTCAAAGGCGGCGATTGCGCCGTCTTGCAACGTCAGAAACGTTTGTACCTCGGGAGGAAATGCTTCCGCTTGAGAAGCGATATACGCACCTTGACTGGTTTCCCCAATCAACAGGGGCTGACCACGCGAGACAGCGTACAGATGCCCAAGTTCTGGCACCATGATCACTACCGCGTACGCGCCCTCCAAGCGTTGGAGCGTTTTCTGAATACGTACCAGTGGATCGAATGAATCTTCTGCGAGCAGACCCTCTTGATCAAGCATCTGCACGATCACCTCGGAATCCGTCTCTGACAAAAACTGGACACCCTTTTCCACCAACTCTTGACGCAAGGCATCGGCGTTGGTGATGTCGCCATTGTGAACGAGTACGAATCGGCCAGACGTGCTGACGTGCGGATGCGCATTGCGGGCAGCCACCGCCCCCTGCGTCGCCCAGCGGTTGTGACCGATAGCAAGCGCGCACGGAAGATTCTGCTCAGAGGAGACAGAGTCGAGGTGTCGCTGACGCAAAACCGAGGGGGATACAGCATCCTTGATGAGGCGTGCCCGCGTCTCACCCTTTGGAACAAACGCCAAGCCAGCACTGTCGTACCCTCGTGATTCCAATGCCACCAACCCACCCAAAACCCTGGTGACGGCGTCCGGTGGACCCGCCACTCCCACAATTCCACACATGATGTCTCTCCCTTGAAGTCCCACATCCCTATGATGACGGTAGGACCAGCCTAGAAGAACTCGCCCTCCGTGACAAGACTGGCGAGATCGGCTCTATTGCGCATTTTGTGCGTCTTTGCTATTCTTTAGGCGCAACAAAGGCCCAAAAGGCCTTTTAACTTAGCAGAACTTACGCCCTCTTATGACCGTTTTCACGAATATCAAGAACTATTTTCAGAATGCGAGCGTTGAATTGCAAAAGGTCAGCTGGCCTTCTAAGGCTGAATTGACGCGCTACACCGTCTTGGTCGTGGCCGCAAGTGTTCTTGCCGCCGTCTTCTTTAGCGTTGTCGACATGGGCTTTAGCGCTGGTGTCGAGGAGATTCTCAAGCGACGCACGCCAGACGCCGTTCAGCAGGACGTGATCATTCCACAAGACTCGCTCTCCCAAACCGTTCCAGTCGAGGCCGAAGTCACTCCTATCACGGAAGGCGCCGTTGACCTTACGACTCCCCCAGCGACGGAAACCGTTGTAGAATAAGCGTGTTCTTTTTCTCTTTTTCCCTCCCCCTTTTCTATGGCAAAGCAAGTCGCCAATTACGGACGTCGTTGGTACGCGATTCACACGTACTCCGGTTACGAAGAAAACGTTGCGGATAACCTCGCGCAACGTATTACGGCGCTCAACATGCAGGACTCGATTTTTGGTGTGTTAGTCCCAAAAGAGAAGCGCGTGAAGCTTAAAAATGGCAAGCGTCGCGCGGTGGAAGAGAAAATCTATCCAGGCTATGTGCTCGTGGA
>JAGOUA010000058.1 GCA_018061485.1 Patescibacteria group bacterium
ATGATCCAACCTACCGCTTTATCCATGCGTCTATTACGGACCAACAAGCGGTACACGAAGCCTTTGAAGGCGTTGATGTTGTCGTGCATTTTGCGGCGGAAACGCATGTAGACCGTTCCATTCTTGGGTCTCGCGTGTTTTTAGAGACCAATGTCCTTGGAACGCACACCCTGCTCGAAGAAGCTCTCAAGCGCAAAAACCAACTTTGGCGTTTTCATCATATCTCCACGGATGAAGTCTTTGGCTCACTCCCCCTTGAAGGAAACGAGCGCTTTACCGAGACCACACCCTACGCGCCACGCAGTCCCTACTCCGCCTCCAAAGCCGCAGCCGATCATCTAGTGATGTCATACGTTCATACACACAAACTCCCCATTACGGTGAGTAACTGCTCGAATAACTACGGACCCTACCTGTTCCCAGAAAAGTTCATCCCACTTGCGATCACCAACCTCATGCAGGACAAGCCTATTCCTGTGTATGGCAAAGGCTTAAATGTTCGAGACTGGCTCCACGTCAGCGACCACTGCCGCGCGATCGACACCATTCTGCATCGAGGCGCGCCCGGACAGTCTTATGCGATCGGCGCCGACGAAGAGCATACGAATATCGAGGTAGCGCATCGCCTCCTCAAAGCCTTCAACCTCTCAGAAGAAACACATCTACGCTACGTAGAAGATCGTAAAGGTCACGACCTTCGCTACGCCATTGACTACAGCAAGCTCGAGCACAATCTCGATTGGCGACCGACCATTTCGTTCGACCAAGGCCTCACAGAAATGATCGCGTGGTATCGCGAAAACGAAGCGTGGTGGCGCCCCCTTCTTCCCAAGCAACTCCCCTCCTAATCTTTTGCCTCTCGTTACCTCCTATGAAAATTCTCATCTTCGGAAAAGGCTGGATCGGCTCTCGCATGGCGCAAACCTGGCATGGCGAAGCGGTCTTAAGCGACGTACGTATTGACGACAAGTCTGGCGTGCTGGCAGAAATCGAGAAACACGCTCCTGACGTGGTAGTGAATGCCGCTGGAAAAGCAGGGACACCAAACGTGGACTGGTGCGAAACGCATCAGGTTGAAACAATGCGATCGAACACGATCGGGGCTCTTATTCTGGCGGAAGCTTGTCAGGAAAAGCAGGTCTATTTGCTTCATCTTGGGACAGGATGCGTGTTTTATGGACAGCATAATCCAGAAACGGATGCTCCTTGGAGTGAAGACTCTCACGCAAACCCAGAGGCGTTTTACACGCGCACCAAGTATGCGACCGAGCTCATTCTATCTCGCTTGCCAAACGTGGGCATCGTGCGTTTTCGCATGCCGATCGATCACATTCCCTCGTCCAAAAACCTCATCGATAAGCTCGTTCGTTATACAAAAGTGATCGACGTAGAAAACAGCGTCACCGTTCTTGAAGACCTCGTCACCGTCTGTCACCAGCTTCTTGAAAAGCGCGGCGTCGGCTTGTTCCATGCCGTGAATCCGGGGACCATGCGCCACCGCGATCTTTTGGGACTGTATCAAAAGTACGTTGACCCAGCCTTCTCCTGCGAATGGATTGCGGAAGAGGAGCTCGTAAAACAAGGTCTCGCTACCAAAAAGCGCTCGAATAACTTTATGAGTTCGCAACGTCTTGCCGAGCTCGGTATTGTGATGCGCCCCATTCAAGAAGCGATCGACGACACAATGCAAAAATACGCGGCTCTCAAGCGCGTGCAACAGTTTGAAGGCAAGTGGGATTTTCATCTCGTTCCTGCGCAACACGAAATGAAAGGCGTCATCACTGCCGGCGGAAAAGGCACACGCCTCATGCCACTCACCAGCATCACCAATAAGCACCTTCTCCCTATCTTTAATCAGCCAATGATCTTGTACCCGCTTAAGACACTAATCAAAGCAGGTATTAAGGAGATTATGATCGTGATGGGTCCAGAATACGCGCACCAATTCATCAAACTCCTTGGATCCGGAGCGGAATACGGTTGCCAACTCTCCTACCGCATTCAAGACGCCTCAGGTGGCATCGCCCAAGCACTCAGCCTCGCAGAAGACTTTGTCGGGCAACACCCCTGCTTTACCATCTTGGGCGACAACATCTTTGAAGAAGACTTCCGCGAGGATGTACACACATTCACAGGCGGTGCTAAGACCTTCTTTAAAGCCGTAGACCGCCCAGAACAGTACGGCGTGATCGAGCTTGATCCGACCACCAAACAGGTACTCTCCATTGAAGAAAAGCCTAAACAGCCCAAGTCGAACTATGCGCAGCTCGGCGCTTACATGTATGACGCCTCAGTCTTCGACAAGATTCGCTCACTCAAGCCATCCGCGCGTGGCGAGCTCGAGATCTCAGAGCTCAACGCCTTGTATCTCGCGCAAGGACACATGACCGCACGAGAGATTCAAGGGCGCTGGTTTGATGCGGGAACGTTCCGCGACCTTCATCTCGCGAGCGAATACTTCTCAAACATCAACAGCCCCTCTTCAAAAGCATAAACACCCCTCCGGGGTGTTTGTTTTTAGGGAGATCTCTATCCACTCATCACCTGCGTGTAGATCTCGTTCAACGCTTGGAGATGCTGCTTCCACGTACGTCCGCGCTCAATAAACGCCCGTCCATGAACCCCCATCTCGGCTCGCCGTTCTGGAGAAAGCGCCTTACATCGATGCAGTGCGGTACGCCACGCTTCTACATCATCCGCCGGGGCGAGCCATCCCGTCTCACCTTCTTGAACCAGTTCCGGATCTCCTCCCACGTCTGAAGCGATCACGGGAATGCCCGCCGCGAGAGACTCGAGAAGAGCGCCAGACGCGTTCTCGCGCATACGCGTGGCGAGGAGCGTCACCTCGGAAGCGGCTCGAATCTTGGCAAGCTCTTGCGGAGCAACAAACCCCAAAAAGCGCACATGCGATGCGCCTAGCTCTTCGGTAAGCTGCTTGAGACGCGCTTCTTCTGGACCCGTGCCCGCGATCCAGAGCGGAAAATCATGCATCGTCGCTATGGCACGAATCAGGATATCGACGCCTTTTTCTGGGGATAAACGACCCGCATAGAGGGCGTATCCCCCACCACGAGGCGCCTGTTCGTGCGGAAGCTCTGTTGGATTGGGCAGATACACTAGTTTACTCGCCGGCTCACCCCACTCCTCCATCGTTTGACGAAGATACTGCGAAGGACACAAAAAGAGCTGTACTGTTTTTTCGTACGCGGCTGTCATCTTGGTGAGATGCATCTCCACAGCTCCGAGCATATTTCCCACAAAGCTCGTCGAGAGACACTGGTACTTGACCGCCTGAAAATAGCTCCCGTTTTTACATCGTTCGCAAATAGACCCTTGCGTGAACATCTTGTAATTCGGACAAGCAAGCTTGTGATCATGCAGCGTTTGGACGCACGGGATCTTCCGTCGACGAATTTCCGCCAAAAGCGACGCGCTCAAATGATGGTAGATATTATGCAGGTGGATCACCTCTGGGCGCACTTCGTCCAACATACGCGAAAACGCGGCACGAGCTTGGCGATTCCACACAAACGCGAGCCCTTTTTTGACATCTTGTACCACCCCTTCGCTGTGCGTATACGGATGATAGTCCGGGGAAAAACGATCGTCGGGATGCGGTGGCGTTCCGGGTTTTTTGGTTGCAAAGACATGCACCTCGTGCCCCGCTTCACGCTGACGTCGCATCAGCTCGTGAAGATAGACCTCTGCCCCACCATGAAAATCAAAGAATTTGTTGACGTGCAGAATACGCATACATCTTATGGTAAAAGCTTATGATACAGGTCGACATACCGATCCACCATCTGCTCAATATCTCCCACGCGCGTCACCGCTTCATGCGCCTTCCACGCGCGAGACTGCATCTCTTTTGGTCGATGAAGAGCTTGCGCAAACGCCTCAGTCCACGCAGAGAGAGACTCTTCAACGAACAGTGCGGACG
>JAGOUA010000059.1 GCA_018061485.1 Patescibacteria group bacterium
ACGAGCGCAACCCCCGTCCCATGTTAAATGTTCATGGGAGACCGCCTCGGATAACGGGGAGGAAGGTGGGGATGACGTCAAATCAGCATGGCTCTTACATCTAGGGCTACACACGTGCTACAATGGTAGAGAACAAAGGGTTGCCAAGCCGCAAGGCGGAGCTAATCCCAACAAAATCTACCTCAGTTCGGATTGGGGGCTGCAATTCGCCCCCATGAAGTTGGATTTGCTAGTAACCGTGAATCAGCCTCGTCACGGTGAATACGTTCTCGGGTCTTGTACTCACTGCCCGTCAAGTCAAGAGAGTCGGAAACACCCGAAGGCTCCGTTGAGGGGACGAAGGTGGAGTCGATAATAAGGACTAAGTCGTAACAAGGCATCCGTAGCGGAAGCTGTGGATGGATCACCTCCTTTCTAGGGAGTATTGCTAAGCACATTTGTTGCTTGCATAAACCGATGGTCGATACATAAGCGCAAGCTTATGCCATCACAACATTTGTTTAAACGATTCTACTCGTTAGAACACGTAAACGAATTGCAGACAATCGTATCTTGTGGTCACTTTTCTGTCGTCAATCTTCACAAGAAGACTGCATACGCAGTTTTTTTGCGTTTAAAAAAACTCGTGATCCGGCGATCTGCTAGGGCTTCGCTTCAAAATATCCTCAACGTACACAATAGTACGTTTGCGGTATTTCTTGCTCCAGCCCGTCGCAGCTCATCCGGCTGACGAGTTTTTGGTTGAGTATGGGTACGGGCTTTCTTCGGCGCTCTAGGTTGATGCTTTTTGTTTTTTGCGTGATACTGCATCCATATGCTTTCTCTTGCGTTGACGTTTTTGCCTCTTCTTGCGGCGTTTTTTGGAGGGTATGTCGTGTACCGATGGAAGCAGAATCTGCATCCGTGGTTGTCGCTTTCAGGAGGTTTGCTCCTTGGGGTTGCTTTACTAGATATTTTACCCGAGGCGATGGAGCTCGCTGCAGAAAGCGGGTATGAGGCGCATCTAGTGGGATGGGTGGCGGTTGGTTCCATTCTCTTTTTTCATGCGATTGATCGGCTGTTTGGTGTTCATGCGCATACGGAAGCAGATGACGCGTGTCACAATCATGATCATGCACCGGCAAAAATGTGGACACGTGTCGCCGGTATGGTGTTGCACCGGTTTGCGGATGGGTTGGCGATTGGCGCTGGGTTTTTGGTGGATGCGGCCGTTGGTTCGTTGATCGCTGCAGCGATGACGCTCCATGGATTCGCTGATGGAATGAGCATTGTAGCGGTATTTCGTGATGCGATGCGTCAAAAAAAGCCCCTTTTATTGGGGCTTTTGGGCGTGGTAGTGATGGCACCACTCTTTGGTGCGGTGTTGGCGTTTGCGTACCCCGTATCTCCGCTCATCTTGCTGGTATTAATGGCGTGGCTTGCGGGATTCTTCCTCTTTTTATCGCTTTCAGAACTGCTTCCACAAGCCCACGCATCCGCACGCTTGCGCTCTTCCGGACTCTGGCTGACGGTTCTGGGTGTGCTTCTGGCTGGTGTTTCGGGCTGGTTCCATCACGGCTAGGCATGTATTCTAATCAAGGGCATCGAGAATGGTGAAGGTGGGGTCTGGTGAGGGGGTGAGAGAGGCAAGAGCTGACACGTGTTCAATCGTCAGCAGACTAAAAATCACCGCCATTACTCCCAAAAAGACGGGAAGAAACCACAAATCGCGCCACAGGTACAGCTCTGCTTGTTCTGGCGCGTTTTTTGGATAGTGGATGTTGATCGACGAGCCGATCACTCGTGTCGCTGGCCGTACGAGCGTTGTAGAAGTGGCGATATACTCCGATCCGTTGAGAGAAAAGCGCGCACGTTCGCGAAAGAAGGGTTCTTCTGGATCGCGTGGCATGGCAAGGGGCTCAATGACGGTTCCCTGCGTCTTAATCCAGTATAGGCGCTTATGAAGGCTTTTTTGAGCCGTATAGATAGCCCCAAAGACAAACCCAAGACAGGTAAGCGAGAGAAAGATGCCGAGCCAGTCAATCATAATGTAGATAAAGAAGGTTTAAGCTCGGGGCGTATGTTCAGGCGAAGATCCTGCCTCAAACTCGTCTACGACGGAAGAAATGCTCTTCGCGCGGTCTTTTTCGGCGAGCTGGAGGATGGTTTTGGTGATTTCTTGGGGGCGAGGGATATCCGTAAAGGTAAAGCGGCCTTGCTCGCCAGCGGTTTGAATTTCTACCTTTCCGAAGTTTAAGACGGTTTGCAAAATGCCTCCAATCGAAGCGGTTGCGTCTTGAATGCGATACAGCCGCACTTCTGATACTTGGCGATGGAATAATCCCGTTTGCACGATATTTAAGATGCGTTTATTGGTAACAATCCACACATCTAGATAGTAGTCCAAAAAAAGCTGAAACAAGAAAATCCACATCAAGAGCATGATGGCGGATCCACCCATCACGACAAGGGGAAAAACCGTCGGATCTTGCAGCATGACGGGACTCAATTGCGTGATGAGCACAAGAACAATAACGGGAAGCGTGAGAAACGCGAGATAGCCAAAGGCGAGACCAAGGAGCGTGATGGGGTGTCGTCGCAAAAAGTAGATGACCTGCTCATCTGGTGTGCAATTCGGCAGGTTTTTGAGGTTCATCATGGGAAGAGAAGGGTGCCGGTATCAGTACCCAAAAAGGTGAATGACTGATTCCAGTTTGTGGTAGCGAGGAGGCTTCCGGCGCCCAGTACGATGCTCGCGCCAACGCTCAAGAAGAGCGCGCAGAGCAAAAGGGCACTTCCGCCTTTAAAGCTGAACCGCAAGGCAAGGGAGGTGGTGATCAGCGACACGATTAAAGCGAGGCCGATAATCGCAAACCATGCCGCAAGAAACCACAGAAGAGGGATGGTCATGATGCGTTTAGTATAGCGCGTTATGTAGGCGGGGTGAAGTTCAGATGCGTGTACGCCATAGCGGTTGCAATGCGTCCACGAGGTGTGCGTGTCAAAAAGCCTTCTTGCAGCAAGAACGGCTCGATCACTTCTTCAACGGTGGCGATTTCTTCCGCAGCGGAAGCGGCGAGTGTTGAGAGTCCCGCCGGTCCTCCAGAAAAGTTTTCGATCAAGATGCGCAAAATGCGTCGATCAGCTTCATCGAGTCCACGATGATCGATGTCTAAACGTTCAAGCGCGTGATGTGTGAGTGCTTGATGAATGTCCGTGCCTTGCACCTGCGCAAAATCGCGCACGCGTCGCAATAAACGGTTGCCGATACGAGGCGTGCGTCGTGAACGAGCGGCGATCATGCGAAGAGCGTCTTCATCCGCTTGAATACCCAACAGAGACGCGCTACGACGCAGGATTTCTGTCATGTCTTCTACGGTATAAAAATCGAGATGAAATAAGTGTCCGAAACGGTCTCGTAACGGATTGCCAAGAAGGGACAAGCGTGTCGTTGCGCCGATCAAGGTAAAGCGCTTGAGATCAAGACGAACGCTATGCGCGGTTGGTCCTTTGCCGATAATAATATCGAGCGCAAAATCTTCCATCGCGGGATATAAGATCTCTTCGATAGAGCGGTTCATGCGATGGATTTCGTCGATAAACAAAATGTCTCCCGTTTCTAATCCGGAAAGAATCGCCGCAAGATCGCCTACACGTTCAAGTGCTGGACCGCTTGTGACTTTGATATTCGCGTTCATCTCTTTCGCGATCACGTGCGCGAGCGAGGTCTTTCCTAATCCAGGAGGTCCGTAAAATAACAGGTGCTCGCAGGACTCTCCACGCTGTTTTGCGGCTTCTAAAAAAATACGCAAATTCTCTTTGACCTTTGTTTGCCCAATAAAATCATCCAACGAGTTTGGGCG
>JAGOUA010000015.1 GCA_018061485.1 Patescibacteria group bacterium
TGCCTTTTGCTTGGCAAGATGGTGGTTTTGAAGGGGGAGATATGCTATAACAAGGGGCATGATGTCGCTACTCGCGCTTGAGGCGTGGATGATGGGAGTTTCCACAAAAGTCCCCGTTATTTGGTACATTCTGTTTGGTGAGGTGATCGAAGAGATTCTTTCCCCTATTCCTTCGCAGATTGTGCTGTTGACGGCGGGCTCTCTCTCGTTTGCACAGGGGCAATCTCTATGGATGCTGATCCCGCTCACGGCGATCGCCGCCCTCGCGAAAACCGTCGCCACACTCCTGTACTATGTGTTGGGGGATAAGCTCGAAGATGTGCTTGTGCCACGCTTTGGGAAATATATCGGGGTGACGCACGAAGACGTCGAGTCTATCGGAAAGCGGCTTGATAAAGGGGGGAAGAGGGAGTTTTTGTCGCTGTTTGCGATCCGGTGCTTACCGATTTTGCCGTCCGCGCCTGTTTCGCTGGTGTGTGGGGTGCTTAAGATCAGTCTAAAGACCTTTTGGTGGGCATCGCTCGCGGGAAATCTTGTCCGTGGAGGGATGATGCTCCTGACGGGATATTTGGGTTTTGATGTGTTTGAGGCCTTTTTGCACGGAAGCTTTTCTTCCAGAACATGGCTTGTTTTAGCGATTTTTTTGCTTATCTCGGGGGTTATTACATGGGGGTATATCCAGCGCTATCGACAAAAATAGCCTTAGAAGATCGCTCTTGAGCGGTCATGAAGTGTATCTTGAGGCGTTTCTTGAAGGGCGGACACCTTGACAGAACCGTGATTTTCTCGTACAATCCGCCATCTTCTGCACACGATGTTCGTGTTGTAGCAAGACGTTTCTCGTCCATTCTGACCCCCTGAAAAGGGGAGAGGGTTCTCACCATGAAGAAGATCGTTGCCTCGGTTTTTGCTCTCGTCGCCATGGTGGCGGCGGGATGTGGTCCCGATCTTGGGACGCCCACCCCCAGCCCGGAGGTGGCCAACCTGCAGGGACTGGTGGGCACCGCCTGTACGCCGGGCACCGCTCCCGACGGCCAGATGGGGCGGTGCTACACCCCCCGTGGCTGCGCCATCGGGCAACTCTGGTGCCGCGGTCAGACGCCCTCGGGCGGCTGGACGTTCGTCTGCGCCGACCCTCCGGAAGGGGTGGTCTGCCAGCTCGACGCCGGCACGCCCGCGGTCGACGCGGGCACCACGCCCGACGCGAGCGTCCCTGCGGACGCGGTGGCGCCCGCGACCGACACGGGCTCCGTGCCCGCGGTCGACGCCGGTCCCTTCGTGGATGCCGGCGCCGCTTGTCAGGCGGGGGTCGGGGTGTGTCGCCGGTCGGGCGTGTGGAGGACGAACATGTACGGCAATCGCTTCTGCGACGCCGTGCCAGCCGCTCCCACCGCCGAGATCTGCAACGGCCTCGACGACAACTGCGACGGCACGGTCGACAACGGCATCACCTGCGTCTGTCTCATCGGGGCGACGCGGGTGTGCTACGCCGGTCCCACCGCCACCCGTGGCGTGGGCATCTGCCGCGATGGGCAACAGCGCTGTGTCGGCACGGCACCCACCTCGTGGGGCTCGTGCGACGGGCAGGTCCTGCCCCGTCCGGAGGTGCCGAACAACGGCCTCGACGACAACTGCGACGGGGTGGCTGACAACCCCTAGTCAGCGTCTCTCCTGAGCGCTCAGTGATTCTCTCTCCGTACTCGGAGATGATGGATCGCTGAGCGCTCTTTAATTTCTCAAAAACCTCCCGTGTGGGAGGTTTTGCTATTAGGCGATGTAAGGACTTGTGTATTTGGATGAGATGCGCCGCGCTGGAGCAAGAATCACCGGAGGCGTACGTATAGGTACGTTGAGGATGATTTGCAGCGAAGCGCTAGCAGGTCGCCGAATACGCAAGTCCTAGGTCTGAGGGAGAGCGTTCTTTGGATTTGCGGGAGGAAACCCAATCACTCGTTCAACTTCTTCGCGCTCGATGGTTTCGTGCTTCATGAGATATTCCGCGATTCGGTCGAGAGCCTCACGATGCGTGGTTAGCAGGTGGGTCGCGGTCGCAAGGCCTTCGCTCACCAACTTGTCGATCTCTTTATCGATAATCTCGGCGCGTGATTCAGAGTAATCTTTTTGACCGGAGAGCTCGCGTCCAAGAAACACCATCTCCGACTGCTCGCCATAGGTGCGAGGCCCAAGAACGTCCGACATGCCCCACTGCGTCACCATGCGACGCGCCAGCTGCGTGACGTGCTGCATGTCGCTCGAAGCGCCTGTGGTCACGTCTCCGTACACGGTTTTTTCTGCGGCATACCCGCCAAGTGTCATGGCGATATCCTCGACGTATTCGGCACGACGACGCATGCGACGGTCTTCGAGTGGAAGTTTAATCGTGTACCCAGCGGCACGTCCACGGCTGATGATCGAAATCTTATGCACGGCATCAGAGCTTGGCGAAAGATACGCGACGAGCGCGTGGCCACCCTCATGATACGCGGTGACGCGGCGCTCTTCTTCGTTCATCAAGTGGCTCTTGCGCTCAGGGCCGAGCATGACTTTTTCAATAGAATTGATAATCGCGAGTTGCGACACCTCTTCTTTGTTGTCGCGCGCGGTCAAAATAGCGGCTTCGTTCATGAGGTTGGACAGGTCGGCGCCAGAGAATCCAGGCGTCCGCTCCGCGATACGACGAAGGTTCACGTCTTTTGCGAGCGGCTTATCTTTTCCATGAATCGCCAGAATCGCCTCACGATCATCAAGATCTGGAAGGTCAATCACCAAGCGACGATCAAAGCGTCCTGGACGAAGCAGAGCTGGGTCGAGCACGTCTGGGCGATTGGTCGCGGCCATGATCACGATACCGAGGTTTGGTTCAAAGCCGTCCATCTCCACAAGGATTTGGTTGAGCGTTTGCTCACGTTCATCGTGCGATCCACCAAGTCCGGCGCCACGCTGACGTCCAACGGCGTCGATTTCATCGATGAAGATGATACAAGGCGCTTGTTTCTTGGCGCGTTCAAACAAATCTCGTACACGAGACGCTCCTACGCCCACAAACATTTCCACAAACTCAGAACCAGAGAGGTAAAAGAACGGTGCGCCTGCTTCACCCGCGGTCGCCCGCGCAAGAAGGGTTTTTCCGGTACCGGGAGAGCCCATCAAGAGCACGCCTTTTGGAATCTTTGCGCCCAGTTTGGTGAACTTGTCTGGTTGCTTGAGAAACTCAACGATCTCAAGGAGTTCTTGCTTGGCCTCTTTTGCGCCCGCCACGTTCTCAAACGTGAGTTTTTTGGACTCGGCGTTCAGCTCTTTGGCGGTGGACTGCCCAAAACCGATGCCTCCACGGCCGCCTTGTCCCTGGGCTTGCCGTGCCATGTAGACCATCAGTCCTACGAGCAACAAAATAGGGAGGAGGTTTGAAAGGAGGATGGGAAGGAGAAGGTCCCACTCCGAAGGCTGGGTGACGGTGACGGAAAGAGAACGCAAGCGCTCTTCGGTGATGCCGTAGTCCGTGAGAAGATCTGTGAGGGACTGACCCGCTTCTTTTTGGACGGTTTTCTTGCTCGCGTCGTTCAAGATGATATCAAGTTTAGTGCCTTCAACCGAAATGCTCTGCACGCGGCCGGCTTGCACCTGTTCAACAAGGGTTTTTACATCGACGACCTCTGGTTTTGGCTGTCGATTCACGCTCGCAAAACCAATAGCGAGCAGCACGAGAACACCAAAAAGAATAACGCCGTTACGAATACCAGTGTGAGTAGTCATGGGTCTGAGAGTAACGAATTCTCGAAAAAACGTCTACTACGCGTGGTCTGGCGGACTTGCTCGCACAAATAAAACACCCCAGGTTTCCCTGGGGGTTTTGGCTTACCGACGACCGTGTCCGCGAGGCTTTTCTTCCTTGAGCTGTCCCGTCTTCGCGAGATACGTGTAGTGCTCGGTGAGCGCTTCGCGACGAAGAGCGCCGTCACGGCGACGGGTGCGGTTAGGCTCGTGCGAGTGATATTGGCGTCCACGTACTTCCTGGTTAAGACACGTATCCTGACAGCGACGCTTAAAACGACTGAGCAGCGAGTCGAACGATTCGTTCTTTTTACGGTTAACTTGGGCCATACTATACACTCCTTTCTGAGAAAAATCATTTCCAAGAGGGGTAAGGAACCCATCTTTGTGAATAAGGGCAACGGAAATGTTGGCTGGAGGATAGCAGAAGGAGACGCGGCTCGTCAACAGGCGAGGCGATGTTTCTCGCTTGACCTTTTCGCTTATTTTAGCTACTATTTGCCCATCTTGATCGGGTATTGGTGCGGACTGACGGCTTTTACGTACGGCGCATCGAGAGACGATCACAGACTATCTGCATGTCTACAAAGGAACTTTCTCCCTTGGCACAGCTCTTGAATGACGAAACCTATAGCCATTTTCCTCGCGTAGGGGACGTGGTAAAGGGGGCTGTTATCGCTGTTGGGCGCAACGAAGTACGGTGTGATTTGAACGGTCTCGCGATCGGTCTTATTCGCGGTCCAGAGCTTGATAAGAACATGGATCTTCGCGTCGGCGACGAAGTCGAGGCAACCGTGATCGAGCTTGATAACGAGTTTGGTGAGCTTGAACTTTCGCTCAAGGGTGCTGGCCGCAAGCGCGCTTGGGAAAAGATTAAGGAGCTCTTCACGCAGGGTACGGTGTTGACGGTGAAGGTACTTGATGCAAACAAGGGTGGTCTCATCACTCGTGTAGAGAACGTCCCAGCGTTTATTCCTGTCTCGCAGCTTTCGCCAAACAACTACCCACGTGTCGCGGGTGGTGAGAAGGCGAAAATCCACGAAAAACTCAAGTCGCTTATCAACGAAACGCTTGAAGTCAAGATCATTGACGTCAACGAAGGCGACGAAAAAGTCGTGGTTTCTGAGAAGGCTGTTTGGGAAACCAAACAGGAATCGGTTCTGGCAAAATACAAGGTAGGTGACTCGGTTGAAGGTCAGGTGACGGCGGTCACGGACTTCGGCGCGTTTGTCCGCTTTGAAGAAAACCTCGAAGGATTGGTGCATATCTCCGAAATCGCGTGGCAGCGCATCGATCACCCACGTGACGTGCTCAAGATCGGCGATAACGTTCGCGCGGATATCATCAACATCGAAGGTTCAAAGATCTTCCTCTCCATGAAGAAGCTCATCGAAGATCCTTGGAAGCAAGTCGCTGCTCGCTACAAAGTGGGTCAGATGATTAAAGGAAAAGTGCTGAAGATCAACCCATTTGGTTTGTTCGTTGAGCTCGACTCCGATATTCACGGCTTGGCACACATTAGTGAATTGGCAAGCAAGCCGGTCAAAGATGTGAACGAAATTGCTCGCATTGGTGATGAATTCGAATTCCGTATCATTAATATCGATCCGGATAATCACCGCTTGGGCTTGTCGCTTCGCAAACCGAAAGACGCGTAAAAGCGCCTCTCGCAAGAGAAAAAAACCCTCGCTTCGGCGGGGGTTTTTGTATCTGACTTTTTAGGGGCGTTGTGCTACGCTTTTGTCATGAATTCACGCCTCTTTCGTTATGTCCATTGAGCGCGCACCAGAGCCCTCATTCGACGAAGCGCTGCTCAATCGTGCCAAGACGAGCCCACAAGGAGTGGTCGAGATCTATGACCGGTATGCGGATCGCTTGTACGGGTATTTTGTTCGACGATGTGGCCATCGGGAACTCGCCGAAGACCTCACTTCGCAGGTGTTTATTCGCCTCTTAAAGGCGTTGCCCACCCTCGAATGGCGAGGACTCCCTCTTGAGGCGTGGCTGTTTCGCGCGGCCTCAAATCTCTTGATTGATCATTGGCGCAAGCAGGGACACGTCTTCGAAGTGACGCCTGAGGTGAATGAAGACGGTGCGCAGGAGTGGGATCCGCCTTCTGACGGACCGAGTCCGCAAGAGTGGGCGGATCTGGCTCTTGAAAGCGAGAAGTTGCAAGAAGTGCTCAAACGACTATCTCCGCGCGATCAAGAGATTCTCGACATGCGATTTTTTGCCGGGTTAGAACCGATGGAAATGGCCGAAATCTTAGGGGTTTCTCCGAATCATGCGTCCGTCTTTGTGTACCGAGCCTTGAAGCGTTTACGAACGATGTATCACACCATGTATGCCTCTCCCTCCACGTCGTCCCTCTCCTGAAGATCCAGCCGTCGAACCCGTCGCGCAGTCTTTGCGTACGTTTAGTCGTACGGATGAAGAGCGTCTCCCAGAGTCCGTGAAAGCCCGTCATCGAGCAGATCTTTTCGCTCAAGCGTCGCCCGCTGCGTCATCTAAGCAAGCGCCGGAACAGCGAGCGAAGCAGCCAGTATTTCAGGCATTTTTTCCACAATGGTCTAAACAGGTGGCCATATATGCTTCTGGGTTTGCGGTGTTATTGTTGGTTTTGAACATTGCGTTAACGGCGTTGCCATCGCGTCGTTCACCGTTGGCGTTGGATCGCATCTTAATTCCTGTTGCGCAAGCAGAAGAGGCGTTTACCCTGACCCCGATTCGCCGTCTCCCAAGCGGCATTGATCCACAAGGTGGATGGAAACTCACTTCTACCGTTCTTATTTCTCGCGAGGCGGTGGCTCGTGCCGTACGTCTTGATCCTCCGGCGGATATTCGTGTGGAGCAAGACGGTGATGGATGGAAGATTCTTCCTAACGAGGCGTTACAAGAGAATACGATGTATCGTGTTGAGCTTGTTGCTGCATTACAGCAAGGGGAGCAAGAAATTCCGTACGAATACTCGTGGGTAGACCAAACAACGGGGGTGTTTGCGGTAGAAAGTATGAGCCCAGGGCCTCGCTCGGCCGCTGTTCCCACGAACGCGGCTATCGAGGTGCAGTTTTCGCATGGCTCCTTACGCGACCCAGCAGACTTTTTTACGATACAGCCAGCCGTTGCTGGGCGTTTTGAACGAGTGGATCGGACGGTGATCTTCTTGCCAGATCGTCCGCTTGTCGCGGGAACAGTGTATCGCGTAACGATCAAGAAGGGTTTTGGTGTTGAGGGGGATAAGCAGGCGCAACTCGCCGAGGAGGTGAGCTACACGTTTCAAGTGGGTCCCGGTGAAGAGCGCTCGCGCGTCAACGAGCCACTGTGGCTTCCTGAGCAGATGAGCGTTCGTACGGATCGTGGGATTGATATCACGGTCTTTGGCGATGCGCGGTATCAGCGGCCGGTGTCCATCGATCTATTCCGTGTGACTCCTGCGCAGGCTGAAGCTTTCCTTCGCTTGCGGTTGAATGATTTTCGTTCGTACACTTGGCATCCAACGATGAATGTTCAATACGAGGCATTGCTCGCTGGGGCGACTCCGCAGGCATCCTTCGCCGATAAGCGCATCGAAGAGGTTCGTGGATTGTATGGAAGCATCGAAGGACGTGTTTCACTTCCTCGCCAAGCGCCTGGTCTCTATCTTGCTCGTGTGCGACCCCAAGGGGTGTCTGATGGGTATGTGTTTGTGCAAGTGAGCGATGTCGCCGTGCATGCTATCACCGATCAAGAATCGGTTGTGGTGTGGGCGGTTGATGCGTCAACAAAACAGCCATTAGCAGGCGTGAAGGCTTTGATGGGAGAGCTTCAAGCCCAAACCAGTAGCGAAGGGATCGCGTCTCTTCGACGCACGAGCATTCCCTCTTCACGAGAAGTGGGTGGGGCTGGCCTTGAGATTGTACGTGTCGAACGAGGGGCGGAGACGGTGATGCTGCCAATCAGGCAAGAAAGTTTTGGCTTTGTGCCGGTTTCTGCGCAAGCACGGTCTGTTTGGGCTGGACTCTTCGTTGATCGCACTGTGCAGCGCCAAGACGATACGCTTTCTGCCTTTGGCCTAGCGGTCGATCGACAAACGAATGAAGCGATTCGCGATGCGCGTCTGGAGATTCGCCCGTATCGACCGATGTTTTGGTATGGCTATGGGTCGGATTGGTCTGAGGGGTCGCTTCCCGTTCTTCAGCAACAATCCGTAGACCCTGATGCGTATGGACGATTCTCCTCGGCATTTTCGTGGAAAGGGATGAAGGCCGGCATGTACACATTGGCGTTGATGCAGGGGGATCAGGAACTTGCCTCGTCGATCTTTTCGGTGAGTGAAGCGCAAAAACCAGCCGTACACCTCACGATTGAACCAAAAACAGCGGGCGTGATTGCCGGTCAGCCGATCGAAGCGGTCGTGACGGCCACCTTTATGGATGGTACGCCGTACATGAATGGTGAGGTAGAGATTGAGAGTTATGGTGGCCGTGTGAATACGTACGAAACGGTGCGTCAGCGCGTGACGTTGGACGCGAACGGTAAGGCAACGGTGCGTCTTGAGACCGATCCTGTTCCGCCGTGTATCACCAAAGAACGAGCATTTGAAGGTTCTTGCGTTGGCACGCAGGTGGCAAATATGTTTGCACGCATGGCAACGGGCGAAGGAGGGCAGTCGCAAGCACAAACCAGCGTGATGGTGTACCCGTCCGAGGTGTTGTTTAACGGTGTTGGTATCATGCTCTATCCGCAAATGCGTCTTGAAGGAAAAACGCTTCGCGCGGAAGGATCTCTTCGGCAGACCGATATCACAAAAGGAGAGATCGAGCAGACTCGTCCAGCCCCACAAGGGGTGCGTATGACCGCCGAGGTTCTTCGTCGGTATGAAGACCGTATCCAAACGGGCACAAGCTATAACGAGGTGACCAAGACGGTTGAGCCGATCTACTCGATTCAGCAGCGATATGTACGCGAAAGCTCGGTGCCTGTGACCGTGGGTGCAAACGGAGCGTTTTTGGTCGAGGCACCCGTTCAGGATGTGTCCGTTCCGTATGTGATGGTGCTTTCTGCTTCGGATACGCGTGGACGATCGACCTGGATCTCGCTGTATCCAGCATTTGACGCATCTGCGAATGATGCCGGTCCACAGGAGCATGAATTGCGCATGATGGTATCAGGCGATGAGAAGGACCAAGCGTGGAGTATCACCATGCCGTTTGAATCGTCGCGCGAGCTGCGTGTTGCTTTTGCTGGTGAGCAGAGCCTTCCGGCGGATGTGTCTAAGCCACTCTTTGTGCTTGCCGCTCGCGGCATTCAAGGGGCGACGGTCGCAACAGATAACCGCTTCACATTGCAGATGAGCAAGACGGTGTATCCTTCTGCGTCGGTGTATGCGGCCGTATTGACCGACGAAGGGTTTAAGACCGTTGAGCGATCGTTCATGGTCAAGCAAGAGGATTTTGCTCTCAAGGTAGAGGCTTCGACGGATAAACCTCGCTACGAACCAGGGCAAGCGATGCGCGTTCGCGCCCGTGTTCTTGATGAGAAGGGGCGTCCGATGGCGGATACGCGCGTCGTTGTTTCGGTTGCTGATAAGGCGCTCGAGGGGCTTGGCGCCTTCTCGCAGGGATCATTCTTGCAGAAGCTGTACGGCTACGTGAATGACGGCATACTCGCAAAAGCGAGTACGCATGATCGAGCGTATGGTATGGGTCCCGGCGGTGCCGAAGGGGGTGGCGGTGGATCGGGTGAGCTGTTTACCCGTGTGCGCAAGGAGTTTCGTGATCAGGCGGCGTTTCTGGTGTTGGCTACCAATGAAGAAGGCTGGGTCGAGGGAGAGGTAACATTGCCGGATAATATCACCACGTGGCGTATCGACGTGCTGGCGCTGAGTCCAGAACGCTTTGTCGGCGAGACGACGATCACGGCGGAAGCGGGTAAGGTGCTCGCGGTAGACGCGGTTGTTCCTGAGATCTTGCTCGTGGGGGACGAAACGCGTATTAAGCTTCGCGCTATCTACGCACAAGGAGGGACTGATACCGAGTTTATCTATGCGCTACGTGCCCCAAGTTTGGGTATCACTGAGCAGGTGGTTCGTCGAAAAGGGCTGGACCCAGTGTATCTCCCGTTACGCGTCACAAAAGAGCAGTTGGGCGAGCATGTGGTAACCGTGGCAGTGGGGGTTGGCTCGATGACCGATGCGCAAGAAGTGCGCCTTCGTGTCACCGAGACAGAGCCAACCAAGCGCGTGTGGGAATCTCGTGAAGTCGTGGCAGGGATGACGCTTCCAGCGCAAGATGAGGCGTTTACGGATCTGGTAGTAACCTCTCGTTCCCGCGCGGCGTTCTTGCAAGAGTTGCAGCGCATAGCGAGCGAAGGTCAGAGCTCTCGTCTTGAAGCGCGTCTCGCCGCTCGATGGGCTCAACGGGTTATGACAGAGACTGGTATCCCAGCGGGGCGCGTGCCAGACATCGCGTGGGATGTCTATCGCGGAGAGAAGGGCTTTCGTCCATTACCGTACAGTCAGGAGTCGCTTAAGACAACTATTGATGCGCTGATGAGTAAGGGGTCCGAGTTTGAGCCGGTGGCTTTACGAAGCTTTTTTGAACAAGTACTACGCGACAAGAAGAGTACTCGTGAAGCGAAGCTTCAGGCGCTCCTAGGCCTTGGATTGACGGGTAAGCCTGTATTGGAGGAATGGCGTTCTACGGCTCAACGAACGGATCTTTCGTGGCAAGAGCAGGCGATCATTCTGCGTGGATGTATCGAGCTTGGTGATCGCGCCTGCGCGCGCAAGCTCTTCGATCAGTGGATGCAAGGAGCGGTAGAACGGGATGGTGGTATCAAAGTGCAGCAAGGCGACAGTGAGATCTTCTCGCATGCGCAAACGCGTCTCGCTTGGTACGCCGCCGAATACCTGCTCGATGAGCGTCGTGAAGCATTGCGTGTAGGGGTGAGTCGCTTGCCAAAAGGAGAGGGAAGTTACGATCCTGTGCTGGATATGGCGATCGTCGCACGACAGCTTGCTACAGCGCCTGTTGAAGAGGCATCTGTCACCTATAGTATCGACGGAAGGGTGAGTACGCAGTCTCTCTTGCAGGGCGTCGCGGTCCTGAGCCTCGATCGTGTATCGTGGGAGCGATTCCGCGTTGAATCCGTGCAGGGGCCGGTAGTGATGGAATGGCGTCGGTTGGTTCCTGGAACGCTCGCGTCTAGCGAAGGTCTCAGCCTCGAACGAACCTACGAACCCCTCGATGGACGAACGACTATTCGCCCAGGCGACCTCATTCGTATCAGGCTTAAGCCATCGTTTACCAAGCGCGATACGTACGGTTGTTACGAAATTCGCGATACGTTGCCTGCCGCGTTACGGACGGATGTTATGGGGTATGGATCGGATCGGGGCTGGTATCCTACGGTGCTTGATTCGGGTGTAGTGAGCTTTATCGCGTGTAGTGCCTATGGAGATGAGATCTCCTACACCGCGCGAGTGGTAGCACCGGGGGTCTACGGAGCGTATCCAGCGGTGATGCAGCATCTCGAGGAGCCGTCTCTTGGAGCGGTATCGCTTCCAACGAAGCTGACAGTACAGGAATAGCATGGATAGAAGGTGGCTTGTGCAGGGGGTGGCGGTCTTCGTGGGGGTGCTTGCTCTTGGGGCGGGTATACTCATGTGGAGAGACCAACAACAAGAGGAGGTGGGCCGTGCGCCCTCTCCTCTTTTTGCGGATCAACGCCTCGAAGTCTCCCCGCAGAGCATCTTGCTCGATCGAATGTTCGTGGGGGCGGAAGCGGCCTGGGGAGTGCCGATGAGTGGATCGGTCACGGAGGTGTGTGCATCGCGAGGTATCCCGGAGCCTTTTCTGGTGTTACCGCATTATGCGCCCGTGGGGAGGTTGATGCGCGAAACGATACAGATGTGGAAGCAGTGCGCGTCGCACACGCCGCGGCGTCTTGTAGTGATGAGCCCCGATCATCGAGGGGTGCTCGCTTCTGGGGTTGGTACGAGTGCGCTCGCTTACCATCTCGGCGCAGAGAGCTGGTTTATGGCGCAAGAAGATGGCGCAGCCTTACGCGAGGCGGGCGTGCGTGAGATGGGGGAGGAGATGGGGGCGGAGCACGGGATTGGCGTTCCTCTTGCAATGACGCTCTCAGAGTTTTCTTCGACTGAATCGGTGGTGCCTTTGGTGATGAGTGCGCGTGCAACACAGGCGGAACTACGCGCGATAGAAGAGGTGCTACGAGTATGGAAAGACGAGGGGGAGACACTCTTTGTGTTGTCGGTCGATTTTTCGCACTATTTAGCGCTGGGAGACGCGCAAGAGCGCGACCGCGCCTCGCAAGAGTGGCTTGAGCGTGGACAGGGGGAGCGATTTTGGCACGCGAATGATGCGTACACAGACAACGGTAAGGGGCTTTGGCTGATGCTCCGGTTGACGGATGGTGCTCGTTGGCATCGAGCGGGGTATCAGACGTCGGTAGACGTGGGAGGTACGCCCTCCGATGTGTCCACGTTCTTCTTTGGATGGTGGGAGCGTTTTCCGTAGAAAACCATACGGGTTGCACACCCGCCGCAGAGCTTTTATGCTACGCGCCGGAGGTTGTGATGAATGATCCTTCGTGTGGATACGTTTCTCTGCATTTTGGTCCCATGTTCAGTGGTAAAACAGGGTGGGCCCTGCTCGAAGCTGATGCGGTTGCTACCGATCGGAGAAAACAAGGCTCTGATCTGATTCAGTACGCCAAGCCCGTGGGGGATACCCGTACGGGGGCGATCTGGTCTCGGATGGCGTGCGTTGATAGGCCTTGTGAGACGATTCCTAAGGATCCTGAGAAGATGATTGCGTCCTTGGAAGTCCTGGTCAGGGAAAAGCCGATTCTTGTCGGGGATGAGATCCAATTTCTGGCTATTGAGGATCCGCAAAGAGTTATCCGTGTGTTGACAGGCGCCGCAGCTGAGGGGCACGTCATCGTTCTCGCGGGTCTCGATGCGGACTATCTTCGTCAGCCATTCGCCATGACGGCAGCGCTGATGATGGATCCTCGGGTCAGGAAGACACACCATACCGCCCGCTGCGACGTGTGCAACGGCTTAGCAACGCTGAGTCAACGGCTTCTCAACGGATCACCCGCGCCACGTGACATGCCACGCGAGATTGTGGAAGGGAAGGAGGAAGGGGTCACCTACGAGCCGCGGTGCTTTCGGTGTCACGTGATTCCGCCGTAGAGCGCAGCCTCATCTGAAAGCTCGTCTGAGCTTTTTTCTATCGCTATCTTGAAACTTGAGGGGGATTCCCGTACCATCCAGACAGTAGATATGGGCGGATGGTGAAACTGGCAGACACGCCAGCCTTAGGAGCTGGTACCGCAAGGTGTGAGGGTTCAACTCCCTCTCCGCCCACCACGCAACATCTCTCGTCGAACGAGGGATGTTTTTGATCGAGTGCTTTCCAAAATGATGCGCCTTTGTCGCTATCTTTGACAAAAAGGCCAAAACATGTTAGAATGGTGTATGGATAAGAACGTGCGATGGTCCTTCCGTAGGATTGGAAGAGGCAAGACGCAAACGGGTATCCTTTAGTCAATTTAGTGAAGAGGATTTCCTCCTTCCAACCTATGAACCAAGTAGCTGGCGTAAAGCTTTTCGTCGGTGGTATTCCTTACCGCATGACCGTTGATGAGCTCCGCGAAGTCTTCTCCCAAGCTGGAGAAGTGGTAGATGTATTCATCCCTATGGACCGTATGACGGGTCGTCCTCGTGGTTTTGCCTTCGTTACGATGGCTGACCAAGAAGGTGCTGACAAGTCGATCACGATGTTCCATGACCAGGAAGTCGGTGGTCGCCGCATCGCGGTGAACATCGCTCGTCCTCTCGAGGATCGTCCACCACGCGACAACCGCATGTAATAAAAATCCCCACGCATCCGCGTGGGATTTTTAAACCCTCCATACCCGCGCCTGACTTTGTCGAGCTTTCCGCGAACTCGTCAGCGTACAGGAAGTACGCAGTCCTCGTTTGCTCAAGCTCTTCGCGTCATGCATCGCGTATGGAGGGTTTATGGTACATACTCCAGCTCAGCGCTTCGCCATCGTCGCTCGCGAGCGACGTGGCTTCTCATCTCGTCTGAGGGGTTTTACGTTGGATGATTCGGCGAGCGAGATCTCCTTGAAGGAGGCTTTTCGCAGGGCGACGGCCCGAGAAGTGAGCCGCCTTTTCAGCAGAAAAGGACGGCGTACTCCAGAGAGGGGGCCCCGCTTGACGAATGGCAGCCCGTCCCGGACCGTGCTACCATTAACAGTAATCTTTCTATGCTATCTTTTTTGAAGCAACGTATCGTTGTTCTTGTGTATCCGTTTGTTCGTTTGTATTGGCGCGTCATGAAGCCAAGGGGCTACGGCGCCCGAGCGATTGTACTACACGATAACCAGATTCTCCTCGTGAAGACCGTTTATGGAACCTACTGGGGAACTACTGGAGGTATGATGTCGCGTGGAGAATCGCCGGAGGCCTGCGCTTTGCGCGAACTCAAAGAAGAGACAGGAATAACGGGTGAAATTGCGTATAAACTGGGAACATACGCCTCAGCGCAGGAAGGAAAGCGTGACACGATTCATGTGTTTGTGGTGCATGCAGACAAAAAAGACCTTTCTCTAGAATGGGAGCTAGCGTCGGCGCAGTGGTTTCCTTTGAATGCATTACCGCAAGATGTTTCTCCGGCAACAAAACGACGTCTCGACGAAATGCGAGCTGGTCAGCGAGATATGGAAGGTCCTTGGTA
>JAGOUA010000016.1 GCA_018061485.1 Patescibacteria group bacterium
GCTTTCGGAGGGGTTTGCGGCGCGTTGGGCGCTCGTTGACGATGGGGGAGCGCTGCTTTGGCAGGGGTCGGTAACGGATGTTGTGGCGGACGCGCAAGAGGTTGTGGCGCTGCGCCTTGTTTCGCGTCCAGATAAGACGGTACTTTTATCGTATCGCGCAAAAACGCAAGATGGCTCGTGGGTAAGTGGGTTGGTCAAGATTTCGCCGTTACAAAAATCACCTATCTGGGTACCAGTCGCGTTGAGTGAAGAATGGAATACGCGCGCTTGGCGGTTAGAACGCTTCGAACAAGTACGCGGCACGTGGAGCGCGGTTCTACGTTTTCAACAAGAAGACGGTTCGTTTCGCGAAGAAGCGGTGCCGGTGGGGTGATCTACGCGGTTTAACCCAAAATAAAATCCCCTCCGGATAGGAGGGGATTTTGTGTTTCACCGAGTGCATGGCGAGAGCTGGTTGGCTCCGCCATGCACCATATGGTGCGTGGCTCCGGGGCATGGATTTGAACCACGATACGCAGCTTCAAAGGCTGCTGTCCTACCATTAGACGACCCCGGAATAGGTTGTGGCGCCAGTGTAGCGTATGGCTTGCGGGTGGTCAATGCGCTATACTAAGCAAAGATTCTCCGTCCTTTTATGGCTCCAGAACGCCCATCCGGTGTCCGTTTTACGCAAGAACGCTTTCATAAAGAGGCGATTTTGGGCACGGTACGGTATTATTTAGGCGATGACGAGCGATTAGCGACATTGCATCAGGGGGTCCCCGAAGAATTGGTGTATGCCCTTGAAGTAATGGGTGCTCTTCCGAAGTATCAGCAAGAGTGGGTACGAGAACAAGTGAGTGAAGAGGTCGAGGACAGTTGGGCGCGTTTTCAAGAAGCTCTTGGAGTGCTTGCTCTGCCATCCCAAGAGATGATTTTGGCGTATGAGCGAGTATTTACCCAGATACGAGATATGGTAGGAGAGTCATGGTATGCCGTCGCCTTCGCAAGTGCATTGAGACGCGAAGCGGCTTGGAATGCCGAGCACGGAGTTATTGAGCAGCAAGAAAGAGAGATGTATCAGCAAACAGGATGGTCTAAGCTTATGCGACGCGCTCTGAAAGGATTTGGATCGAGCACGCTATCCGCAGAAGCGGTGGAAGATCGAGAGATTCGCGCCTTGTTGAAGCATGGGCCGCCGCGTCCGCCAAAGCTTCCACGAGAGCTTGTGGGAAAAGGGAAGACAGAAGCGAAGGCTTCATCTGTACCGACGCCTGCACCGGTGCCAGCCCAGCCAGCACCAAGCGTCGAAGAAGGTCGGCCGGCCGCGAAGAAGGAAGGGAAGGGGATACAACGACGACGGCTTCTGACGGCGGAAGAGGGGGCGATGGATGCGCATAGCTGGCGTTGGGCGCCAAAAAGAGCGGTTCGACCAGTACCGACTCCGCATCCGCATGGAGGGTATGAAGGGGACGGCGACGATGAATAATCTTCTGATATGCCAAAAGAGGTACGCGGAATAATCACATTGATCACGATGCTGATAGCGGCGCTCGTATTAGCGTTTACAAATCCCGAAGAAGGGGCTCAGGTACCGCCGATACAGCCACCAGCGCAGAACGAGCAGGTATCTTCGACGCGCGTTGTGGCGCCTCGCACAGAAGGGGTGTTTGTGACGGAGGAAGAGGTAGCTATCGAAACAAACGCCCTGATCACCCGGGTGATTGACGGTGATACCGTCGAAGCGCTGATGGATGGAGAAACATCTGTCGTAAAAGTGCGGTTTTTGGGAGTGGATACCCCAGAGTCGGTGGATCCACGTCGAGGAGTGCAGTGTTTTGGAAAAGAGGCGTCTGCATATACAAAGCGTCTATTACAGGGACAGCGCGTCGAGTTACGCGAGGATTTGCAAGCGGATGATCGTGATAAATACGGCAGGCTTTTGCGCAATATTCTTCGAGAAGATGGTATGGATGTGAATGCGACGCTTATCGCCGAAGGGTATGCGCAGGCGTACCTCTCATTTCCGCTCAGCGCTAAACGAAAAGCGCAGCTTCGCTTGTTGCAAGAACAAGCAAAAACGGAAGAGCGGGGATTATGGAGTCCTTCTACCTGTAACGGCGAGTCGTTCTAATCCTTGCCTTGTGAGTGCGCGTCTTTTACACTCAAGGGTATGAAATCTCTTCCGTCGGCTCGCGTGTGGATGGCGGCGTTTGCGGCGCTTGGGTGGTTTGCGGCGGCGTATCTTTTGTATACGTATCTTACGGGCGGGCCTATTGCGTGCGGTCCCACGTCTGGGTGTGATGTTGTGCGGGCGTCCCGCTATGCATATGTCGGACCGATTCCGCAGCCGCTTCTGGGCTTGGTGTTTTACACCATGATGTTGGGACTGCTTATCTACCGCAGTGTTGCGCAGGTGTGGCATCAGCGCTTATTTTGGGCGACACGTGCGCTGGTGATCGTCGCGTTTCTTGAGTCGATCGCCCTGTTTTTGTTGCAGTGGCTTGATATCCGCGCGTTCTGTTTTTGGTGCTTGCTGTCGGGTGCTGCATCAACGGGGATGTTTGTGGCTGGATGGTTTGATCGCGCAGAGCGTACGGGCGAAGGGCAGTCTCGTGATTTGCGTGGATACGCGGCGGTAATGCTCGTGCTGGCATTGGTTGGAACGCCGCTCTTTCTAGCACTTATTTCCTAGATTTTGCCCGTCCTCGTTACGCATGCTATTATAGCGATGTTGAACTCGTTCTTTCGTTTCTATGACTATCACTGTCTACTCCACTCCTACCTGTCCGTACTGCAAACTCGTGAAAGAATTTTTAAAAGAGCAGTCTCTTTCGTTTGAAGACGTCGACGTCTCTGCTGATAGCGAAGCGGCCAAGCACATGGTTAAGCTCTCCGGTCAAATGGGGGTTCCTGTGGTTGACGTCGGAGGACAGATTATTGTGGGGTGGAATAAGAATGCGTTAGAAGAAGTTATTCGCACACAGCAACTGAACGCTGGTGAGTAGATCGTTGCTTAGAATCTCAAAAACCCTCCAGATTGGATGAGATGCGAAGCCACGTCGCTCCCGAGCGACAGTGGCGAAGCGTTGGAGCAAGAAATGCCGCAAACGTACTTACTCGTACGTTGAGGATATTTTGAAGTGAAACGCAAGCAGGTCGCCAATCTGGAGGGTTTTATGTTCGGCGATGGCGGATAGCATCGAGAAGCGTCAACGGATCCGCATACTCGAGCGACGCGCCTGATGGTAAGCCGCGCGCAAGACGTGTGATTTTGATACGAGGAAATCCTTGCAACGCTTGTTGGAGATAGAGCGTGGTCGCATCTCCGGCGACGTCGGTATCAAGGGCGATCAGGAGTTCTTGGATCGCTGTGTCGTTCGAAAGGCGTTGAAGAAGCGAGGAAATGGTGAGGTCTTTTGCGTCGCGCCGTTCAAGAGGATTCAGGGTTCCACCCAGTACATGGTATCGCCCACGAAACGCGCCACTGTCCTCGATGGGGCGAATATCTTGGCTGATGGCGACGATGCAGACGAGATGCGGATCTCGATGAGGGTCTCGGCAGATCGCGCATTCCGGCGCGTCCGTCCATTGATGGCAGGTTTTGCAGTGACTGAGATCGTTCGCGAGATGTTCAATGCTCTTAGCGAAACTCAAAATGACCTCCTTTGGCTGTGAGGCAAGCCAGGCAACATAGCGAAGCGCCGCCCTTGGACCAAGACCGGGTAATCGATCAAAGGCATTGGCGGCGCGTTCAATAGGTTCTGGAACGGAAGGCATGAAATAACCTTACCCCTGTTTCAACATTTCGCCAACCTCTTCGGCGAAGCCAGCTCCACCCAACTCGTTCATGCGTTCGGCCATCACTTTTTGCAACTTCGTGTGAGCATCATTTACGGCTTCAACCACGCCGCTTTCCACTTTTGCCATCTCGGTGAGGCTTGGATCGATGGTACAAGACTTCATCTGCTGCAAGCCGTTCACGGTGACGGTGATTTTTCCGTGAGCGCCTGTTCCATCGACGGTAATTTCAGCCACTTTTTTTTGCAGATCCATGAGTTTTTTCGCCATGGCAACCTTGTCTTTTACTTCGCGAAGTTTGTTGAACATAGTGCGAGAAGTGTAACGAGAAGAAGAGCGCTTCGCAAGCCCAGATGGGCGTCTAGAAAAAGAAAATCCCGTCAGGAGTGACGGGTGAGGATTACTTATGTCCCTTGTAGGCTTCGGTGGCGCTGACGACGCACGTAGACCTTGGAACGAACTGTGCCAAGGGGAGCAGAATATCGTGTTCAGGAAACCGCTTCTCCAAGAGGATGAGGAGATTGTTTGCATGCGTCGTTGACGGATATTCGTGCCAGTTCGGCTCGTGAGCGTCGAAGACGCACAGCTTTGGCGGGGCCGCCGAGTCCGTGTGCTCGCTTGCAAGATACTTCTCTACAGCGAGGAGAGCGATGTTCGTGCCGATGCAGCCAAGAATTTTTGGATGCTCCTTGAGCCACTCTGTCAGCTCGTCTTTTGTGGGAACGTGCAACAGGAATTCAATATTCAAGAGGGCTTGGAACACGGAATCATTGGACGTTGGAAGGACTTGATCTGCTCGTGTAAGCACGAGCAACGTGGGTTTTCCTCCTTGAGTGCTGATCTCGAAGGTGATGGCTCCATCCAGGCCGTTTGGGGGAAGAGCCTCACGCGCTTGTTGTAGCATGGATGCCTCCGTGGGACAGCATGAAACGAGGGCTAAGCATTGTCAAAAAACACCAGCGTTGCTCGCTGGTGATGATGGCTAAAAAGGATTGGTGTTTGCCATGGCTGGATCATTCGGTGCCTGCGCCTTCGCCCCCGTATCCATCCCCGGTGGTGGGGTAAAGTTCGCAAAACCACCCTCTTTGGTGAGAGAACGAAAACTGGCATTTTGCGCATCAAAGAAGAGTTTGACCACGCCCGTTGGGCCATTACGATGTTTAGCGATGTGGATTTCCGCGATATTTGCTTCTTCGGGGGAAAGATCTTCTTTGCGAAAGTTCGGGTCAGCGGCTTTACGATAGATAAACATGACGACGTCAGCATCTTGTTCAATGGATCCCGATTCACGCAAGTGCGCCAAGCGAGGAATAGCGGGTTTTTGCAATTCCACCGAACGCGAAAGCTGAGATAGGGCGATCACGGGCACGTTCAATTCGCGAGCGAGCTGTTTGAGTCCACGAGTGATTTCCGAGATTTCTTGTACGCGGTTGTCGGACCCGCTCTTGGATCGGCTTTCCATCAGCTGCAAGTAGTCGATAATCACCATGCCGAGACCATGTTCCATCTGTAAACGGCGACATTTGGTTCGTACCTCCATGACGTTCGCATTTCCGGAGTCATCAATGTAGATTGGTGCTTCAGACAGTTGACCAATCGCGTGACCAATGCGAGGGAATTCATCGCTGGATTCAGAGAGGTTTCCGGTGCGAAGCTTCCACAAATCCACGCGCGCTTCCGCGCAGATCATACGATCGACCAACTGGTCCTTGGACATTTCCAACGAAAAAATGCCCACAGGTGTACGATATTTGACCGCGGCGGTACGCGCGATGTCCATGACGAAGGCGGTTTTTCCACAGGCTGGACGCGCCGCGAGCACCACAAGATCGCTTTTTTGCATCCCGCCAAGCAGGTTGTCTAGGTCTTTAAAGCCAGACGGCGTTCCGCGTAGCTTGCCTTTTTCGCGATGCAGTTCGTCGATGCGGTCAAAAGCGTCGGTAAGAACGTCGCGAATAGGGGTAAACGAGCGCTTTAAGAACTTCTGCGAAACGTTAAACAGGCGTTGCTCCGCTTGGTCGAGAATCGTCTCGACGTCTTCACCCTGTTCGTACCCAAGCGAAGTGATGTCTCCCGCTGCTTGCAAGAGGCGTCGCAGCGTCGCCTTCTTTTGGACGATCTCTGCGTAATGCACGACATGACTCGAGGTAGGAACGGCGTTAGAGAGAGCGATGAGTTCTGTGCGGCCGCCGATACGCTCCAACTCGTTGCGGTCCGTTAAGCGATTGCCTAGCGATAGCAGGTCGATAGGTTCATTCTTGCGATATAAATCCATCATCGCTTCGTAAACACGACGATGTTTGTCCAGATAAAAATCATCCCCCTGCACTAAATCAGCGATCTTGAGCATCGCTTCTTTATCCAATAGCAACGATCCCAGCAATGATTGCTCGGCCTCGATATTATGGGGGGTGAGTTTTTCTGGAGAGGTCATATAGGGGCATCCTAGGCACCAAGAATCAGAAAGACAAATGCGACGTTTATCCTTGGCGATTTGCCTCTTTTGCGAGAAAAAAGGGAGAAAAACAGGGGATCTGTTCGCTCTTGACGAGTTGGGCGCGTATTCGTAAGGGTGGAAGACGGCAAGCAATAAGTGCTTTGCTTGGGAGTTCGTTCAACAACATGTAGAAGAGTGACGCGTAGAGAGAAGGGAAGGTGAGTATGACGCGAACAAGACGGGACGCCTCTCGGCGTGAAAGGCCCCCTCCGGGGGTGGTTGGCTCAGTGCAGCTGCGGGATCCTGTTCATGGATCGATGCAGCTTGATGGACGTCTGGCTGGTGTATTGCGCCACCCCCTCGTGCAGCGGTTGGCGTGGGTGTGGCAGACGAGCCTTGTATGTACGGTCTTTCCTGGAGCGACGCACAACCGCTTGTCCCATGTACTGGGCGTAGCCCATTGTGCCAAGACGACGCTTGAGCGCCTGTATCAAGAGGGGTGGCGCGACGATCCGAAGGGGAAGATGGCTTCTCGAATGAAGCCAGATCCGGGCCAAGCGGTGCCGTTTCATGTCCTGCCCAAGAAGCTCTTTGAACAAAATTGCTTTCTCGCAGAAGCGGCGGGCTTGGTACATGACCTTGGCCATGGGCCGCTCTCGCATGCTTTCGATGGATTTGCCCCGTTTCAGACGCAGGTCGCGGAACTGATTCGGCAGGATCCCACAACCTCACGTCGTTTTGAAGGACTGGTCCCGTATTGGTCGCTCCTCTTTCCGCAAGAGAGTGATCCGAAGGCTCGTGTTCCTCACGAGACGATGTCGGTGCTGTTCTTTGCGCAGATCTGGACAGAGGTGAACAAGGATCCGTCTTTGGACTATCTCTCGGCGGCGATGGCGTCGATGTTGCTTGGGGGCATGATCCCCGAGGGGGAACGATGCATTCCCGAGGAGTTGCGTCCGTGGATTGGGTTCGTAGCCGACGTGATCTCGGGGTCTCCATGGGATGCGGACCGTCACGACTACCTTCAGCGGGACGCTCTTTACACGGGGGCAAATTACGCGGCCGATAGCCACTTCTTGAAAGGGATGTTGTGCTGGTGGGATGGTCGTTCCTATCGATTGGGGTGGCGGCATTCGGCCTTGAGCGGCATTGAAGCCTTCGTGATAGCGCGTGGGCATATGTTTGCTCAAGTGTATGGCCATAAGACGCATACGGCGGCATGGTACATGCTGCGACGTATTGCTAACCGAGCCGCTACGCTCGGTCTGACGGTGATGGGTACGCCTGATCCGAATACGTGGGAGGCGCTTGCGGAGCGCTACTGTCGACTCTCGGATGCGGTGTTTCTGGAGATCCTTCAAGGGCATGTGTTCACGATCCCTGAGTCGACCGGTGGGTACGTGATGCGTGTTGAGGATTCGGAGATCAATGACTTGGCTCAGCGCATCGCTCGGCGCTCTTTCTGGAAGTGTCTGAGTGGGTTCGCCTGCGCCACGCGATCCGGGGCTGAAGCGCTCTTAGCGGAGCTGCGGGTAGCGTTTCCGGGGGAAGCGTTTTTGCTCGCGCAACGAGATCCGCGCGTTCTGAAGGGTTTCGACAAGGCGGCTCCCGTGCTGTTTCGGAACGATCGCGGGGTGTACGCATTGCGTGCAGATCGTGGAACGTGGTTTGACGTGCCGCCGTCATTCGATGGTTTGAAACGTGGTGCTCAGAAGTATTGGCGCATCTACTGTACAAGCGCTCCTTCGAAAGCATTCCTGAAAAAAATGCGCGAATGGGTGTTTCATCGTCGTTGCCCTGGGTAACGGCGAGGTGCTTTCTACCGACGGTTCTCGTCGGTTTTTTGATTCTCTCGCGCATGGTATACTGCGAACATGTTCTCTTCTCCTTCTTTTTCGAATACGCCCGTTGAGCCTTCCTGGACGGGGCCAAAGCCGCCCGTCTCAACCGGAAAAAAACGCTTTCAGCGTTGGGTCTGCGATGAGCAGAACGTGTGTAAAGCGTACGAAGAAGATGAATTTACGGACAATATCAATTGGCGCATCTTTCGTATCATGGCGGAATTTGTCGAAGGATTTGAGTTCCTTTCCAAACTCAAGCGCGAGGTCACCTTTTTTGGGAGTGCGCGCGCCGTGGTAGGGTCTCGTTCCTACGAAGATGCCCGTCAGCTAGGTTTTTTACTTGGAAAAGAGGGGTATACGGTGGTCACGGGAGGAGGTCCGGGTATCATGGAGGCCGGAAACTGGGGCGCCTACGAAGCAGGCGGTGAGTCCGTGGGACTAGATATTGCTTTGCCAATGGAGCAGCGTCGCAACCAATACGTGAAGCGCGGCATGGGATTCAACTACTTTTTTACGCGCAAGGTGATGCTTTCGGCGTCGGCACAGGCATACGTCTTTTTTCCCGGAGGTTTCGGTACGATGGACGAGCTCTTTGAGATGGCAACGCTTATTCAAACGAATAAAATGTCACGCAAAGTGCCGATCGTCCTTGTAGGAAAGGCTTTTTGGACGCCTCTTATCGAGTGGATGCGCGAACGCATGTGGCAAGAAGATCGTTACATCGAAAAAGAAGATCTCCAAATTTTGCAGGTCGTGGATACGGCTGAGGAGGCGTATCAGATCATCACTCAAACCGAAGAACGTCGATTATAGAGTCCGAAGACTCTAAGGTTGGTTGGTTTATAGAATGGCGTGACGTTCGCGTCGTATCGCGATACTTTCCGCGATACCGATAAAGAGCAGTAACGACAGGAGAGATGAGGCGGCGGCGCTTAAAAAGGGGAGAGGAATGCCTGTAATGGGCAGAATACCCATATTCATACCCGCGTTCACAAACACGTGGATAAAAATCATGGCGCTTCCACCCACGAGCACAAGTGCGGCGTAGTCATCTTGCGAGGTGTAGCCGATCCAAAGCAGGCGGCACATCATGATGATATAGAGAAGAATCGTGAGGCAGACACCAGCGAAGCCCAACTCTTCACCGAGAACGGAAAAAATAAAGTCGGTGGATGCTTCGGGGAGAAACCGCAGCCGCGCTTGCGATCCTTCGCCGAGTCCGCGTCCGAGGAGTCCTCCTGAGCCGATGGCGATTTGCGCTTGAATGGCGTTATAACCGCTGTTGCGAGCGTCGCGCTCCGCGTCTAAAAAGGTGAGAATACGATCACGCTGATAGGGAGCAAGGCCAAACTCCCACGTGAGACCGCCAACTAATGCCAAACCAAGAGGTAGAATAATCCAAGCAAAGCGCGGCAGTCCGATAAACACGCAGAGGGCAAGCCATGTACCGACCATCACCATCGCCGAACCAAAGTCCGGCTGTAGAAGAACGAGGCCGACAAAGACACTGACGGCGCCACCGCTCAAAAAAAAGAGCTTCCACGATAGACGCCCGTGTGCACGTCGAGAAAAAAACGCCGCAAGATAGAGCAGGAGACCGAGTTTTGCGATCTCCACCGGCTGAAAGGATAGACTGCCAAACTGAAACCAGCCAGCTGTTCCGTTCACGCGCGTTCCAAACAGGAGTACGGCGAGCAGGAGGCTAAAGCTCGCAAGATAGCCAATCACGCTGAATGACCGTGTTTGACGATAGTCCATCCAGCACAGGGTGCCTGCGCCGATCAAGCCAAGAACGAAAGCGATCAGCTGCTTTTCTAGACGGATAAACGAACTCTGTTCTTGAGAGATGCCTATGGAATACAGAAGAAGACAGCCGAACACCACCAGGCCAAGAACGGACAGGGCAAGGATCCAGTCGAAGCGTTCAAGCTTGTGAAGGAAGTGGCGTAGCATAGCGTAAGCCTACGCGATTTTCCTCCTACGAGAAAGGGCAGATCACCAGGTACGCTCGTTCTTTTATGGTTTGAGGAAGGTTTCTGGATCTAACAGATGCACAAACGTTTGTACGTCTGTCTTGGTGACAGCGAGAGGGTTTTCTGGCCAGACTTGGGTAATGACTTGTTCTGATCCCGGAGGAATTGTGGGGAGAACGAGTTTTTGTATACCAACGACGGTTCCTTCGCGAGACACAAGGGTGAGAAATTCTACGTCGCGATAGGTGTAGCCAGAGGGGTTCTTAAGGGTGAAGGTGCTGCGGCCAAGGCGTCGACCTTCGATTTCGATGTCGCTTTGATACGCTGGATCGGTCGTGATGAGTTGCGAACGTTGCTGCTTGTATGCGGCATAGTCTCCGGCGGTCAAAGTAGAATCAATGCGTCGCCACACGACCGATTCAATGCTCAGGCTTGGAGAGGTGAGGCCGCCTTTTTCCCACCCAAGCTCCGTGAGAAGGCGTGTGTCTTGGGGAAGAAGCGCAGCGCTTCGTAAAGGGGTCTCGGTGGTGCCATCGCGAAAGCGGTACCGAATCTCTGCCCACCATCGAGGATTTGGGTTACTCACGGGGGCGTAGATATGCCGACGAGCACCTTCTTGGATAAGGCTTTGCGCTCCGCCGATGTCTAGTGGGGCAGGTGCGGTAAACGCGCTTGCTCCTTCGTCGATAAAGACGCTCGCGATACGCAGGGGAATACGTTGTTCGCGTGGATAGGAGATGGCGTAGGTATCGAGCAGTGTCCACAGGCTAAACCCCCATGTGAGGACGGCGAGCGCAATGAGTGATCCGTAACCCATTTGCCGCAAGGTCAGGCGATGTTGTGAAATCCAGTCGGCAAGGCGAAGCGCGTCAGATGAATGGCCGCTGCCAACAGGAGAAGAAGAAAAGCCTGGCATATGGACGAGTATAGCACGGAAAAAGGCGAGAAAAAAATCGAGGATAAATCCCTTGACGCAGCTCTTTTTTTTCGCATGTCCCCCTGTTACCATGCCCGCGAATGGTATGCCTGAAAAAGAACTCTCTCCCAAGAAAGGTGCCTACGGAGCCGATCAAATCTCGGTTCTTGAAGGATTAGAACCGGTGCGCAAGCGCCCGGGTATGTACATCGGTTCCACGGGACCTGATGGTTTGTTTCATTTGGTGCGTGAAATTGCGGACAACTCGTTTGACGAAGCCATGGCTGGTCGTGCGGACACCATCATTATCTCGCTCTTGCCAGATAGCTATGTTTCGGTAAGTGATAACGGTGCCGGTATCCCGGTGGATATTCATAAGCAATACGGCGTATCAGCGCTTGAGCTCGTTCTCACAAAGTTGCACGCAGGAGGAAAATTTGGTGGCGAGGGTAGTAGTTATAAAATCTCTGGAGGATTACACGGTGTTGGTGCGTCGGTGGTGAACGCGTTGTCTGATCATCTGATTGCCGTGGTTGAACGTGATGGTGAGATGTGGCAACAGGAGTTTAAGCGCGGAATTTCGCAGGGTGCCGTCAAAAAGATCGGTACCAGCCGTCGTCACGGCACCACTATCACGTTTAAGCCTGATGCGACGATCTTTACGCAAGGGATTGATTTTGATTATCAGCGTGTTGTTGATCACTATCGCCAACAGTGTTACCTCACAAAGGGTGTGCGTTTAGTGGTGGAAGATCATCGTCACGAGGGTGGCAAGCAGGTATACGGCTTTTATTTTGAGGGAGGTGTGGCCTCGTACGTGGGCTTTATCAACCAAAAGAAGCACATTAAGAACGAGAACATCTTTTTTGTCGAAAAGCAGGTCGAAGAAATCGAAGTATCCGTCGCGTTGCAGTATACGGATGACTACTCTGAAACGTTGTACGCGTTTACCAACAACATCATCAACCCAGAAGGGGGTACGCACGTACAGGGCTTTCGCGCTTCGTTGACGCGTGTGTTGAATGGGTATGCTCGCGCAAAAGGCTTTTTGAAAGAAAAAGAAGAGAACTTGAGCGGAGAAGATGTGCGTGAAGGTCTCACGACCGTGATCTCGATTCGCGTGCCAGAGCCGCAGTTCGAGGGGCAAACCAAGGCAAAGCTTGGAACGCCAGAAGCACGTGGCGCGATGGAAACGGTGATGGGTGAAGCGTTTGCGACGTTCTTGGAAGAGCATCCGCGTGATGCGGAGGCGATCATCGGGAAGTGTGTGCTGGCGCAACGCGCTCGCGCAGCGGCTCGTGCGGCTCGTGATACGGTATTGCGCAAAGGCGCGCTCGAAGGCTTGACGCTTCCGGGAAAGCTCGCCGACTGTTCGTCGAAGAATCCAGCTGATAGCGAACTCTATATCGTAGAGGGAGACTCTGCAGGAGGATCGGCCAAGCAGGGTCGCAACCGCGAAACGCAAGCGATTTTGCCTCTCAAGGGAAAAATCTTGAACGTGGAACGCGCGCGCTTAGATAAGATGCTCGTCAACAACGAGGTCAAGAATATCGTGATCGCCCTTGGCACGAATATTGGGGAAATGTTCGATATCGCGAAGCTTCGCTACCATCGCATTGTGATCATGACCGACGCCGACGTGGACGGTTCACATATTCGTGTTCTGCTTCTCACCTTGTTCTATCGCTACTTCCCACAACTCATTCACGACGGCCACGTGCTTATCGCCCAGCCGCCGCTCTATCGTCTCGCTGCCGGAAAAGACATTCGTTACGCGTATAGCGACGAAGAAAAAGACGCGGTCTTGAAAGAGCTTCTTCGGAAAAAAGAAGAGCGCGCCGAGAAAAAGAAGGGAAAAAAGGAGGAGGTGGTTGAAGAGGTGGTGGAAGAACAAGAAGGTGTATCAGAAGATGGCGAGGTTCGTCGCTATGGGGGTGTCGACATCCAGCGTTATAAGGGTTTGGGAGAAATGAACGCCGAACAGCTGTGGGAAACAACCATGAATCCAGAGACGCGCTTGATGAAGGTGGTGACGGTAACGGACGCCGCACAAGCAAACGAGGTGTTCGAAACCTTGATGGGTTCGGATGTCGCACCTCGTAAGAAGTTCATCCAAACGAACGCCAAAAACGTCACCAACTTGGATATTTAGATGAGGTTTCATGCAAAAGCCACCCAACCGGGTGGTTTTTTTGCTTGATAAAAAAGGCTAACGTTAGACAATTTTGCCGTCTTTAGATTGACGCTTGTAGGAAAATATGCTATTCTGGGATGTTCCTTAAAGTACCAATATTCTACAACGGCAAGTCTGGGATCTTCTGCATTACGGCAGGGGATGAGGGATAAGCCAAGAAGCGGAGCAACGACGACCATGAACGAAGCGATCAAGGTTCTCAAGAAGGGTTTTGGACTGGTTCGGGGCCTGCAGGACGAGTTCGTCCAGGCCTGCCTGCGCACGGAGGTACCGCTCGAAGCGCTCCAGCGTCTCGTCAGCCCGAAGGGGCGCGAAACGTGGGATGCCATCGCGCGCCTCATCACCGATCACTGGCACGCGGAGCTTCCCAAGCTCGCGCACCACGATGCGCCGACCGGCGGCCACCCCTTCCGGGGAACGCCCATCGGCGACGCCCGCAACGTGATCGAAGTGCCCGACCTCGACGCGGTGGATCTCACCGCGCTCACGAAGTCTCACTGCGGCCTCATGTACCTGGACAGCGACTACGCCAAGTGGGACTTCCACCGTGGCATCGACGGCAACCCGATCAGCGGCCGCGGCAAGCGGTTCGAGGTCATGACCTGGGAGCCGAAGCGCCACGTGAAGTCCGACGAGGTGCGTGCTTACTTCAAGGAGCGCGGCTTCTACGGGCACACGGGCGCGTTCACCGCCTTCATCAAGGAGCGGAAGCCCAAGGGCTGCCACGCCTCGATCCCGGAGGACAACGGCTGCTGGCGCTCTTCCGATGGCCGCCTGTACGTGCCGTACTCCAACTTCAACGACAGCGACCGCGGGCTGATCCAGGGCTTGCTCGACAGCGACTGGGCTTCCGTTTGTTGGGTGTTCGTCGCGTTCCGCGAGTTGTAGAACTTGGTGTCTTGGGCACTTGGCGCTTGAACAAAGCCCTTGTACCCTTGGCACGTTCGTTCACGAACGACGTGCCTTGGTTCCTCTGACCACCCCGTATGCAACGAGATGCTCTCTCGGTTCGCGTGCGGGGTGGATTCAGTTTTGA